>NZ_JBQQCN010000005.1:0-187515 GCF_052246795.1 Halobacillus sp. K22 | reverse complement strand
TGAATCATAGATGATCCTTGTTCATTGGAAGGCGTTTATGCAGACAATTTTGAGCTCTCAATGATCGCAAAGGGGCGGAAGGGAACGGCGAAGACTCCTGCGGGATGAACATGATCGGTGAGATCCCCTGGCGCTGACTTTCTTTAATTATCCTTCCACATTTTCATCTAAAAAGCGTTCAATTAAGTCAAACGAGAACCCTTTTCGGTACAATCCTGTCTTGATCTTTTGTTTCAATTCATATCCTTCTGCTTTATGAGCATATTTGCGGAGTAACTTCTCTCCCTGGTAAACGACCGCTTCCCACTGCTCGTCTTCATTCTCTTCCTCTGGTAGGTCAGATAATACCTCTTTTACAACATCTCCGCTAAAGCCTTTTTGCATCAGGGTTTGCTGGACATTTTGAATTTGCTGGCGAGCGGATTTTTTCTTATCACTTTTTAACTTCTTTTCGGCGAATTTCATAGCTTTTTTGTACTGCTCATCAAAAGGATAGTGGTCAAGAGCAGCATCAGCCTGAGAGGCCTGGACCCCTTTTTCAACCAGTTCTTTTTTCACAAGAAGCGGACCCTTGCTTGAGGTCATGACTCGCGTTCGTACAAGTGAATTCGCAAACTCCTGATCATCAAGCAGTTTTTCCTTATATAGTCGGGAGACGATTTCATCAATATGCTCCTCATCTACCTCTTTCTCATCTAAATAATCTCTGATTTCCTTTTCTGAACGCATTCGATAGCTTAAATAGTTGATGGCAAGGGTATAGGATTTATGAATGGTGTCTGTTTGAATCATCGCTTGAATGGTCGATTCATCCAGTTCCATATTCTTTTGAAGGCGGTATTGGATCAGAATTTCTTCGCTGACACTGAATCCATAAGCCTCCCCTTGCCCATGATCCAAAAAGATATTGTAACGTCCTTTATTTTTCTTTTGAGTCGTAATCTTTGTAAGTTTCGCCATTCTAACTCTCCCTTTTCTTCGTAGTTTAGCATGATTTAGATTCACCGTTCAGCGAAAAGAATCGCTTTTATGGAAGCCATTTAGTAAAATAATGGGAACGAAAGTATTCGAAGGAGGAATTATTTATGAATATAGCCGTTACCGGAGGCACAGGTTTTGTAGGTAGTCACTTATCCAGTCAATTGGCTGAAGATGGACACAACGTTTACATATTGACCCGGAGTCCTGAGAAGCATCAGGATACAGACCAAATCACCCATGTCGGCTGGTTAAAAGACGAGCATCATCCAGAAGAACACCTTCCTAAGATTGATGCCATCGTAAACTTAGCAGGAGAATCCTTGAACAGCGGACGCTGGACAGAGGAAAGGAAGCGCTCCATTCTCGACAGCCGTATTCAGGCTACAGAAGGTGTCCTCGATCTGATTGATCATCTTCCTGAAAAACCTCAGGTTCTTGTAAATGCCTCAGCTGTAGGTTTCTATGGACGTTCGAAAACGAAGACCTTTACGGAAAAAACGACAACTCCCGGAAATGACTTTCTTGCCAATGTAGTAACTGAATGGGAAGAGCGGGCTTCCCAAGCTAAGGACAAAGGTGTTCGGACCGTTTATGTACGCTTTGGTATTGTACTGGGTGAAGAAGGGGCTTTACCAAAAATGATGATCCCTTACAAACTAATGGTCGGCGGAAATGTCGGCTCAGGCGAACAATGGATGTCATGGATTCATGTAGATGATGTCGCAGGGCTGATTGATTTTGCCATTCACAATTCTGATCTTCAGGGCCCAATGAATGGTACAGCTCCCAATCCTTCAAGAAACAAAGACTTTGGGAAGACTCTCGGTGAAGTGATGAATCGCCCTCATTGGATGACTGCTCCTTCTTTCGCTTTAAAAGCGGCCCTCGGTGAAATGAGTATATTACTTTTAGACGGTCAGTCCGTCATTCCTAAAAAAGCGCTCGCTCATGGATACACGTTTAAATATCCGGATTTAAAGCCCGCCCTTCAATCCATTGTGCAACAATAAGGGGACAAAAAAGACGAAGTTTTGAAAAGCTTCGTTCTTTTTGTGCCCTAAACTAATAAATTCCAGTATAATAACTAGTAATACTACTTGAAAGGCTGTATGTTGAATGAATACCGTTATTACGAATGTTACCATCCATCCTGTCACTTCTGCTTCCATTAAGGACGGAAAATTACACATTGTGGATGGAAAAATTATTGATTATGGCAGGGACATCCCTCTGCCAGAGCAAGCGGAATATATTGATGGTAAAGGGATGGATCTTTATCCAGGTTTTATAGATGTACACACCCATTTAGGACTATATGATGAAGGAACAGGATGGGCGGGCAGTGATGCCAACGAAACCATTGAAGCCATTACTCCGCATTTACGAGCGATTGACGGCGCCCATCCTTTAGATCCCGCCTTCTTCTCAGCCAGAAAGGCTGGTGTAACCACCGCTCACATTATGCCGGGAAGCGCGAATATGATCGGGGGTACAACAGCAGTCATCAAAACGGTAGGCCATACGATAAACGGGATGATCCTTAAAGAAATGGCCGGTTTAAAGTTAGCACTGGGCGAAAACCCGAAGCGGATCCACTCGCAATCAAAAAACGCATCCATTACACGCCTTGGAATAATGGGCAAACTGCGTGAAACATTTTATGCGGCTATGAAAGAGCCAGAACCTGATCTTAGAGTCAAGCCCATTCTCCAGGCGCTGAACAGAGAAATCCCTGTCCGTATCCACGCGCACCGCGCAGATGATATTATGACCGCAGTGCGTTTCGCGGAAGAATTCAATCTGGATCTCAGAATTGAACATTGTACAGAAGGTCACCTGATTGCAGATCAACTCGCCTTCAGGGATTTACAGGTCTCGGTAGGACCTACCTTCACCCGGGCTTCTAAAATCGAACTGCGTAATAAAACGTGGCAGACTTATAAAATCCTGCATGATCATGGCATAAAAGTATCCATTACCACAGATCACCCTTACACACCTATCCAATATTTGAATATATGCGCGGCTCTCGCTGCTCGTGAAGGAATGGAAATTGAGGATGCATTAAGAGGAATAACGATCACCCCTGCCAAAAATCTAGGAGTAGATGACCGCGTAGGTTCCATTGAAAAAGGCAAGGACGCTGATTTAGTTTTATGGAGCGGCCACCCTTTTGAATATCTATCTCAGCCTATCTGGACTATGATTGATGGAAAGATGGTATATTTTCAAGAATAGCAGTAAATGCTAACACCGGTAGATTATACCGGTGTTTTTTTATGTTTTTGCAATGGCTCTGGTTATTGTTGATTTTTTATAAGAGACTTATTACGCTATAGGGCCGGATTGTGGAAGACTCAGTTTCGAGATATTGGTTATGAGGAAGGTCCTTTGGGGGACGATTTCGCTTTCCGCGGGCATGTGCTGAGCTTCCTCGGGCTTAACAGCCCTGCGGGATCTCACCGATCATGTTCATCCCGCAGGAGTCTACATCGTCCCCCACCGGACCTTGCGATAATTGTGTCTCGAAACTCTTTGGAGTAGAGCAATATTACGAAAAAGATAACATTCTGAACACATTGGATTTGTAGCGTTACCACGTGAATGACCCTGCTATAGAAGCGTTTGAGGCATTTACCATGTCTCCTTTTTCCTATAGAAGGGTCCGTTCGCTAGATATCGCTGGGTGGGTTGGGAAATGGCGAGACTCCCATGGGAGAAGGGACTAGGTGAGATCCCGCAGGGAGTGAAACGAGCGAGGAAGCTCACCGTTCCCCCATGGGAAAGTGTTCAAATATGCAATCACCCCGAAAGACACGAACAGCATAAGCCGAGCATCAAAAGGATGGCGGTTTTTCCATCCGTTGATGAACGGCTTATGGCTCGAGTGTCTGGGTGATGGAACAAGACGAGTTATTTCCCCACCAACCCTCCTCTCCATTCTAGTAACGGGCCCAATTGTCTCGAAACTGAGTCTTCAAGTAATGGGAGCTTCTCTTTAATAATTAATGGAGATTTAATAAAAACTTTTCCATAAAACACATTGAGCACACCAATTAGTTTGAAAATTAGCAAAATGGTGTATATGATGAATGTATAACAATTGTACAACTTTTGATAAGGACGGTCACACCACTTTCGATATAAATTGCCACTTATCGGCAATTTTATATAAAAAAAATCTTAAGGAGTGGAAAAATGAAAAAACTACTATCCTCTTTAGCTGCTTTCGTCTTGGTTTTGGGAGTATTTGCACCAGCTGTATTCGCTGATCATCATGGAGAAATGGCTATGGTTCGTGTGCTTCATGCTTCTCCTGACGCCCCTGCTGTTGACGTTTACGTAGATGGAAATGCTGTTGTGGAAGGTGCAGAATTTAAAGCTGCAACAGATTATATGGAACTTCCTGCCGGAGAACATACGGTAGAAATTTATGCAGCTGGTACAAAAGGTGAACAGGACGCTGTAATTTCTGCTGATGTAACTGTAGAAGCTGGGAAAGCTTATACAGCTGCTGCGATTGATAACTTAGAAAACCTTCAGTTGAAAGCTATTGAAGACTCTATGGCAGCAACAGAAGGAATGGCTAAAGTTCGTGTAGGCCACTTTATTCCTGGAGCTCCTGCAGTTGATGTCGGACCAATTGATGGTGAAGCCCTATTTGCAGGTGCTGAATTCCCAATGGTAACCGATTATAAAGAATTAGAGCCAGGAACATACGACCTTGAAGTTCGTACAACAGATGGCACTCAACTGATTGACCTATCTGGAACAGCAGTAGAAGCTGGTAAAGTGTATAGTGCTTTTGCGGTTGGTACAGCCGACAGTCCTGAAGTTCTACTCCTTCAAGATTCAGCTGCTATGCCTTCTGAAATGCCAGAAACAGGTTTTGGTGGAACAGCCGATTCTGGTTCTAATGCTATGCTGCTTGCCGCTGCATTCGGTGTAATGGCTATGGGTGCTGGATTCATCGTTTTCCGTAAACGATCTGAAGCCTAAAAATGAAAAAAATTGTATATCCTATAACCCTGGGTTTCCTCGTATTTGTCCTAAGCTTTCAGTTGCTTAAAGATGAACCCGCTGAGGAAACCAGGGTTCTTTCTAATTCACCTGTACCAACTACAACCCAAGCGGAAACGATGGATAAGAAAGTAAACACCCAATCAGAAGATGCTTTGGAATCGACCCCGATCGAAAAAAATTATGAGCCGGCGGTTGTGGCCCCCACGGACGGAGCAAAAGGAATTGTTCCTGTCCGCTTAACCATCCCATCCATTGATGTGGATGCTCCTGTCGCACCACAGGGATACACGGAGCAAGGCGGCATGGCTGTTCCTAACAGTGTGACAGAAGTGGGCTGGTTCGAGCCTGGCACGAAGCCTGGAGCTGTCGGAAATTCTGTCATAGCCGGACACGTGGATGGACGAAATGGTCCTGCAATCTTTTACGATCTGAAAGACCTTGAAGCAGGTGATTCGATCTACGTAGAGGGAAAAGACGGGGAAAAGCTGACTTATACGGTCCAGAAAGTCGTGGCACATCCACTGGATGAATCCCCTATCCGTGAACTGTTCGGCCCCACCAATGAGAAAGCCTTGAACCTGATTACCTGCACTGGTGCTTACGATGATGAAGCACAGGAATACACGGAGCGACTGGCGGTTTATACCGTTCTTTCAAGTTCATAAATAGAACACAAATCACTCAAAAAATTAATGCGGATTTTACAAAAATTTTATTCACTTTTTTGAGCAAATCGATTATTATAAATTTAGATGATGCTGTATTAGCTAGGGAAGGCAAATGGTGCGCCACCAGGGGGTTATCCTGGTTCTAGTGGGTTCGATTCCCACCCCGAATTTTTGTGAGCAATTGATAAAAATTCGAGGGTGGTCTGAGCCTACTATTCAGCGTTATTTTCCTGCGCGGTTTAGATCACCCTCCTTTAATCAAGGAGGGATTTTTTATGCTGAAAAAACGTGATTTACATGATGCCCCGGTCCTTTTTGAATTGATGAGCCACCCAGAAGTTTTTCCTTACGTCCGTCATAAAGCTTCGTCGAGTGACGAATTTTACTTTTTGACGAAGCAAACCATTGAAGCAGAGGATCGAGGTGAATTAATTTCACGTACCATCCTTGATGAATGGGGACAGCCGATTGGAACCATCAACCTATTTGATATCGATTCGCAAATGGGCTTTCTTGCTACCTGGCTTGGCCAGCCCTATTTTGGAAAAGGCTACAACCAGATAGCTAAAGAAGCCTTCTTTGAAGAAGTATTCTTCCACCTGGGAATTGAAGCGATTTTCATGAAGATTAGAAGAACAAACGTAAGATCCATGAAAGCTGCCCTTAAAATTCCTTATGTATCCTTAGGAAACGATTCCTACCCTGATGTCCATTCCTGGGTAAATCGTAAAGAAGATATCTATGATTTATTTGTGATTACAAAAGAACAATATATGTTCCACTACTACGGAGAACAAGAACAAAATGAGGAAATGTTAGAAGCATAAGCAGCGCTTATGCTTTTTCATTCCTTTTTTTAACCTGTGGACAAAACTTATCCACACCCCTGTTAGTAAAGTGGATAAGTGAGGCGGTCAGTTATTACCAGTCAGGATAGTTTGTGGATGAATTAAAGTAAAAGACGGAAACGGAGCATTCGTTTCATCAGCTTGCTCCAGCTCCATCCCGTTTAAAGGAATTTGAATTTCAGGTGTTCCATGCACCCCAGCCGCTATTTCATATTTATTAAATATCAAAAACAACTGATCATCTGCAACGTAAAAAGCAGTATTATCTCTTACTTTGTTAAATTTTTCAGTGTTGTAGGTATCTGGTTCCTGGGTAATGACTTTCTGGACGCGCTTGTTCAACTCTTCCATGTCTACCAATTCAGCGAGCGGCACCACTTTTCCTTGATCCGTGTTTTTAAAGTTCACCGAGGTAACCGTTGAGTTGTATTGCTCCCCCCGCGATATATGAGAGGTCATGACTACCGAGTACAGATCTTTCTCTCTATAGACACCTGTTTCTTCATAGTACAGAACAGGCATACCCATTAAGTCGCCGGCTCCTCTCTTTACATCTCGAAACGTATCTTCAAGTTTTTGGACAATTTTTGTATTCACTTCCTGTTGTAAATCTTTATCCTCCAGTTGATCAAATAAAGGATAATCGACGTGTATTTCCCAGTCATTCGTAATTTGATCTTTATGTTTAATTTTATAGTGACTTTTCGCTTCTCCTATGTTTGATCCACTTACGATAAACATAGCTGCAATCAAAATTATCCAAACCTGTTTCAAAGCTCATCCCTCCTGTACTCTTTAGTGTGACCCAATAACGGAAAACTAAAGAAAAAAAACAGCGGCTTCAGATGTTTTTATTAACATCCATGAAAATAAAGCTTTGATAAGAAAATATTGTTTTTTTGAAATTTTTGGTACAATAAATAACAATTTACAAAAAGGAGGGAAACCGAGTTGGTACGAAGACTGCATGAAGCTGATGACCAGGCCTGTCAGCAATTATTAGCAAAAAAACCTGCGGAAAATTTATTCATTATCGGTGATATTGAGAACTTCGGTTATGATCAGGACTTTCAGAAATTATGGGGTGAATTTGATGAAAACCAGCAGTTAACCGCCATTTTATTAAAATACCATAATAACTACATCTGCTATGCAGAAGGAGAATTCGATGCCCCGGCGTTTGCAGAAATCATCAATGAAGATCCTGACTTTATGCAGCTGTCCGGCCTGCAATCCATCACCAGCCAGATCCTATCTCATATTGATTATCCAGCGCCAAAGACGCGCACATTATACTACGCCAAGTGTGAGACCTCAGCTTACTTGGATCAACAGGCAGACACCGAAAATGTGCAGCGTGCCAAATTAGGTGATATTCCTTCAATTACTAGGCTTCACAGTCTCATCCCAGAGTTTGAAATGGACAACAGTCGTGAGGAGAGTATGAAAAGAGGCCAGGAAAACGGCTCTGCACGCACTTATTTTATTAAAAATGATCGTGAGGTGCTTTCGTGTGCTTCCACTACAGCTGAGATTCCATGTCCGCCATGGTAGTCGGCGTCTGCACCCATCCTGAGCATAAGAACCAAGGATACGCGAGTGTATGTATGACAAAGCTTTGCCAGGAATTATTAGCTGAAGGAAAGATGCTTTGCCTCTTCTACGATAATCCTGAGGCTGGAAGTATTTATAAGCGGCTGGGATTTGAGGATATTGGTAAATGGATGATGCACGTTTTTCACCCTGTGGAACAAGTGAGCTGAGCCATTAAGAAATCATATCCCACTTACTAATTAACCATTAAAAAGCTGCCGAAGTTTCTCGGCAGCCTGATACGGAGCCTCGAGCTCCGTGTTTTTTTATGTTTTTTTATAAAATCCCGATCGAAGCTAGAAGAATGACTACGGCTACCGAAATAATTGGGATAAGCACGGCCACCACAAAAATATCCTTGTAGCTGTCTTTATGTGTCATGCCCGTAATGGCAAATAACGTAAGGACGGCTCCGTTGTGCGGGAGTGCATCGAGTCCTCCAGAGGATAATGAAGCAATCCGGTGAAAAGCTTCCGGACTAATTCCCGTATCCATGGCAATTTGATAGTACTTCGAACCAAGGGCTTCCAGCGCAATTCCCATGCCGCCCGAAGCTGAGCCAGTTGCACCGGCAAGAACGTTTACTGCCACGGCTTCTGAAATCAGTGGATTCCCTTTTACACCCATAAGGATTTGAGTCAGTCGTTCAAATCCAGGGACTTCTCTTACCACTGTTCCGAACCCAACCGCAGCACTTGTATTAATGATGGCAATAACCGAGCCGCTTGCTCCTGCATTAATAGAAGTAACAAATCCTTTAAACTTAGTAATATTCAGAACCATAATTAATACAATCCCTGCAATGAGAGCGGTTACAACATCCCATTTAAAAACGTTCAATGTAATCAATACCGTAAGTAAAGGTAATAACGATAATAAAAAGTTAGGATTACTCTGTTCTTCTACATCCACTATTTTTTTATCTTTTGGTTCAGTAAATACATCACCTTTGTCCGTCAATTTCTTCTCCTGCCATCTCAGATAGAAATATCCGCCTGCAGCCATAATAATGGCCGCTATAATCCCCATCACCGGTGCCGCCATCGGATCTGTATTAAAATAATCCATCGGGATCAGGTTTTGTATTTGCGGACTTCCTGGAATAGCTGTCATGGTGAAAGTGAACGCACCAAGAGCTACGGTAGCCGGAATTAATTTTCTGCTGATATTAGCCTCGCGGAATAAAGACAAAGCCAGAGGATACACAGCAAAGACGACAACAAATAAACTGACGCCTCCATAGGTTAAAACAGCTGCCGAAGCCAGCACTCCAAGGATGGCACGCTTCGTTCCAATTACTTTGGTTAATGCAACCGCAACAGAACGAGCCATTCCCGTATCTTCCATCAATTTACCGAAGATTGCTCCAAGCATAAACACCGGAAACCACGCTTTAGCAAAATTAACAAATCCTCCCATATAGGTGTCTGTATAAGCTTCCAGTAAATCGAGTCCCCCCGTGAGTGCCACGATACCCGCTGCGATTGGAGCTACCCAGATAATAGACCATCCCACATAGGCAAGCACCATCAATACAACGAGTCCTAGAAAAATTCCTAACATAAAGATTCCTCCTTCCCTAATATCCGCATTTTACTGGGCTTCAACCACCATGGCGATGCCCTGGCCACCACCTATACATAAAGAAGCTACGCCATATTTTTCATTTCTTTTCTGTAATTCTTTAATTAAACTGTATAGTACACGCGTGCCGCTAGCACCAATTGGGTGTCCAAGTGCAATGGCTCCTCCGTTTACGTTTACTCGATTGCGATCCAAACCTAATTCTTTCTCTACTGAAAGGTATTGGGCTGCAAATGCTTCATTTACTTCCACCACTGCCATATCATCAAGCGTGAGTCCAGCCTTCTTCAGCGCCTGTTTAATAGCTGGTACCGGGCCGATTCCCATATACTCTGGCTCAACTCCGGCAACACTCCAGGAAACAATTCTCGCTGCGGGTTTAAGGTTTTTCTCCTCTACAAACTTTGCACCAGCCACTACAACCGCTCCAGCTCCATCATTGATCCCGCTTGCATTTCCGCCGGTAACGGTTCCGTTTTTTCTAAAAGCCGGTTTTAATTTGGCAAGTACTTCCGGAGTTGTATCCTCGCGAATATGTTCATCCGTATCGACCAGTTCAGTGGATTTTTTGGACTTAACTTCAACTTGTACGATCTCATCGGAAAATCTACCACTGTTGCGGGCTTCTGCTGCACGTTTGTGACTCTCCGCTGCGTATTCATCCTGCTGTTCCCGGGAAATGTTGTACTTCTCCGCAAGATTTTCAGCGGTCACTCCCATTCCCCCTCCTATATACTCATCGGTTAAAGCTGCCCACAACATGTCATCTATTTTAGGAGCTGCAAGTTTCGTCCCAAAGCGGCTGCCTCGCATCGCATGTGGAGCTAAGCTCATACTCTCCGTGCCGCCCGCGAGCGCTGCTGAACCTTCACCTAAAAGGATAGACTGAGCTGCTGATATAACCGACTGCATGCCCGATCCACACAGCCGATTTACGGCGAAAGCCGGGCTTTGAATGGGAATCCCTGTTTTTAAAGCCATATGTCTGGCTAAGTAAGGCGCATTGTTAGCTGAATGAATGACATTCCCCATGACTGTGAAGTCAATATCCTCCGGGGTTACTCCGCTGCGCTTGATCGCTTCTTTACTGACGGTTACCCCAAGATCAGTCGGATCTACGTCTTTCAAGTTACCTCCAAAGCTTCCAAATGGGGTTCTGGCACCTTCTAAAATATAAATATTCTCCATATTTTTCACACCTTCCATTTCATTATTGAGCGGTGTAACCGCCATCTATAACCACAGCCTGGCCGGTTACCCCTTTTGATTTATCACTAGCCAAAAACAATGTATAATCGGATATTTCCTGTACCGAAAGCAAACGCTTCTGCGGGACGAGCGGGTAAATTACTTCTTCCAGGACCTTCTCGAGAGACACCCCTCGATTAGTGGCTAGATCTTCCAGCTGATTGCGAACGAGTGGCGTATCTACGTAACCCGGACAAACCGCATTGACCGTAATTCCATGTTCGGCACCTTCGAGCGCCGTTACTTTCGTCAGGCCGATCACCCCATGCTTAGAGCTATTGTAAGCTGCCTTGCCAGCAAATCCGATTAGACCATTGATAGAAGCCATATTGATGATCCGACCGAACCCTTGTTTTTTCATAATCGGAAATACATGCTTGGTTGCCATAAACGGAGCGACCAGCATCACTTTCGTAATGAACTCAAATTTTTCGGTTGGAAATTCTTCTATAGATGCGACATGCTGTAATCCTGCATTGTTAATCAGCACATCTAATCTTCCGTATTGCTCAACTGTTTTATCGATTGCTTCTTGAAGCTCCGTTTCTTTCGTCACGTCACACGTCAGTCCGATGGCCTCATAGCCTGCTTCGGTAACTTCAGCCGCTGCTTCCATTACCTTCTTTTCGTTAATGTCACTTAAAATGACCTTCGCTCCATTCTTTGCAAATTCCATTCCAATTTCATATCCGATACCGCTTGCGGCTCCAGTGATAAATACAACTTTATTTTTTACCATTGTGAATCATCCCCTTTAAGAAAAAATTAAAATGCAGCTGATGATAAACGCTCACTTAGCTTCAGTGTTGGTTCTGTCGATGCCACTACGTCATCCACAGTCCACCCTTCTGCTACCTCCACTAAAGACAGGCCTTCATCTGTTACGTCGATCACGGCACGATCTGTGATAATGCGGTTCACAATCCCTTTACCGGTCAGAGGAAGCTTACACTGCTTTAATATCTTCGGCTCGCCATATTTGTTCACATGATCCATAATGATGACCACTTTTCTAGCGCCGTGGACAATATCCATAGCTCCTCCCATGCCTTTAATCATCTTTCCTGGTATCATCCAGTTCGCTAAGTTACCATCTTCCGAAACTTCCATACCACCAAGAATCGCTAAATCAAGATGTTCACCGCGAATCATGGCAAAGGACTCAGCACTACTGCAATAAGAGGCACCTTTCGAAGCTGTGACCGTTTCCTTGCCGGCGTTAATCAGGTCCGGATCTACTTCTTCTTCATAAGGTGAGCGGCCGATGCCGACCAGCCCGTTTTCAGAATGAAGCACAACCTCTTTTTCAGGCTGAATATAATTCGCGACCATCGTTGGCATACCGATCCCCAAATTTACATAGAAACCGCTTTCAATTTCCTGTTCAGCACGACGTGCGATTCGTTCTCTTACTACTGCTTTATCCATACTAACTCCTCCTTTTAGGCTTCTTGACGTAATGTCAGTCGTTCGATTCGTTTTTGTTGATCTCCTTGCACTAATCCTTGCACGTAGATTCCAGGAGTATGAATATGTTCAGCATCTAAATCCCCAGTCTCTACGAGTTCTTCAACTTCAGCGATTGTAATTTCACCCGCGGTTGCCATTTCCGGATTAAAATTACGGGCGGTTTTGTTGTAAACTAAGTTTCCGAAACGGTCCCCTTTCGCTGCACGCACTAAAGTGAAATCAGCGGTCAGACCGGTTACCAGCATATACTCTTTGCCATTAAATGTACGTGTTTCCTTTCCTTCAGAAATCGGAGTTCCAACGCCTGCCGGGGTGTAGAATGCTGGGATACCAGCTCCTCCTGCACGAATCCTTTCTGCCAGCGTCCCTTGAGGGGTAAGCTCGACTTCCAATTCTCCTTCCAGCACCTGGCGTTCAAATTCTTTATTTTCTCCTACATACGATCCAATCATTTTATCAATTTGTTTATTTTTCAGGAGTAAGCCCAGTCCCCAATCGTCTACTCCGCAGTTATTCGAAATGATGGTTAAATGTTTAACATTCTTTTCTACTAAGGCCATTATTAGATTCTCCGGTATCCCAACTAAACCAAATCCTCCCACCATAATGGTCGAATAATCCTCTATCTGGTTTACAGCTTCTTCAAATGATGAATAAATTTTTTTCATAACCTTCATCTCCCTTCTCCCTACATACATGCAAGGACCGTGCCAACTTTAAAAGATGACGAAAATGTTCATAAAATAGCCTTTTGTCACTCTTAATAACTATAGAACATTCCAAATTATTGGAATTCGAGTCATACAGATGATTGCCGCTATTGAATGTAAACCCTTACATATCATAAAAAAAGAACCATTCCAGACTTTCGGAATGGCTTTCCGGAGATCTGGAATGGTTTATAATTGATATTTTTTCACCTTTTCATAGAGACTCGATTTTCCAATATGGAGCAAGCTCGCTGCTTTTTCTTTATCTCCATGCACTTGTTTCAGTGTTCTTTCAATCGTCTGCCTCTCTGTGGCCTCCATAATTTCTTTCAAACTTTTATGTTTTTCGAATGGTGAATGACCCACTTTTAAGCGTTCAGGTAACTCCTGCATTCCGATTAATTCTTCATTCGTCAAGTAGACCGCGGCTTCGATCACATTTTCAAGTTCGCGCACGTTTCCCGGCCACTCGTACTGTTGAAAACAATCAAACACTTCCGGATCAAAATCAATCACTCTCTTCCCTGTACGCTTCGTTATTTTTTCCAGAAGAAATTTAGCGAGCAAGCGGATATCTTCCTGACGATCTCGGAGCGGAGGGATATGGATAGGGACTACATTAATTCTATAAAATAAGTCCTCGCGGAATCGCTGCTCGGCAATCATCTCCTCGAGTGGCTGATGGGTGGCTGCAATAATACGGACGTCGATTTTTTCAGGGGCGGTGGATCCCAGAGATTCAATCTCCCCTTCCTGCAGCGCCCGAAGAATCTTTACTTGAGCCTGCAACGGCATATCGCCGATTTCATCAAGAAACAGAGTTCCTCCGTGAGCTAGCTTAAACTTTCCGGCCTTCCCACCCTTTTTAGCACCTGTAAAAGCACCATCCTGATACCCAAATAATTCTGATTCGATTAAATGATCAGGAATAGCTGCGCAATTAACTTTGACAAAAGGCTCCTTGTGGCGATCGCTTAAATGATGGATGCTGTGAGCGATTAATTCCTTTCCTGTTCCGCTCTCGCCCCGAAGTAAAACCGATACGTCTCCTGGTGCTACCTTTTTAATCTTACTTTTCAAGTCTCCCATTTCAGGAGAACTGGTAACCATATCATGAAGCGAATAATCGACTCCGTTCAGCTTTTTCATCTGGCTGCGGTACGATTCCAGTTCAAGAAAAAGATCTCTGATATGACTGTTCAGCTTCTTCCAGTCTTCTGTATCTCGAAACAGAACCATGCCAAGAGCGCCCACTGTTTTTCCGTCAGCTCGAAGCGGAATCCGATGGGCAATCATATAGTTGCCGCGAATAAATTGCAAATCGGCCATTTCTTCTTCTCCAGTTTCTACAACAATGTGCATACGACTGTTTTCAATTACTTCGGTGACATGTTTTCCTATCACACTTCCTTTGTCCACTTCCAGAAATTCGCAGTAACTCTCATTTAGATAGGACACCATTCCCTGATCATCCACTACTACAATACAATGATTCACATTACCGAAAATGGTCTCCAATATTCCATCACGATAATTTTCCAACACTTCAAGCATACTTTCACACTCCCGGTAAACGTTCATTTACCGTTTATTTTATCATGTTAACGGTTTCATACAATCGCTATATTCTTTTGGCTTTGTTAAAGTTTATTGTTAATTTTTCATAAGAGCCTTATTACGCAATAGGGCCGTTATCTGTAAGACTCAGATTCGAGATATGGAGTGGAGAAAGGGGCTCCAGGGAACGGCTCGCTTTCCGCGGGCATGTTCTGAACTTCCTCGGGCTTAACAGCCCTGCGGGATCTCACCGATCATGTTCCTCCCGCAGGAGTCTTCGCCGTTCCCTTCCGCCCCTTTGCAATTATTGAGAGCTCGTAAATCCTCTGCATAAACGCCTTCCAATGAACAAGTATAACCTAGGATCCTCACCGGGGGTTTACGTGAGTATAACTGTAGGAGCCCTTGTTATATAAGCATTTTGAGGCAGATTCAGAATGGCTTCTATCTCCTATAGCAGGGTCCGTTATCCAAAACCATGTAGGGTTGGTGGGGAAATAGCGAGACTCCCGTGGGAGAAGGAGCTAGGCGAGACCCCACAGGGAGTGTTAACGACTGAGGAGACTTGCCGGTTCCCCCACAGGAAAGCGAGTTATTTCCCCACCAGCCCTTTTCAATTTAACGTAACGGCCCCCGATTACCTTGAAACTAAGTCTTACAAACGGGAACTTTACCTTAAGAGTAACACGGAAGTTTAACTGAGCCATTTTTCTAACCATACAAAAAAACCGGGATCCAATTGGATTCCGGTTCTTTATCTGATTCATTAATCAAGAAAACTTGTGTCGACAAGGCCTTCTAGATCAGGCTTTTCTTCCAGGAACCCAAGTTCATAGGAAGAGTTAGCAAAATCCTGAAGTGTTTTTTCTTCTACTTCATACGTGAAGTCGATACGCTCCCACGCATTGTCGATTACAGATTGGGAAAGCTCCTGGTCTGTAATTTCTTTGATTTTTTTAATCGCAATTGTTTTCGCTTCTTCAGGATTGTCCTGAATGAATGTCGTGGCTTCTTTGTGAGCTTCAACAAGATTATCGACCATATCCGGGTTATTCTCAACAAGATCTTGAGATGTTACAAATACCGCTGCAGGAAGAGTTTCTCCATAAGCTACATTTGGTGTATCCACAAGAACTTTTCCAGTACCTTCTTCTTCAATGGAGGAAGCCCATGGTTCAGGTACAGTAGCTACATCTACTTTGCCGCTTTCAAATAAGCTTGCATAAGTTGCCGGTTTACCGGTTACGTGCTTCATTTGTCCGTCAATTCGACTGGAAGTAATGCCGTACTCTTCTTTCATCATCGTTTCGAACTGAACGTCATGAGTACATCCTACACGAGGAGAGATAAACGTCTTTCCAGGCATATCTTCCGGCGTAGTAATATCTGCACCGTTTCTAGCCATAATTACCGTACCTCCAGTTGAACCAGCCGCCACGACATTAATTTTAGCGCCGCTTGTAAAGTGGTTCATCGCTGGGCCGGGTCCCACAAGGCCGCCCTGGATATCGCCGGTTTCAAGGGCAGTCATAAAAGCTGAACCGTCGGGGAAGTATTGATAGTTCACTTTTGTTCCATCAGGCAGTGTTTCTGAGTACAAATCTTTTTCTTCGGCAACCATACCAGCTACGTGGTTAATATTCGGGAAGTAGCCTATGGTGATCTCTTTATTACCATCACCTTCTCCGCTCGCATTAGATGATTCTCCTCCACCGCATGCAGCCAGAATCAGACTTAAGGTTAGTAACGTGAAAACAGAAAATAATTTCTTCATATATCTTAGCCCCTCTCTATGTTTTTAATAAACCCCAGCGTTTCATTACATTTTTCTCTAATTTAGAAAAAACAAGCTGATCAACGACAGCTCCAATAACGCCAATGATAATAATAATTCCTATAACTTGATCCATTCGGGCGTAATCCTGCGCATAACGTAAAGAATATCCGAGTCCAGGACCATTACTTAATAACTCACCGGCCATTAGTGCACGCCAACTGAAGGCCCAGGCCAGTCGCAGACCAGACATGAAATAAGGAACACTTGACGGAATCTCCACTCGGAAAAATAGAGAAAGTCCATTGGTTCCCATCGTTCTCGCTGCTCTTACAAGCTGCGGCGGGACACTATGAATGGCAGAACGGACATTCAGTGCCATGACAAACGTTCCGCCCAATACAACGACGAATACTACAGCGAACTCTGAAAAACCGAACAGCATAATTGCAAGCGGCACCCAGACAATACTTGGGATACTTTGCAAAGCAATTAAATACATCCCCGCTGTTTCATCCGCCTGCTTAGATTTACCAAGAATTACTCCAAGGATGGTCCCGAACAGGATAGCAAGTGAAAGTCCACTGAATAAATGCCTGAAACTCGCTCCCAGTGCATTTAGAAAGTCTCCTGTGGTGAACCCTGTGATCAGCGCTTCCCCTACCTGCAAGGGACCGGGAAAAACGATCTTCTCATAAATACCTAGTGAATAGACTAACTGCCAAATCCCTATAACGGCTATTAAAAATAGAACTCTTTTAAGAATGACTTTCATAACTAAGCTCTTCCTTCAGGACTTTATTAATTTCTACTTCTAGAAGACCCATCACCTTTTTCTCAAGCTCGATCACTTGAGGATCGTCGCGTCTCCTTGGTCTCGGGAGGTCAATATTGAAATCAGCTATGATTTTACCCGGACGTGTTCCCATAACGATTACCCGGTCAGACAACTTGATAGCCTCTTGAATACTGTGAGTAACGAAAAGAATAGTCTTTTTCGTTTCTTCCCAGATTTTCATTAATTCTTCATGAAGAATGTGACGGGTCTGCTCATCAAGCGCCCCGAACGGTTCATCCATAAGCAGTACTTTCGGGTCCATAGCAAGCGCTCTTGCAATAGCCACTCGCTGCTGCATTCCACCGGATAGTTCATGCGTGTAATGCTCCTTAAAACGGCTCAAATGGACCATCTGGAGAAAACGATCCGCCTTTTCTTCTGCATCCTTTTTAGATCCCATGCTTTTCAAAGGGAACATCACATTCTCTTTCACATTCAGCCATGGAAAAAGAGAGGCCTGCTGAAATATCATGCCTCTGTCCGTTCCTGCCTTCTTGATTTCCTGCTCTTCTAATACAATGGAACCTTTTGAAACACTTTCAAGGCCTGCCACCATGGAAAGAAGAGTGGATTTTCCGCAGCCGGATGGGCCAAGCAGGGATACGAACTGATTTTTTTCTATATTTAAATCGATTCCAGAAAATACTTCAAAGCTTCCCTGGTTTTTATCATCAAACGTTTTACTCACATCATTGATTTGTAAAAACATGACGGCCCCCTAAGTCAATAATTCCTATAAACTTACTATGCTTTAATTATAGTATTAGATTATACAGACATTCGAAATAGTGTGTCAACTTCATTTGGAAAATTCATGAATGATTTTTTTATTCAGCTTTCTGTCCCTCTATTCCGCATATTTTTAAAACAAATTAAT
Source organism: Halobacillus sp. K22 (assembly GCF_052246795.1). Classification (NCBI taxonomy): domain Bacteria; kingdom Bacillati; phylum Bacillota; class Bacilli; order Caryophanales; family Bacillaceae; genus Halobacillus; species Halobacillus sp. K22. The sequence goes on along the minus strand of NZ_JBQQCN010000005.1, from coordinate 169,344 downwards.
TGGAAAAGGTTTCAAAATATGTATATGTGATAAACACCTTGTAAGAAAGGTGGTATTAAATTATGGATCAAATGTTATTCGTTCAAACTGGAATGGGAATTGACGTTCATGGTCAAAACGTTACGAAAGCCGCCGTTCGCGCGATTAAAAATGCTATCCACACGAACTCTATGCCTGGGATAAGTGAGGCTCTGCCAGAAAAATCGCTTGATAATATGAAAACAAATGTGAAACTGGCTCTGCCTTGCGATCATGATCAGCTGGATCATGAGGAAGTGAAAAAAGCAATCCCTTATGGTGAAGTAACGATTGAAGTTATGGAAGGCGGCATGAAAACCACGAGCGGAATTGTTCTGGAAGATAAGGACGACAAAAATGATCAAATGTATATGGTCAATACTTCCATCGAAGTTGGCTACTAAATATGTCTACAAGCAAGGGAGCTTCCACTAAGCGGAAGCTCCCTTTTTTTAAGGATCAGTTTAGAAATATTGGTTACGATGAAGGTCCTCCGGGGGACGACTTCGCTTTCCGCGAGCATGTGGTGAGCTTCCTCGGGCTTGACAGCCCTGCGGGATCTCACCGATCATGTTCATCACGCAGGAGTCTTCGTCGTCCCCCTCCGGACCTTACGATATATGGAGCTCGAAATCTTGTTCGATACGCCCGGTTTATGATGGAGATAAACTTTTAATAATGAGCGTGTACGGTGGATAATTCCCGCTATAGAAGCATTTGGCGGATACAGTACCTTCTAACGCCTATAGAAGGGTCCGTTCGTTTTTCAAGCATAGGCTGGCGAAGGGAACGACGAGACTCCCGCGGGAGAAGGAGCTAGGCGAGACCCCACAGGGAGTGACAGCGACCGAGGAGGCTTGCTAGTTCCCCCGCAGGAAAGCGAGTTGTTCCCTTCGCCAGCCACTCTCTTTATTAGCAACGGACCTGGAATATCTCGAATTCGAGTCTTACAGTAAACGGCCCGATACTTGAATAACTTTTTTGTGAGGTCAATGCCAGGGTTTGATACATAAAAGAAGGAGAGACCATGTGGTCCTTCCTACTTTTTATTAATCCTCTGATCGTTCGGCTTCCGCTTCATCCATGTCATCCATATACTTGTCATAATGAACATTGCGTTCAAACTTCACTCGATCAGCTCCAGTGTATCCATGCATATCTGTAGACACAAAAGGTTCAAATTCTTCTACATATCCTGTTCCATCCTGATTATCCATTAAAGATGAGTCGTCATAAGTCATGCTGCTCTGGTTAAATGAAGCAACCTGTTCATAAGCATTTTGCTCATTATATTCAGGGTCATCCGCATTCCTTCCGTAATTCGCCTCCAGATCTTCAAGAACTTCTTCTTCAATCGGACGATCTTCAGAAATTTCCTGATTGGAAGACGCTTGAGAGACTGTACGTGCGGTCGGAAGAGCTTCCAGTCGCTCTTTTGGAATCGGCTTCCCTGTTTTCTCACAAATCCCGTATTTTCCTGCTTTCATTTGGTTAAGGGAATACTCAATATCGGAGAGCTCTTCTTTTAAATGTCCCAGTAGAGCAATATCTTTTTCTCTTTCATACAATTCGCTTCCAGAATCCGCTGGATGGTTATCATACTGCGAAAGTTCCCCTGAAGCCATGTCACTTGCAAATGCGCGCTCCACTCCCAATGAATTCTTTTCCAATAAACGGGTCTCTATTTCCATTTGTCTTTCTTCTAATTGTTTTTTATAGTGTTCGTAATCCATACTTTCCACTCCTGATTCATATTCCACCTTAGTGTGGCTTATGAACAGGTCTCTATACGAAGAGAGTTCTGGTAAATCTCCTTGTTGTTTTCAAAAGCTCGATTGCTTTTCTTTAGCCACGCTTGATACTGGGCGACGAAATGTGAATCACAGCCTCCCGGATTTTTAACCGTGGGCTACTCTGATTGCGCCGTTAGATACCTCAAAACCTCAATTCCGGGCTGAACCTCCTAACAAATTCAAAAAAAGTGCCTCCCCAAAGGGCGACACTTTTCATAATTATTTACGTAAGGCCTCAAGAAAATCTTCTTTTAAGTCTTCAATATCTTCAAGACCAATGGATACACGGACAAGTCCGTCGGTAATACCAAGCTCGCCTCGACGCACTTCTGGAATAGAAGCATGCGTCATTTTAGCCGGTACAGAAATTAGGCTTTCGACTGCTCCAAGACTTTCAGCAAGCGTGAAATAGCGGACATTCCGCAGAACTTTGTCAGCTTTCTCACCGCTTCCTACGTCAAAAGAGATCATTCCGCCGTTACCGCGTGCCTGGTTTTGATGAACATCATGACCGACATGATCCGTCAGTCCCGGGTAATAAATGTTCGTTACCTCTGGAAGCCCTTGTAAAAATTCTACGAAGTCTCGAGTGTTTTCTTCAATTTCTTCCATACGGATGCCCAGGGTTTTAATGCCGCGCATAAGCAGCCAGGCATCCTGTGGTCCGAGAATGCCACCAGAAGAGTTTAAAACGAAGTGAACGTCTTCGGCCAATTGCTCAGAATTCACGACAACCAATCCGGCAACAACATCACTATGTCCGCCTAAATATTTTGTAGCACTGTGCAGGACAATATCGGCACCAAAATCAATAGGATTCTGCCAGTAAGGCGTGCTGAATGTGTTATCCACAATGAAAGTTAGATCATGCGCTTTAGCAAGTTCTGAGGTTTTCTTAAGATCCGTAATCTTTAACAAAGGATTCGTCGGCGTTTCAACATATAGCGCTTTTGTGCGCTCTGTCATGGCTGCCTCAATGTTTTTGGAATCGCTTGTGTCGACAAAGCTTGCTTCCAGACCAAAGCGAGTGATTACCTGGGAAACCAGACGGTACGTCCCTCCGTACACATCATCCGTGAAGATAATATGATCTCCCTGTTTAAAAGTCATGAGTACAGCTGTAATCGCAGCCATTCCAGACCCAAAGGCAAAGCCCGCATAGCCGCCTTCAATTTCCTTAATCAATTCTTCAAGGGCAAAACGAGTCGGGTTGCCGGTACGGGAATATTCATATCCCCGATGCTTTCCTACTCCATCCTGCGCATAGGTACTGACTTGATAAATCGGCACAGAAACTGCACCTGTTTTTTCATCTCCTGTAATACCACCATGAATTAATTGTGTTTTCTTTCTCATAACTTCACTCCTCATATATCCCTTGGCTTAAGTATCGTTCACTGCTATCCGGAAAAACGGTTACTATTCTGGCACCAGGTTCTGCTTGCTCAGCCTCACGCAGAGCCGCTTCAAAAGCTGCTCCGGATGAACTGGCTACCAGCAGTCCTTCATTCCTTGCCAGTTCCTTTACACGTTGAAAGGCAATCTCATCCGGAATGGTATGAATATCATCAAAATAAGAGGTGTCCATATAAAAAGGAAGAAATTCCATGCCAATTCCCTCTGTATCATGTGGACCCGGCTTTCCTCCATTGATAACAGAGCCCTCTGGTTCCACAATTACCGTCTTGATCGATGGATTTTGCTCTTTTAAATAGCGGGAGGTACCCATGAAGGTTCCACCTGTCCCTGCTCCAGCAAGGAAAATATCAATTTCTCCATTTAAATCTGTGTATATCTCAGGTCCTAACGTTTCGTAGTATGCATCTGGATTTGCTTGATTATTAAATTGCTGCAAATTAAATGAATCTGGAATTTCGTTTACCAATTCATCCGCTTTTTTGATGGCTCCGCGCATCCCTTCTTCCGTGGGAGTGTTAATTACTTCTGCGCCGAGAGCCCTCATCAGTGTCTGTTTCTCTTGACTGAACTTCTCAGGAGTTACAAACACAATGCGATATCCTTTTCCAATAGCAGCAAGGGCAACTCCAATGCCTGTATTGCCTGCGGTAGCCTCAATAATCGTTCCGCCTGGCTTCAGCAGTCCTCTATTCAAGGCGTCCTCAATCAGTTTTAAACCCAGACGGTCTTTTATACTACCGCCTGGGTTCATGAATTCAAGCTTTGCAAAAATACGTGCTTGATTCGGGATGTCCGAGTGAGTAAGCTCGATCATCGGTGTGTCACCGATCAACGATTGAACATTCCTGACATAACTCATCGCACTCTCACCCTTCGTTTATTAAAAGACTTCTGTCCATTCGTCACGTTTATTAAGCAGTTCACGGGCAAGTTCCTGCGCACCTTCCAGACTGTGGCTTGCTGCGAATCCGCATTGTACTTCATTGCAGGCTGGAACTTCGGTAGCATTTAGTACGTCTTTCAGTGTGTTCTCAACAACCTGAAGAATATTTTCATAACTGTCATCATTTAATACAGCAAGATAAAATCCTGTCTGGCAGCCCATTGGACCGATATCAATGATACGGTCGTGATGGTTACGGCTATTTTCAGCCATCAAGTGCTCTAGAGAGTGAAGGGCAGGCATATCCATATGCTCCTGGTTTGGCTGCTTTACACGGATGTCATATTTATAGATCTTGTCGCCTTTATCCCCTTCGGTTACACCAACAAGGCGGATATAAGGAGCTTTCACTTTCGTATGATCAAGGTTAAAGCTTTCTACGTTCATTTGTGTCATAAATCATTCTCCTTTTTTGGCCTGGATCAACCAGGCGTATTTGTTCATTTGTTTAAATGATACCTCAAATCCCTGATTAGAAAACATTTCCTTCAGCTCTTCAAGATACCCATAATATTCTTCCTGCAAGTCCTGTGCTAAATTCAAGTAACCGGATGTTTCCGCATCTTTAATTAACGCTTGTTTATGACCTTCATCCTTAAAGAGCGTATCAATAAAAATAACTTGGCCGCCGCTCTCCAGTTTATCATCAAATTTTTGAATAGCTTCTATCTTTTCACTGGTCGTTAAATGATGAAAGGCAAAAGAGCTGACAATGGACTGAATGGGTGTCATTAACTGAGGATAATTAAGAAAATCTCCATCATAAATAGCTGCTTCCGGACACTTCAAGTTCGCAATCCGTCGCATCTCTGAAGAAGGTTCAATGCCGAATACCACTTTGTTTTGATTGATCATTTTACGAGTCAAATTAGCCGTCCCTACTCCGAATTCCATAACCGGAGATCGTGAAAGACCAGCCAGTAGCTCGAGCATTTCGTCGTATCCTTCAAAAACCTCTTTATATTCTATATCATTCCCAGACACTGTATCATCATATGAACTCGCCCATTGATTAAATAGGTCGACAAATTCTACGCCCATCTTTCTTTCATCCCCTTAATATTTATAATCCCTATCAATAAACTCGGGATTACATGTTTAATGTATCATATTTCAGAGGGATGCTCAACGGAATAGTCTTAAGACCTATTTTTGGAAAAAAAGATCCGCTCCTCCTATAGGAAGAACGGATCTCCAGTTATCTTCGTCTTTGAGAGCGTCTTGTTTTTTTCTTAGGTGGTTCTGATTTTGATTCTTTTTCCTTACCTGGGGATAAATTGGCAAGAGAACGGCGTTCAATTTTCTGTTTAATACTTTTTTCAATCGACTGCAGAGCTTGGCGGTCCTTTGGCGCAGCGAACGTAATCGCAAGCCCCTTACCTCCTGCTCTCCCTGTCCGGCCAATCCGGTGAATATAACTCTCAGGATCCTGAGGAATGTCGTAATTGAACACGTGAGTAATCCCTTCTACGTCAATACCCCGGGCGGCTACATCGGTGGCTACTAAATATTGAATCTTAGCATCACGGAACCGCTTCATGACTTTTTCCCGTTTCGCCTGGGATAAATCGCCATGAAGTTCATCTGCTTCAAAACCATGGCTTAACAAGGCATCATTCAGCTTCCTTGCTCTGCGTTTGGTCCGGCAGAAAATCAAAGCAAGGAATGGACGGTGTTCCTGCATAATCTGAATCAAAGTATCCTGTTTCGCCCGATCCGTTGTCTCATAGACCAGCTGCTTAATTCCCTCTAACGTTACGGTCTTTTCTTTGACAGTAATTCTTCTTGGATCCTTGAGGATTTTTTTGCCCAGCTGATTGACTTGAGTGGTGATGGTGGCTGAGAATAACATCGTTTGTTTCGCTTCAGGTGTCTGACTTAAGATATCCTGTACATCTGGCAGAAAGCCTGCTTCAAGCATCTGATCCGCTTCATCCAGGACCATGTATTTCACCGCTTCAAGGGAAATCGTTCCCCTGCGTAAATGATCAAGCATTCTTCCTGGAGTTGCGATTACAATATGAGCTTGTCCATCCAGCTTATGAGCCTGCTTGGCAACATCCTGGCCGCCATAAACAGCGAGCACGTGCATATCCTTTGTCTTTAATTTTCGTACTTCTTCGGTAATCTGAAGAGCAAGCTCACGCGTGGGCGTAACAATTACAGCCTGTACAGAGGCCTCCTCTACCCGAATGTTCTGTAAGATAGGCAATAAAAAAGCAAAGGTTTTCCCTGTCCCTGTCTGCGCTTGAGCAATTACGTCGCGTCCATCCATTAAAGATGGAATCGCTTCTTGCTGGATAGGAGTGGGAGCTCCAATGCCTTCTTGCGTCAATTTATTAATAAAATCTTTCCGTACACCTAGTTGTTCAAAAGTTTCATTCATTACTATCACTTCTTCCTATTATAACCTTCTACTATTATTGTACCTGAATCCTTTAATTTATGATCCCTTTTATTGAAATTATCTTCAAAAAGCTCTTGTTAACCTCAGTGTTGATATTACAATTAAGCTCCCGATACTGGAAGACTCAGTTTCAAGATAAATTGGGTCCGTTACTCTATGTGGAGGAGGGCTGGTGGGGAAATAACTCACTTTCCTATGGGGGAACGGTGAGCTTCCTCGCTCGTTTCACTCCCTGCGGGATCTCACCTAGTCCCTCCTCCCATGGGAGCCTCGCCATTTCCCCACCAACCCCACGTAATTAAGAAAAACGGACCCTTTTAGAAGATAAATATTCTCCTACTTAATCTGGATGAATGCTTTTATGACAGGATTTTGCGGATAGTTACATCATGAAAATAAGTAGAAAACCACATGGGCTAATTCCTCATCACGCAGATGATGTTTGAAGTGGTTTCGAGCTTCTGGTTGGGCAAGGTCCGGAGGGGGACGATGTAGGCTCCTGTGGGATAAACATGATCGGTGAGACCCCCGAAGTCGAAGACTGAGGAGGCTCAGCACATGCCCACGGAAAGTGTTCAAGAGCGGAATCGCCTCGATAGACACGACACGCATAAGCAGGAAATTCAAAAGGGATGCGTTCTTTCGTCCCGTTGAAATTCCTGCTTATGACGCGAGTGTCTGGGCGATGCAGCTGGCCGAAATCGTCCCCCGCAGGACCTCCTCTCATAAAATATCTTGAAATCGAGTCTTCCACAATCCGCATAAAAAAGGACAGGCTGCCCGCTAGGACAGCCTGACTCCCGATTATACATCTTTTTTAGAAATATACCAGTCGATATATTCAATGCCTTCTTCTTCAGCACGTTTCGCTGCTTCTTCCTGCGATTTCGGTGGAGAAACAACAGCTTTATCTCCTTCCTGCCAGTCAGCAGGAGTAGCTACGCCGTGTTCATCCGTCGTCTGTAGAGCTTTCACCAGGCGCAGGATTTCCTGCATGTTTCTTCCGGTCGTCAGCGGATAATAAATGATAGAACGGATCTTCTGTTTATCGTCAATAACAAATACAGCGCGGCTTGTTTCTACCTGACTTTCACCTGGCATGATCATGCCGTATTTCATAGCCACTTGTTTATCAAGATCAGCAATAACCGGAAATTCAATATTCGTATTAAAGTTTTCTTCGATACTTCTAATCCAGGCAATATGAGATGGGACACTATCAACGCTTAATCCAAGCAGTTCTGTGTTCATTTCTTTTAATTCAGGATAGATTTCCTGAAGCCCGACAAACTCTGTTGTGCATACCGGGGTAAAATCTGATGGATGAGAAAATAGGACAAGCCACTTGCCTTTATAATCTTCCAACGAGATGTTTCCTTGACTGGTAGCCGCATTAAAGGTTGGTGCGTCATCTCCGATTCTTGGCATTTGTACTTGTTGATTCATTTCTGTTTGTTCCATTTTTCTACCTCCTTCTAAATTTTAAAAAACCCTCTTGGGTATGTGTACCACCTGCCTCCTATGGTTAATCATGGAATTTACATAGTGATAAAAAAGACTTACTCACGACTAAAGGAGATCTGTTTTCAAAGGATTAATTTCTAAATAGCCTCATGTGTATCCTTTCCTTCCCATATAGTAGTAAAAAGATTACCATGTTTAGGAGGTCCTCCCATGGATATAAACGTGAGAAGCGGGGATACATTCTGGTACTACTCCAATTTATTCAATGTACCGCTAAAATTAATTATAGATTCTAACCCTCAAGTGAATCCTTCCGCCCTGAGTATCGGGCAGACCATTAAAATACCCGGCTACCAAGTAAGCTCTTATAAGGTTCAAGCGAATGATACATTTTGGAAAATTGCTACTGAAAGACGTATCGCTGTAGACTCGTTAGCTTTACTAAACCCAACTATTAATCCGAGACAGCTTCAAATCGGACAATCTATCCGTATTCCCGTAAAGGTCACCTACCGAGTAGTGAATGGAAATCAGGCTTACGACTACCAGGTTTTAACCGGACACTTAAATGAACTATTTGAGATTTATCCTTTTATTCGGAATGAAACCATTGGTCAGAGTGTAATGGGAAAGAATTTAGATGAACTTCAAATTGGCCGGGGTCCGAAAATCGTTCACTGGAACGGGGCTTTTCATGGTAATGAGTGGATTACAACCGCAGTGATCATGCAATTTTTAAATGATTATTTACTAGCTCTAACTAACAAAGAGTCGATTCGCGGTCTCGATGTCAGTCCTTTCTATGATCAAGTCACCTTATCCATTGTTCCGATGGTGGACCCTGACGGAGTTAATCTTGTTCTAAACGGACCTCCTGAAGGAGAATTTGGCGAAGAAGCACTTAGAATCAACGAGGGAAGTACAGATTTCTCAGGGTGGAAAGCGAACATACGTGGAGTGGATTTAAACAATCAGTATCCTGCTAAGTGGGAAGTGGAAGCAGCAAGAAAACCAAAAGAACCAGCATTCAGAGATTTTCCAGGCTACCAGCCGCTAACGGAGCCTGAAGCTATAGCCATGGCTGAACTTGCAGGGGATCGATTGTTTGAAAAAATGTTAGCTTTCCATACTCAGGGTGAAGTTATTTACTGGGGGTATGAGGGACTTGAACCGCCGAGAGCTATGACGATCGTTAATGAATTCCAGCGTGTCAGCGGCTATGAACCCATCCGTTACGTGGACAGTTACGCAGGATACAAGGATTGGTTCGTAAAAGTCTACCGGCAGCCGGGCTTTACCGTGGAGCTGGGGCAGGGTGTAAACCCACTCCCTCTTAGTCAGTTTGATGAAATTTATCAGGAAACGATCGGCATTTTTCTAGCCAGTATGTATATGTAAAAAAAGCGATGCCTTTGAAATCCTGAGGCATCGCTTTTTAATCCTCTCTAAACAATCTTAAAAAACATAACATTCCGGCCTTTTCCTTATCCTTCTATGAGTTTCAGCGCTTTCCAAGTGCGTGAGGAAAGAGTTTGTTTTAAAATGGACATAGTATGATAAGGAAAGAAGGTGTCAGCATGAGCAATAAGGAAATTGAAGATAAATTACAAGAAGGCATCTATGGCAAAAAACAAATCAGACCCTCCGAACGTAAGCGATTCTTAGGTACGATTCGGGAGCGGGTAGTCCTGGCGCTCACAAAGGGGCAATTGATGCAGGATGTATCTCTTCAAGAATTAGAGAAAGCTATGCAACAGCATCCAGAGACAAAACTTTTACTAAATGGAGACGTAGCTTCGAAATTTATGAAGGAAGAAAAAAAGCTGGCAGCTAAGTATAACATTCCCTACACGAATGTTATGAATAAGGATGCAGATTCAGATCTTGGTGCTGTATTAACGTATGACTATGCTGTGGATATAGAGGATATCTTCGTTCCTGATAAGAAGGAAGAGCCAGAAGAAAAACCTCAGGAATCCGGATTTTTATCTACTGTTAAGAGCTGGTTTACTTCTAACTAAGCGTATGCGAGGTTCCAGGAATGCTTAATAAACGGACGCATTAAAATCAACTCCCGTAAAAAAGACCCTCCTGCAAAGGAGAGTCCTATTATAATCCGTTTAAAAATTTTCTACTTATAACTTCGATTGCTCCATGTGCCCATCATGCTCAACGATTACTTTTAGTGCTTCATCATAATTTTCTTCAGGAATTTTGAAATTGAGCACATGAGTGAGATGGCGCTTATCAGCCATCGCATCATCATCTTTTTTGGGACTGAGTACATCGGTAAAATTAAATGTACCTCCGCCGGTGTTGGCTGACCCGCTCGCAGGAACGATTGGTGTTAAATCAACCTCCTCCGGGATAGGTTCCACTGCTTCCTGTTCGATACTATACTTCTGCAAGGATGATTTAGCGCTTTCTGCGTCGTTTTCCGTTCTAAAATATGCTTCTACATGTTTAGCCATCGTCTCATTCCCCTTTTATTAATGTATTTATTTGTATATTATCCTTTTTAGAATTTTTAAAACGTTTACCCTTCCGCTCCTTTACTAAACTCGTTACTCTTCCAAGTCCACTCTTCCAGTAAAGCTCCCGTTTGTTTAAAACTCAGTGTCGAGATAAATGGGACCGTTACTCTAGATGGAAAAGGGTTGGTTGGGAAATAACTCGCTTTCCTGTGGGGGAACTGGCAAGCCTCCCTCGGTCGCTACCACTCCCTGTGGGGTCTCGCCTAGCTCCTTCTCCCACTCTTACACTTATTAGAAACGTAAGCGTAAATGAGTGCCTAAACGTTGAAGAGAGCTATCCAGCTCCAGCACCTAGCGGCTAGTGAGACTTCCCTCACTTCTGTACGATAAGTCAACATCGAATCGCTACGCTCTTCGTGTTTCCTTTATCTCCGCCAGCTCAGTCCAGTCCATACGCCGCTGACCAAGGTGCCTCCGCTTTTAACCGGGGAGTCTCGCCATTTCCCCACCAACCCAGCCACAGGAGAATAACGGACCCTTCCAGAAGAGAAAAATTCTTCTGCTTCATCTGAATTAAATCCTTTTAGGACAAGCTATTGCGGGTAGTTCCATCCTGAAAATGGGCAGAAAACCATATGATCTAATTTTACATCACGCGGAGAATATTTGAAGCCGTTTCGAGCTCCTGATTTAGCAAGGTCCGAAGGGGGATGATGAAGACTCCTGCGGGATAAACATGATCGGTGAGACCCCGGAAGTCGAAGACTGAGGAGGCTCAGCACAAGGGATGTTCGACTAAGATCGCCACGTCCTGTGGCAACGTCGAACGACCCTGCGTCGTGCAGGGCCGCGGAAAGCGAATCATCCCCCGCAGGACCTTTTCTCTCACAAAATACCTCGAAACTGAGTCTTCCACAATCCGGCCCTATTGTTTAATAAGCCGCTTGTGCTACTTGCTGCGTATAGCTTGTAGGTAAGAATTGAAACGACAAAAAGAGCGCCTTCTGTTTTAAGAAAGGTGCTCTTTTGCCAGATCAATTTGTTTGTAAACTTGCTGGAACCCGGTAGCTCCTTCACTGACCCGCGCAGCTACTACTTGTTCAGGAGCCAGCTTATCGTAGATATCTTCTTCAAACAGTTCAGAGAATTGCTTGTATTCTTCCATCGTCAGATCCAGCAGATACTTGTTCTGATCGATCGCATACAGCACAATTTTCCCAATGATCTCATGAGCCTGACGGAATGGAAGTCCTTTTACTGCAAGGTAATCAGCGATATCCGTCGCATTCGAATAATCTTCCTTAACCGCCTGCTTCATATGATCTGCTTTTACATCCATCGAATCGAGCATTGGAGCAAGTAAAGACAGAGCTCCTTCTAAAGTATCCACAGTATCAAACATGCCTTCTTTATCTTCCTGCATATCCTTGTTATAAGCGAGCGGCAGCCCCTTCAAGAGCGTAAGCAGCCCCATCAGATTTCCGTAGATCCGTCCAGTTTTGCCACGCAGCAATTCAGGAACATCAGGATTCTTCTTTTGCGGCATAATGCTTGAACCTGTGCAAAACTCATCATCCAATTCAATGAAATCAAATTCCTGGCTGCTCCATAGAATGAGTTCTTCCGATAACCTGGAAATATGGGTGATCATAATAGAAGAAATAGATAAAAACTCCAGGATAAAATCGCGGTCACTGACGGCGTCCAGAGAGTTCGGATATGGTTTATCAAATCCGAGAGCTTCCGCTGTCATTTGGCGGTCTATTGGATAAGGTGTTCCAGCCAGAGCTGCCGCACCTAACGGCGACCAGTTAATTCGTTTCAGGCTGTCCTGCAATCGTTCTTTATCCCGTTCGAACATCCAGAAATAGGCGAGAAGATGGTGCCCGAAAGATACTGGCTGCGCCCTCTGCAAATGAGTGTATCCCGGAAGAATCGTTTCCACATGGGACTCGGCCTGATTGACAAGCGCTGTCTGCACCGCCTCCACCAGCTCAAGCAATCCATTGGTCTTCTCCCGTAAGTACAGATGCATATCCGTAGCAACCTGATCATTACGGCTTCTGCCGGTATGGAGTTTTCCACCAACAGGGCCAATTTCATCAATCAGCATTTTTTCGATATTCATGTGGATATCTTCATCAGCTATCGAGTAATCCACATCCCCGGCCTGGATTTTCTTTTCAACGGCCTTTAAGCCACCTTGAATCTCTTCCACTTCTTCCTGTGTTATGATGTCGCACTTTCCAAGCATCTCTACATGAGCAAGGCTCCCCTGAATATCCTGCAGCGCCAGTTTTTGGTCAAAACCAATGGAAGAGGTGTACTCTTCCACCAGCTTGTTAGTAGGTTTTGTAAAACGTCCGCCCCATAATTTACTCATGGACGGTCACCAGTTCTTGATCAAGGAGTTTCTTTCCTTTATGAACATCCGCATGTACTTTTGTCGGAAGTCCCCATAGTTTGATAAATCCAACCGCAGCGTTATGGTCAAAAGCGTCATTTTTAGAATACGTAGAAAGCTCTTCATTATAAAGACTCACCGGAGATTTCTTACCGATTACATTATGATGTCCTTTGAATAATTTCACTTTCACCGTACCCGTAACCACCTGCTGAGTGGAGTCCACGAAAGCGGACAGGGCCGGCTGAAGTGGGGAATACCATAAACCATCATAGATAATTTTAGCCAGCTGCTGATCTACACTTGTTTTATATTGAGAAACTTCTCTTGTCAGCGTCAGGAACTCAAGCTCCTTATGCGCATTGATGAGAATCATGGCACCAGGATTCTCATACACTTCTCTTGATTTTATACCAACGAGACGATTCTCGGTGTGATCGATTCTGCCGATTCCATGCTTGCCACCGAGTTCATTCAAGTATTCAATCAGAGGAACAAGATCCATCTGTTTCCCGTTAAGTCCGACAGGTTTTCCTTCAACAAAATCGATTTCAATCGTTTCCGCCTGGTCCGGAGTCTTTTCCAATGGATTCGTCCATGCATAAGCCGCTTCGGGAGCTTCAGCCCATGGATCCTCGAGAACACCTGCTTCACAGGCACGGCCCCAGATGTTGGCATCAATCGAGAACGGGTTTTCTAAATTAACCGGTACCGGGATTCCTTTTTCTTCAGCATATTTAATTTGTTCGTCACGAGTCATTCCCCACTCACGGACAGGGGCAATTACTTCAAGATCTGGATTTAGAGCCTGGATGGAAACCTCAAAACGTACCTGATCGTTCCCTTTTCCAGTACATCCATGAGCCACAGCAACTGCGCCTTCCTGTTCAGCAATTTCAACGAGCAGCTTGGAAATTAACGGTCGAGACAGGGCGGAGGATAAAGGATATTTCCCTTCATACAATGCATTCGCTTTTAGGGCAGGCATTAGATACTCTTCAGCCAGGATTTCTTTCGCGTTAATCATGACTGCTTTAATAGCTCCCACATCAAGCGCCTTCTGACGGATGGTTTCTAAATCCTTACCTTCTCCAACGTCCAGTCCAACAGCAATCACATCATAATCATATTTTTCCTGAATCCATTTCACTGAAATTGAAGTATCCAATCCACCTGAATATGCTAATACTACTTTTGGTTTCGCCATAATAAATACCTCCTAAGAAATTGTAGAACATGTCTATTTCCATAAAAAAATCCGCCTCTTATTTCTAGTAAGAGACGGATTCTGGTTTTAACCATCCGCGGTGCCACTCTCATTGTCTATTGCCATAGACCAACTCGAAACTGATAACGGGTGCTCCCGGAACCGGCTACTAGTTCACCGATCTTCTCAGAAGTGCGTTTCTGTATAAATGAACCACCGGGCTTCCACCGCCCCCGGCTCGCTGCTGCTTCAGTTTATACATACTCTCTTCGTCTGCGAATGTATTTTTATTATTTGATGTTTATAATTATACAAAAGTGAGTGAGGAAGTCAACAGGAAAACTGTAAAAAACTTAAATTTATAGAAAGTTAGTTAAATAGCCTATACATTTTAAAACCTATTGGACAGTAAAAAAAGTGACTGTACAGCCTCAGTCACTTTTTATGCATATTAACTTATAAAAATAAACCCGATGATCCCTGCCATCACCACATAAAACAGCATAGGAAGAAGAGTGATCCGAATAATTGCTCCTTCTTTCCCAACCAGACCGACTACAGAGGCTGCAGCTACTACGTTAACGACACAGATCATGTTGCCTGCGTTCGATCCAATGACCTGTAAAGCTACAACTTGCTGACCGCTTGCTCCGATTTGATCCGCCACACTGAATTGGAAAAGAGAAAACATCATATTACTGAATGTAGCACTACCTGAGATAAATGAACCAAGCGCTCCTATAATAGGAGCAACAAGCGGCCATGCCCCTCCTACTCCCTCGGCAACAAGAGCAGCAAGTTCCATGGGCATGCTCAGAAGGCCAGCTTCATTGACTCCGGAATTGATGAAGATTCTGACCATCGGCACAGCTGTAAGTAAGGCAATAATTGTGCCAATCATAGAGCTTGCGGATAACTGTACGGTTTTTTTAACCGCCTCTTTAGTCATCCGGTGGTAAAAGACGGTGAGCAGAACAGCAATCACAAAGATCGTCCCCGGCAGATACAGCGGTTCAAAAGCAGTGGATAGATTCGTACCCAGGATATTTTCCCATTTAACTTCAACAGCCGTAAGCCACGCTTTAAAAGGCAGAACATTGACGCGTGTCAGGACAAGCAGTACAGCTACAGCCACATAAGGAAGCCAGGCTTTGTAAAGGGGCATAGTCCGTTCCTTAACAGCAGCTGTCTCGCTGAAAGCCACTTCCCCTTTAAAAGTCCAGGGCTCTTTTGGAAGCAGAAATCCTTTCTTAGCAGCTGGCACCACAATAGCCAGACCAACCAGACCACCGATAATTGACGGGAATTCAGGTCCAAGGAAAGTAGCTACCATGAATGCAGGAATCGTGAAGCTGAAACCTGCAAAAATAGCAAACTTCCAAATAGCAAATCCTTCTCGGAAAGAACGATTTTCACCGAATAATTTTGTAAGAATGATAACAAGGATCAGCGGAATAAAACTCCCGATGAATAGATCCATAAGCACCGCAGTCTGAGCAACCTCTTGAATGAACCCTTCGAGCGGCTGACTTCCAAGACTCGCCTGTACCTGCTCGGCCACTGCATCCCCTTGCTTCAGTCCTTGATCGACACCAACGATCAGCGGAGTCCCTACAGCCCCAAAGGAAACCGCACTACTATCCGCAATTAACGATACGGCTACAGCAGCTAAAGGAGGAAAGCCAAGTGTCAGAAGCAACGGAGCTGCAATCGCAGCTGGTGTTCCGAATCCCGCCGCTCCTTCTAAAAATGAGCCAAATAGCCAGGCTATAATAATAACCTGTACCCTTCGATCCTCCGTAATTCCAGAAAACCCATTTCGAATGGATTCCATGGCTCCGCTGTTTCGTAAGGTATTCAGCAGTAGAATCGCTCCAAAAACAATCCAGATGATAGAAGTGGCAATCATAGCCCCTTCCATAGAAGCAGCTGCAATTTGAATAGCAGGGACCTCCCATACGATAAAAGCCAGTACGGCTACGATTCCAAGACTGATTGGCATTGCTGTTACAGCAGGAAGACGGAAGATTACAAGAAAGATAAATACGGCCAGTACAGGCATCAAAGCTGTTAAAATCTCTAAGTAAGTCATGGAAACCATCCTTTCGTTACTTCCATTATAATTAATTTGTTAGTAAAAAGCGGTGTCTATATTGTGAAATATTTCACAATATCTATCTTATTTTATAAATTTGCTAGAAGAGCGAGTTTACTTTTTCAGATAAGCTCCCGATACGGGAAGACTCAGTTTCGAGATATCTAGTGAGAGAGTTAGATCCTGCGAGGAACGACTCGCTTTCCGGCCCTGCACGACGCAGGGTCGTTCGACGTTGCCACACGACGTGGTGTTCTTAGTCGAACCTCCTCTTCTGTGCTGAGCCTCCTCAAGCTAAAGCTTTCCGGGTCTCACTGATCATGTGTGTCCCACAGGAGTCTCCCGTTCCCCTCCGGACCTTGCGATATAGGGAGCATAATACCCACTACGAAGTTGCCTGCTAAATGAAGGTAGGTATCCCAGGATCGATCTAGCGAATTTAAGTGTAAATCCCGCTATATAAGCATTTAAGGCTGATTCAGGACGCTTACTTCTATTATAGAAGGGTCCGTTTTATCCACTACTGGCTGGGTGGCGAAGGAAACGACGAGACTCCCACGGGAGAAAGACCCCACAGGGAGTGAAAGCGACCGAGGAGGCTTGCCAGTTCCCCCGTAGGAAAGCGAGTTGTTTCCGTAGCCACCCTCATCGATTTTAGGAAACGGGCCGTACTTATCTCGAAACTGAGTCTTCCACAATCCGGCCCTATTGTGGAATAACTTCTTTATTAAAACCGACAACAGCGTTTAAGGTCGTCTATATGTAAAAGCCATTATTCCCTTTTCCGGTGCAGCCGTGTTATAATGATCGAAGTAAATTAATAAAGTCTGTTTATAAACAGGAGAGGTTCTAGCTACACCCTCTATAAAAAACTAAGGATGGAATCATACCTTGCCTTAGGTATGGTTTTTTTATGTTTTTGGGTGAGTGGAATTCTCTTTTTCTTTGCGAAAGGGGAATTTTTTAATGGAAAAAAATAATAAAGCAGTCGTTGTGTTCAGCGGCGGTCAAGATAGTACAACATGCCTGTTCTGGGCTTTAAAAAAGTATGATGAAGTTCAGGTCGTAACATTTGATTATAACCAGCGCCATAAAGAAGAAATCGAGGTTGCCAAAGAAATTGCCGACGATCTCAAAGTTAAGCATCATGTCCTTGATATGTCCTTGCTTAACCAGCTCGCGCCTAATGCGCTGACGCGTGATGATATTGAAGTAGCTGATGGCGAAGACGGAGAATTGCCTTCTACCTTTGTGCCAGGACGCAACCTATTGTTCCTGTCCTTCGCCTCGATTTTGGCAAAACAGATTGGAGCGAAGCATGTTGTGACCGGGGTATGTGAAACGGACTTCAGCGGCTACCCTGACTGTCGTGATGTTTTCATTAAATCTCTGAATGTTACGCTCAACCTGTCTATGGATGATGAATTTGTCGTGCACACGCCACTCATGTGGCTCGATAAAGCTCAAACCTGGGCTCTGGCTGATGAACTAGATGCTTTCCAGTATGTGCGTGAAAAAACGCTAACCTGCTATCACGGTGTACGCGGGGATGGATGTGGAGAGTGCCCGGCCTGCGAACTACGGCAGAAAGGACTCGAAACCTATCTGGAACAAGGAACAGAGGTGAATCGATAATGTACGGTTTTACCATTGTTGAAAACCTGCAGAAGATCGATCAGGACATTAAACGTCATGAGTTGAAGTACCATAAAAAACGCGTGATGGTCAGCAAGGAATTCACATTTGACGCTGCTCATCATCTTCACTGTTATGAAGGAAAATGTAAGAACCTTCACGGCCACACGTACCGGGTCGTGTTTGGAATTAGCGGATATGTTGATGACATTGGGATCGTGATCGACTTTGGAGATATTAAAGACATTTGGAAAGAACAAATTGAAATCCATCTGGATCATCGCTACTTAAATGATACGCTCCCTAATATGAATACAACGGCGGAAAATATGGTCGTCTGGATTTATGAAAAAATGGCAGCCGCTCTTGCAGGTCAGCCTGAGGGACACCGGGTGGAATTCGTAAAACTTTACGAGACACCAACCAGCTTTGCTGAAGCAAGACGGGAGTGGATGGAGAATGAGTAAATTTCCTGTACTTGAAATCTTCGGCCCTACCATTCAAGGGGAAGGAATGGTTGTCGGCCGTAAAACAATGTTTGTTCGAACAGCCGGCTGTGACTACAGCTGCGCCTGGTGCGATTCTGCATTTACCTGGGATGGCAGTGCTAAAGAAGAGATCGAACGACTGACGGCGGATGAAATCCTGGACCGTTTATTAGAAACAGGCGGACGTCACTTTGACCACGTAACCATCTCCGGCGGCAATCCGGCTCTGTTAGCTAAACTTGATGAGCTGATCGAACCGCTCCACGCCCGTGGCATTGAAGTAGCTCTTGAAACACAAGGAAGCCGCTGGCAGGAGTGGTTTCCGGAAATTGATGATTTAACTATATCTCCTAAACCGCCAAGTTCCAAGATGAAAACGAACTGGCAGGTTCTTGATGATATTATTGAACGGCTGTTGGAACAGGGACGTCTGGCAAACGTCAGCTTGAAGGTTGTAGTCTTCAATCATGAAGATCTAACCTATGCTGAACATGTCCATGAACGCTATCCGGATGTAGCTTTTTTCCTTCAGGTAGGAAATGATGACTTAGAAGAAGACGCTCCCCCTGCCCTGGCAAGCCACCTTTTGGATCAGTATGAATGGCTAATTGACCAAGTGGTTGCCTCTGAAAAGTTAAATCATGTGCGAGTTCTCCCGCAGGTTCATGCTCTGGTCTGGGGCAACAAGCGAGGCGTTTAACTACTCGTCTCCTCTAATATAATTGCCGATAAAAAAAGGTGTCCGTTTTGGACACCTTTTTCTTATACACCGTTATGATAATCCTTAACAACTAATGCGGCATGTACCGCTCCAGGAACGAAGAATATCATCGTAAGCACAAGATTTAATAACGCTTTGCCAGGATTACCTGTAAATAACACCGCGATCGGTGGCAGGAATATAGCAAGAATATATAGTAACACGAGATCACTCCTTTCGCTTTCTACTTGTTTCATACCCGAATTACCGAGAAGTATAACTATTCAGCCCTGACGCCGTTTTGAAGGTGAAAAGTAATTTCGTAAGCAGCAATGCAGATCATCAGCCATAGAAGGCCTAAAAGAAATCCTGCACTAATGTCCGTAAAATAATGAACTCCTAAATAGACCCGACTTAAGCCAATAAGCCCAGTAATAAGTGCCAAAAGACCATTAATCAGCCACTTCCATATTTTGTTCAGCCCACTGATGGCAATTAAGTAAAATAAAAAACCATAGAAAACCATGGCACCGGAGGCATGTCCACTGGGAAAACTTGAGGTTGAGCCGTCGTATCCCCCTAAAAACTCAGGGCGACTTCGGTTAAACATAGATTTCAACCCCTTTGTGAGTAGACTTACACCTCCCATACTAATGATGAAATAAATGCCAAGCCAACGGCTGAATCGGGAAAAAAACAAGAGGTAAACAGCAAGAAGAAGGGAAGCTGTTACCATAAACGCAACTGAACCAGCGTACGTAATCCAGTGGCTTGCTTGCTTAAATAAAGGCGAAGAAAATTCTCTGACCATCCCAAAAGCCATCTGGTCAATCAAGAACTTCTCGTGGTGCAAAACTCCCTCTGCCAACTCCATCAATACATATAAAATTCCGCTTAAAAATAGAAAACCTATTAGCAGTAAACTAAGGGACGCTTTAAAGAAACCAGAAATCTTCGTATTAGAAAATAACATGCATATCACCTGGACCAATAAAATGCATTCTATACCATGGCCACGAGTTTTCTTCCTCTTAAGCTCTCAGTTAGGACATCCATTTTAGGAAACAGGGCAATGGATAATGGTGATTACGCTTGCTCGGAAGTATGAGTTACCGAGTTACTACTAGCCTTCCGGCGTCTTTGGTTCCAAAGGGTAACTTCCAGGGCAGCAATACAAATCATCAACCACGCAAGGCCAAATAAAAACCCAGCTATAATATCTGTGAAATAATGTACCCCTAAATAAACGCGGCTTAACCCCACCCCGAGAATCAGGGTTGCAAGCAAACTATTAAACAGCCATTTCCATCCTTTTCTTAAACGGCTGATGCCAATTAAGTAGATTAGAAAACCATAGAAAACCATGGCCCCTGTTGAGTGTCCGCTTGGAAAACTGAAACCTGTACCGTCATATTCAGCTAGTACATCCGGTCGCTGACGTTCAAAAATTAGTTTCAGTCCTTTCGTGAGGGCACTAATTCCAATCATATTTACCGCAAAATAAATACCCACCCACCGGCTGAATGGGGAAAAGAATAGTAAATATACAAAGAGAAGGATGGACATAACTGTAATAATCGTTACAGAACCAGCCTCCGTAACCCAGCCAAAGAATTGATCTAGTCCTGGCGATCCTATGGAATTCTTCACGTTAACCGCCCACTGATCCACTATAAATTTTTCTTTTTCCAAGACCTCCCCGGCGAGTTCAAAGAATAAATAGAAAGAAAGCCCTATCGCAATGAAGCCGGTAAGAATAATTATGATAGAAGCCTTCGAAAGGTCGGATAATTTTGTTCCGGAAAATAACATAGATGTAAACACCTCGATTGCTTTTACTGCTTTATGTTCCCATTCCCTACCCCTGTCAAAACTGCTTAATACTCCGCTGGAGGTTAAAAAATTCTCAAACCAGGAACTTTTTCTTTCGTAAAGTTAATTCGCCAAGCTGTTCTCGTGCTTTCTTTGATGTTGAGCAAATATTTTTCCGGTGAAAGAAGCGAGCACTTGCTGGAACAACATCCCTACGATTACCGGTACTGCTACCGGTGGTGGAAAATAGGTGATCGCAATAACCGCACCTCCGCTTATATTTCTCATCCCGCTGTTAAAGGTAAGTGAAATGACACTTGGATGACCGATCTTCAGAAGCTTCCCTGTAAGGAACCCAATAAAGTAAGCGAGGATCGCGAGCATACAAACAACCACTGCTATTAAAATAAGCTTTCCGTTAATATTTTTAAAATAAGGAGCAACTGCTGAACTATTGATGGTAACGACCGCCCCAATCCCAAGCTTTGTCGCCGGAGAAAGATTAGTTTCCAGTTTTTCAGTAAAGTCCTTTTTAGCGAATTGGTTAATGAGCATACCTAGAAGCGAAGGAATCACGATCATCCAGAGCAGGCCGTTCATGATTTCCTGAACATTCATTTCCACTGCATTTCCAACGAGGATCTGCATCACAAAAGGTACAGCGAGCGGTGCGATCAGGGTATCGACAAGAATGATCGATAGCGTTAAGACCACATTCCCTTTATAAATCGATACCCAGATCAAGGTTGTAATCCCTGTAGGAATGACAAAAGAAAGCACTAATCCAATCGTAGTATGAGCCCCGCTCCCGAAGATAAGTGTACCTACACCAAGGGCAATCAGCGGCATTATAATATGTAGAACAATAACACAGGCAATCATGGCTACTGGATGACGGAGCACCTTTTTCAAATCAGTGAAATTGGACCCCAGGCTGCCTGCAAATGTCATAACGGCGAAGATCCATGGTACGAGAAAGACAAGCGAGTCAAACCAATCGGAAAACACGACTCCGATAACGACAGCTGAAGGCGTGAGATAAGGCATAATTTTTTGCAAAAATTGATTGAAGGTGCGGATCATAGGTTGGACTCCCCTGCTCATATTCAAGTTATTCTATTATAACGCGCGAAGATCAGAAGAGCATGAATTTGATATAGTATTAGGGAGTAAAGCTTCAGTATGGTTTTTCTGCCCCCTTTTTGTCGATCAGGTACGAGCGAATCCCCGTTCCGATATTTACCCCAATAAAAGAACCAATATAACCGGGTGGATCCATACTCGGGTCAGCGTGAGGTAAAGGAAAATTGATCACAGCTGCAGCGACAAAGGCAGCGGCCGCAAGTATAACAATCATGGTCACACCGCCTTTCTGCTGTCTTTTCCAAGTTTTCTCTCCAAGCACTTCCCTTTCATATTTGACCAGTTTCTTAGTGTTTTTAGTAGCTAGTATTTTCCCTGTCTTTATCTGGTACAAGCCCACCGCGCCGATCATAAGAAATAAAAAGCCGAGAATCCAGATCAATCCTTCTAAAGGAAAGCTCTGGGTTACATAGAGATCCATCCCTAAAAATACGAGTACCAGCGCCCCGTTTAATAGGATGAACTGTTTCAGGCGCAGTTTTCTTACCTCTCCTTTTTCGATCATAAGCTTCACCTCTTCTCCCCCATATTACCAAGACTTGCTTATAAACCCAAATGGTCACAATTCCTTTTATCTTTCGAATAAACTGTCCAAATGAGTTATACTGCTTCAATAAAAAAAAACTCTCTACCAAAGTAGAGAGCTTTAAAAAAACCATCCGCATTAAACTGCAGAATATTTAGTTACAAAGTCACGTGATATCAAATTAAACTGTGACGACTTTTCAATATTGCATACATGTCCGCATTTTTCCAGGATCGTCAACTCAGCCGCTTCTTCCTTACGCGCATGCTTCACAATTCCCTTAAGGAACATGTGATCTTCCGCACCCGAAATGTAAAGCTTGGGAATTTTATTAACCTGCTGTTTCAATTTCGAATAGATCTGGTGAGCATCTTTCACGATAAAGAGCCAGCGCAGATAAGAATTCTTTCCGAGCTTTAATGCTTCTTTGATGAAGAAATCCCTTGATTTCTTATGGTTTCTTTTCGGCATTAAAATGTGAGCAAAACTCACAAACGGGACCATATAAGGCAGCATATGCCGTATAGGGAAAGACATTACAATCTTTCCGAGCGTTTCTCCCCACCATAACCAGCGGCCGACCGCACCGGATAAGACCATGGATTTGATTCTCTCCGGAAACTTCATTGCCATATCCTGAATAACAATCGTTCCGAGCGATACGCCAATAAGGTGAACCCGATTAATATGAAGGCGATCAAGCAGTTCGACTACTTTCCTGCTCGTAAAGTCCAAAATATTTTCATCATTAGTCAGGTCAGGGGATTTCCCGTGACCAGGTAAATCAACAAATAATAAATTATAGTCTGGTTTGAAGTGCTCTATCTGTCTGTTAAATATCGAATAATTTCCGCCGAATCCGTGAAAGAACACAATCCAATCTTTATCTTGACTATTAATATAAGCTTCATAATTTAAAGAAGTTTTTTTAAAGTTCAACATAGATGCATCCTTACTTTGTTTTTAAAAAATTATGATTATCTTCCAGCGAGTATCGTCTTAAGAACCGAAGCATTTAAGTCGAGAGGTTCCGTACCACTTTTCTTTAGAAGTTCCTGCGTATTGGAGTCATCGAACGTTAACGTTTTATTCAAGTACTGATGAAATACTTTCATAGGTTCGTTAAACCTGAGTTCCTGCTCGGTAAGTTCTCCCTCATAATCCGTTGGTACCAGCTGGACTTTATGAAAGTCTAACTCTCTCTTTAAAGCTTCGAAGACCACCTGGTTGGTCGGGGGGGTCGAATTTGTAATGTGATAAATTTTTTTATTTTCTGCATGGGCAAGACCTGCTGCCAATACTTCCACTACATAATCAATAGGCACAATGTTTTGAGCCGTTTCATGATTACATAAGAACTTGACCTTATCATTAGGGGAGTTTTTTTGACGATCCAATCTCTTTTTCATAATCTCGAAGCTTCTCATAACTCCGTACAAGGCAAACGTCGTATCGGCCTCCCCTGTCTGGGAGTCCCCTACGATAATGGAAGGGCGGAATATGTTCACGTTAAAGTACTCCCCATAACTGAACACTAAATGTTCCGCCTCACATTTGCTTTTCTCGTAATAGTTCACAAAAGGATTGTCCAATGGATGCAGTTCCTCTTCAGCATGAAGCTGGTCACCCAGCGTATAAGCTGTACTTACATGAAAAAAGTTCTTCACGTGAATTTTCCTCGATAAATCCAGAATGCGTCTGGTCCCATTTACATTAATATCAAAAAGCTGTTCTTTCTCGTTGTCGTCAAAAGAAAGATAAGCAGCGATATGATAAACCGTATCAACCGTATCTTTCAATTCTTCCATGGCTTCCTCTGAAACACCGACGTTCTCCTTCCCAATATCTCCTTTTACAACCGTCAACTTCGGCTGTAATTCTGTTGGTACGGATTCCATCAGACTTTCAGATTTCTTTTCATTCCGCGCCACTGCATATACGGAATGACCTTCCTGAAGCAGCCGTATGGTTAATTGTTTTCCAAGAAATCCTGTGGCACCAGTTAAAAGTATATTCATGTTGCTCACCTACCTAAACCATCTATTTGTTTAAATTTTCCATTTGTCAAGAGTTTTGCATCTAGGTAAAAGTTTAGCATAAATAAGAGGGATAAACATCTATTAATTGCCTTGCTATATATTGGAACTTTCAGCATTCTAATAAAGAAGGCGTACTTTTTAAAAAAAGCACGCCCTCGTGACCTTGGATAATTTAGTTAACGAGCCGACTGTGTCCTTCCCAGAATGATTTACGAATAATCACTTTCTGTATTTTACCTGACGCTGTTTTCGGCAGTTCATCAATAAATGTAATGCTTTTCGGTGCCTTAAAATGAGCCAGCTTTTCGCGACAGAACATGATCAGCTCTTCCTCTGATACGGTCTCGCCTTCTCTTAAAACCACGACTGCTTTTGGAACCTCGCCCCATTTATCATGAGGTGTAGCCACTACAGCCGCTTCGAGTACGGAGGGATGCTCATACAGGACCGCTTCCACTTCAATCGAGGATATATTTTCACCCCCGCTGATGATCACATCTTTCTTCCGGTCGACGATTTCAATAGTATGCTTCTCATCCACTACAGCCATATCGCCGGTATAGAGCCAGCCATCACGAATAGCAGCATTCGTCGCTTCCTCATTTTTGAAATAACCTTCCATGATCCCATTGGTCCGGGTAATTATTTCTCCAATGGATTTCCCATCATGAGCCACTTCTTCCCCAAACTCATCAACAACTCTTACTTTACATCCAATCATTTCGTAACC
Organism: Halobacillus sp. K22; assembly: GCF_052246795.1. Classification (NCBI taxonomy): domain Bacteria; kingdom Bacillati; phylum Bacillota; class Bacilli; order Caryophanales; family Bacillaceae; genus Halobacillus; species Halobacillus sp. K22. Next base: position 144,047 of record NZ_JBQQCN010000005.1, on the reverse strand, counting down.
AGCCTTTGCTTTCAGGCGGTATTTTTCTTCAGCAGGAAGATCAAAATCCATGGATCGTAATTCCGAAGTCGTAATCAGCGGGGAGATTTCCGTCATGCCATAGACTTGGATGAACTTCCAGCCTAAATCCTCCTCCACTTTTCGTACGAAGGCAGGCGGCGGGGCAGAGCCGGCAATAACTACGCGTACATCCTGCTCGATTTGCGGCTGAACAGTATCATACTCCTCCATCAGCATATTGAGTACAGTCGGCGCCATATGTAAAACGGACACACCATGCTTTTTGATTTTTTCTAACATGAGTTTTGGATCGGTTTTGCGAAGCATAACCTGAGTTGCCCCATTGGCTGTGTAATAAAAAGGAGATCCCCAGCCATTCACATGGAACATAGGAAGCACGTGCAATAACGTATCCTGATCGCTCACTCGCAAGTGATGCATCGTAGACAACGCATGCAGGTAATTTGCCCGGTGGCTGAGCAGCACACCTTTCGGATTTCCTGTTGTACCGCTCGTATAAAGAAGAGAAGCGATATCTGTTTCTTCAAGCTTCACCCGATCGAAAAGAGCATCAGAAAAAGACTCAAGCCACGGTTCATAGGAAATAGCCCCTTCTTTTTCTTCTCCATGAACAATCACATGCTCAAGCTGCGGAAGCTGGGGCAGAACCGTTTCAACCAGAGGATACAGCTCTGCATCCACAAATAATATCTTACTCTCGCTATGTTCCAGGATGAATTGATAATCTGCCGGTTTTAACCGGGTATTCAAAGGAGTCATAACCGCCCCCACTTGAAAGACACCGTAGAAACCCTCCAGCATCTCCATCGTATTCGGAGCAAGGTAAGCGACCTTATCCCCTTTTATTACTCCAAGCTCGCCCAGACCACGTGAGAGCTGATTGACTCGTCCGTTCAGCTGCTTATACGTCAGCGTACGTTCATCGTCAATAATAGCGGGCTTATCCCCATATAATTCTACGGCTCGATCAAGAAAATCGGTCAACACTAAAGGTACCTGCATGCCATCACTTCTCCTTTATAATATATTGAAGCGCTTACACATATTGTAATAATTAAACTGTTATATATCAATAGTTTGATAGTATAACAGTTGAAAAGAAGGTGATTTTCTCTAGTCATCAATAATGAACTTTTTAAATTCAGCTATCGTTTTTTGAGTCTAACCCCCTTCTTCCTGGGTTCTTATTATTGTAAATGAAGTTTGGTTTCAAAGTTTTATGAACTAGCAGGCGACCGAGCAAGCGATCGGCAAATGAACCTGCAAACGACCGAATGAGCGGCCGCATTATTTAAACTAAACTAAACAAAAAGAAACAAAACGAAGTAGAAGTGGATCGTTCTCCACCACATGAATTTAATTTACTTCGCTTCGCAGTTTGAAAAGATTTAATGATTGTCGAGCTAAAATTAAATCAAAGCTGACACCAAACTTCTTCCACTTGCGATTATAGGGTTGGGAAGGTGCTGAGATTAGGGTAAATGTAGGGGTAAGCGAAAGCTTTAATGAGGCTATGAAGAAAAAAGCTAGAATGGGATTTTTCCGAAATAGATGGAGATCGATGTACATAAGTGAGAGATTGACAATTATTAAGCAAGGGAAGCAACTAACCATTTAAATATAATTGACACTACACCATAACAAAATTCGACTTGCTAAAAATAGAAAACAGCCTGACACCTATAGGGTAAGGCGTCAGGCTGCAGGATCACATCGTTTAGTTATCGTAACTTCCTAAGTTCAAGTAATTATATTTTCGCTTCCCAATTCTTCTGTTCTTCCTCTTTCATCATATCTTCAGCGTCCTGAGGATAGGCCGTACGGAAGGCATGATGATCCGATTCAATTACTTCCACCATCTTATCAATCATTTCCTGTGGGTCAAATTGATCGTCTAAGATTTTCTCTGTTTCAGCAATTGATTCTCTTGGTGTAAAGTTCTTATCTTCATCATACCATTTATGCTTCTCTTCAAACATACGGTCATTAAAGCCGGTTTCGTAAGGTCCAGGATTGATCGTCGCTACCTGAACATTGAACTCTTCAAGCTCAGCTTTCATTGTTTTCGCCATTGCTTCGACCGCGTGCTTAGAAGCAACATATGGCCCAAGGTAAGGCATGCCCACTACACCTGCGATAGAGCTTAGGAATACAATTTTCCCTGCTTTCTTTTCTACGAATTTCTTAGCTGCAATTTGAGCATTTTCCAGTGTACTGAATACATTGGTTTCAAAGATATCCCGGACACGATCTACCGGAATTTCCGCAATAGGACCGCCTTCCCCAATCGCCGCATTAGCTACAAAAATATCATAATCATATTCATTAATTAACTGCTGATCACGCTTATTTTTAATATCCAGCTTTATTATCTCGAGTTCTACACCAGCTTCTGAAGCTGCTTCTTTTAAGCTAGTAATTTGAGAAATAATCTCCACCGCTGCGATCACATGATGTCCTTTTTTAGCTAGTCCGAGCGCGGTGCCTTTACCTAATCCGCTTCCTGCACCTGTAATAAAGATCGTTTTACTCATTTCTTATTTCCTCCTTCACGAAATACTGTCTATTAAAGAAGTTCCCTCCTATTCATTTTCTAAAACTTCCCAGTCCGAGGATAGAGTTGGCCTCATTTATAATTCCAAATACTGAACTGCGTAACTAATGCTTAATCTTGCAAAAAAAAAGACGCCTTCTACTTTGGATTGTTTTCCAAAATAGAAGGCGCCTCTTACTGTCGGCGTTTTACTATCGCCTATAACAAATACGTCTAAACGTTATTTTATAAGTGGAGCATAGCGGGCTCGAACCGCTGACCTCAACACTGCCAGTGTTGCGCTCTCCCAGCTGAGCTAATGCCCCATAATTTTAACTCGACAATCAGTATTATATAACGATATTCCTCCTAATATCAAGAGCTAAATACAAAACCCTTTCATTTTTTTCGATAACAGGACTTTCTTCATTGTTTAAGCGTTTATCCCCCCGGGAAATCATCTTTCAAAAGGAGGCGATATCGATGCAACCGAACTATCAAGTCTTTAGTGATGATGAACAAATGGGTGAATCTATTGACAGAATTAAAGAACACGGAGTAGATGAAGATAATATCTACATTCTTTCTCACGATAATGACCATGTCAGACGTGCGAAAAGACAAACAGATGCGAATAAGATCGGTGTAAGCGAAACTGGTCTTGGTACAGCGACAAAGAATATCTTCCGTGGGAAAGATGATAAGTTGATTTCTAAAATGAAAGAAATTGGACTCGAACCATCTAAAGCTAAGGAATTACACAAAGAGTTAGAGAAGGGAAAAACATTATTGATTGTAACAAATGAAGAAGATCTCGAATTTTAAAAATTGTATCATGTTCATTTAAAAAGCGGAATGGTCTCAGTTATGGGCTCTTCCGCTTTTGTTTATTGAATCAGCACTTTCTATACTGCTGAAGCAGTGTCTTTATTAGTCCAATGCCATATACAGTTGGTATGAAGATGGTCTTACAGGTTACAATAATCTTTAAAAAAGGATGATCTTACATTGAAATTCACGTTGCGTGGAAAAAATGGCGCCTATCCCTGTATTATTACGATTGACCCGGATAACGGACGGTACACCATAAGGAAAGAAGACACGAGTGGAGAGGTATTCAACTCGCCGGAAGAATTAAAGCAGTGGATCGGTGAAAATTGGACAGCAGAAGATTTTGAAGATCCTTTAGCCTTTCAACATATGCTGGATAAAATTCAGGAAACTCCGTAAAGTCATTTACTCATAGAAGCAGTGAAAGTATAGATCCTTACTTCTTTATTACTTACCTATTCCTATAAAAATCTTATTCATTTTAGCGAAATACGTAAATAACACTTTCATGTTTGATAAGATAAAGAAGACTATAGAAATTATAGAATAGGCGGATACTCTGCTTCGCTTTTAAACGGAGGTACATACAACATGGAAATTACGACTAAAGAAGTCAGCAGTAGCTGGACCAAGTACAACCTGACGAACGATCACGGCATGAAGCTCAGCGTGTTAAATTATGGCGGGATTATTACGGAGCTGCTCGTACCGGACGAGGACGGAACACTTGAAAATGTAGTTCTTGGCTACAGAAATTTAGAAGACTATAAAGGGGATCCTAACTATTTTGGAGCGATTATTGGACGAGTGGCCGGTCGTATCGAGGGATCTTCTTTTACATTAGAAGGACAAACTTATGATTTGGACGCTAATGAAGGTTCTAACCATCTTCATGGCGGTACGAATGGATTCCATCAAAAGATCTGGGAGGTCACCCCTTTTGAATGCGAGGACCAGGTCGGTTTGACACTCACTTTGGAAGTTTCAAAAGAAGAAGACGAATACCCTGGCAACCTGGAAGTCACCGTGACTTATAAGTTAACAAACGACAACGAATTGGTGGTGGATTATCAAGCGGAGAGCGATGAAACAACGGTCCTGACATTAACCAACCACTCTTACTTTAATTTAAGCGGGAACTATAAAAGAACCTTGCATAATCATCACCTTACCTTCAACAGTCCGCGATTTGTCGAATTGGACGATGATCTAATTCCTACTGGAAACTGGCAGGACGTGACGGGTACACCATTTGATTTTCGGGAAGGAAAAGACCTGGTGGAAGGGATGGTGACTCCTCACCCTCAGAACAAAATCGCTAAAGACGGCTTTGATCATTATTTTATTCTGGAGGATGGACAGGTTCATGTAGAAGAACCAACAAGCGGGCGGACACTCGATATTACTACCGACCAACCTGGAATGGTGATGTACACCTCAAACAATTTGGATGACAGCTTTCTTTTGGCAGAAAGATCTGCAGAAAAGTATTTAGGTTTATGTATGGAAACACAAAGTTCCCCGGCATCGCTTCATCATGAAGGATTCCCGTCTATTGTTTTAAACGGTAACGAACCCTACCACAAACGCACCACTTTTTCATTTAAGACCAAATAAAAAAACAAGCCAGGAGGCCTCCCTCCTGGCTTGTTTTTTTATTAGTAAACTCCACGAATATGATCGTGCACCTGCTCGTTATAAAACATACGCATTTGTTCCAGTTCTTGGTTCGTGTAGTCCTTAGCTTCCAGAGCTTTAAGGTTGTCCTGTACCTGCCTTACATTGCGAAAGCCCGGAATAACACTCGTAATGCCGTCCTGCTGCATAATCCACTTCAGTGCCGCACGGCTCATATTCCCGCGGCCTTTACTTATCCATTGAAGCTCCTCGCTTAATTCTACCCCTTTCGAGAATTCAAGGCCCGCAAAGGTCTCACCGACATTGAACGCTTCCCCGTTTTGGTTAAAATTGCGATGGTCATCTTCTTCAAAGATATGCTGTTTATTGAACTTCCCTGTCAAAAGACCGCTTGCGAGTGGTACGCGTGCCAGAATCCCTACCTGCTTTTCACGTGCTTTTGGAATCAACTCATCGAGCGGCTTCTGCCTGAAGATATTGAAGATAATCTGCAGAGAGCTTGCGTTCGTGTGCTCAAGCACATACAGCCCTTCCTCTACCGTCTCGACGCTGACTCCATAGTAACGGATTTTTCCTTCTGCTTTTAAATCCTCCAACACTTCAAATACAGAGCCATCCTTGAGAATCTCAAAAGTTGGACAGTGAATCTGATACAAGTCGATACGATCACGATTCAACCGCTTCAGACTGTCTTCCGCATACTGCCTTACCTGCTCCGGCGTATAGTTCGCTGGGTCGGCAAAGTCTCCCTGACGTCCGAACTTCGTCGCAATATAGATCTCTTTCTCTTTTCCTTTGGTTGCCTGGGCAAGCAGCTCTTCACTGTGCCCCATTCCATATACATCCGCTGTATCAAAAAAGTTCACTCCGTTTTCCATGGCCGTCTCGAGTGCTGCAAGCGCATCTTCATCGTTCGTTTCTCCCCAGGCACCGCCAATCGCCCATGTTCCAAAGCTCAGTTCACTGATTTCAAGATCTGTATTCCCTAAACGATTGTATTTCATGAAATATTCCACCTTCCGTAAATAATAAGAAAGGCTGGCCTTTAAGCAGGCAGCCTTCCTCTTCCCCTCTTACTTTCGGTAAGGGAGCAATTGTATATTTAATTCCCTTGTTTGCTCATAAACATGCCGATAAATTCCAAAAAGTTCCTCATAAGTCTGGACATTTTCTTCATTAGGTGAAAAAGTCCTTTCGATTTGCAAAAACTCATCGGCACATTTCTTCAGGGAATCGAACCAGCCGCAGCCGTAAGCAGCAAGCATGGCAGCCCCGACTCCCGGACCTTGTTCACTCGATAGCTTCACAATATTCGCGTTAAATATATCTGCCTGCATTTGCAGCCAGTGTTCATTTTTAGTTCCTCCTCCGGTAGAAACAATCGTATCAATCGTTTTGCCACTATTACGGAACATATGGATAGATTCATGAAGAGAAAAGGTAATCCCCTCCATCACCGCACGGACGAAATCCTTCCGCTGATGAGAACTGTCCATCCCGATAAAGCTTGCACGGATCGATGCGTCTGCATGCGGAGTCCGCTCCCCGGAAATATACGGGGTGAACATTAATCCATTAGCACCAGGTGGAACGGAGTGCACTTCCGCTACAAAATCCTCAAAGGATTCTTCTTTTGCAAACACTTCTTTAAACCAACTGAGACTGTAACCTGCGGCAAGCGTCACGCCCATCGTGTAGTAAGCATCCGGGGCGCCATGATTAAAGTAATGAACCTTTCCGCCAAACTCTTTGTCATGACTTGATTCATAAGAGAGCACAACACCCGAAGTACCTATACTGCACAAAGTTTTTCCTTCCTCTAAAATGCCGGATCCGATGGCTCCGCACGCATTATCCGCTCCTCCCGCAAACACGCGGGTGGAAGCTGAAAGACCTGTGATGCTTGCCATCTCCGGCAGAAGCGTTCCTGTCTGCTCATAAGACCCAACAAGCGGCGGGCAAAGATCAGAATCAATCTCTAAGGTCCGGCATAAGTCTTCGCTCCACTTGTTCGTATGAATATCCAGCAGGAGAGTTCCAGAAGCATCTGAATAATCCATATGCAGTTCCCCGGTCAGCTTATAGCGCAGATAATCCTTTGGCAGCACGAACGTTTTAGCTTTTGAGAAGAGATCCGGCTCGTGCTTCTTTACCCACAACAGCTTAGGAAGAGTGAAGCCTTCCAGAGCAGGGTTTTTGGTAATCTCAAGCAGTCGGTTATTACCGATGACATCATAAATTTCCTCACATTCTGCCGTTGTTCGTGTATCGTTCCACAGGATCGCATTGCGCAGCACCTCGTTGTTCTCATCCAGCAGCACAAGTCCATGCATTTGTCCTGAAAAACTGATACCTTCAATATCTTCAGCATTGCCCGGGAAATGGTCCATCATTTCAGAAAGACCTGCTACCGTCTGTTCCACCCAGGCGTGCGGGTCCTGTTCACTATATCCGTGGCTTTCCTGAATCAATGGATACGACTTTGAGACCTCCTGAACAATCCTTCCCCCTCGGTCCATCAGCAATAGCTTAACTGCACTTGTTCCTAAATCAATTCCGATAACATGGGACATATTTACTTCTCTCCTGCAAAAGTTTTCAGCAGGTATTGGTTAATGACCGCTTTAATATTTTCCAGGCGCCCGGATGGCTGGGAGAAACCTTCCAATCCAAGAGCATGCTGCTCAAGCTTATGGAAATCAGCCGTACCATTTACTATATCCTTGCCAATTCCCTCTTTATAGCTGCTGTAGCGATCCTCGACAATATTTTCAAGAACTCCGTCTTCAAGCAATCTCTGCGCTACTTTTAAGCCGACCGCAAAGCTGTCCATCCCAGCAATGTGAGCGTGGAATAAATCTTCCGGCTTAAAGGAGCCCCGGCGGACCTTCGCATCAAAGTTCAATCCTCCGCGTCCTAATCCGCCATTTTTAATAATTTCATACATGGCAAGCGTCGTTGAGTAAAGGTCTGTTGGGAATTCATCGGTGTCCCACCCTAACAGCGGATGGCCCTGGTTGGCATCCACTGACCCCAGCACATTGTTGATGCGGGCATAATGCAGTTCATGCTCGAAGGTGTGCCCGGCAAGTGTGGCGTGGTTAGCTTCAATGTTGAATTTAAAGTGATCCTGTAGATCATATTTTTGCAAAAATGCATACCCGGAAGCTACATCGAAATCGTATTGATGTGTGGTCGGCTCTTTTGGCTTCGGCTCAATTAAGAACTGTGCATCGAACCCGATCTCCTTCGCATAGTTCACCGCCATATGGTAGAAGCGGCCGAGGTTATCAAGTTCCAGCTTCATATCAGTATTCAGCAGCGTTTCATAACCTTCGCGCCCGCCCCAGAATACATAGTTTTCTGAACCGAGCTCTTTTCCGACCTCAAGTCCCTTCTTCACTTTTGCAGCCGCATAAGCAAATACATCCGCTTCACTGGATGAAGCTGCACCGTGCACAAAGCGCGGGTGGGTGAAATTGTTTACCGTATTCCAGAGCAGCTTCGTTTTGCTGTCTTTCATGTAATCCTTGATCATACTGACAATTGTGTCCAGATTCTCGTTCGATTCTCGTAAACTGTTTCCTTCTGGAGCGATATCGACATCGTGGAAGCAGAAGTAAGGAACATTCAGTTTTTCAAAGAATTCAAAAGCTGCTTCTACTCTTGCCTTCGCAAGGTCCATCCCTTCATATCGATCCCACGGACGTTGTGCGGTACCTACGCCAAATGGATCGGATAAATCCTCCGTGAATGTGTGCCAGTAAGCCACCCCGAATCGAAGATAATCCTCCATCGTCTGGCCGTTAATCGTTTCTTCCGGATTGTAGAACTTAAATGCGTATGGATTTGTGGACTCAGAACCTTCGTATTTGATTTTATCGATATTGTTAAAATAAGCCATTATGATAACCTCCTAAAGATAATAAACTGCTTCATTTTTGGTTATATTCAAATATTTTTCCTTTACGCCACTATTTCTTTTTGTATAATGAGACATATCTCCTAAAACTATTTCCGGAGGGTCTATTATGAATTTATTCAGCGGCGCGCTTTACCGAATGATGGTTTGGATTTCCCGGCTCGCCTATCTCCATCTCTTATGGATCTTGTTCACACTGGCAGGAGCCGTCATTTTTGGACTTTTCCCTTCCACCACTGCAATGTTTGCCATCGTAAGAGACTGGTTAAAAGGGAAAACCGATCGGAATCTTTTTTCTACATTTTGGATATATTTCAAAGGTGAATTTTGGAAAAGTAATCGCTTAGGTCTAGTGGTGCTGGGGCTGCTTTTACTCATCAGCGTGGATATTTACTATATCCGTACTATATCCGAAGGTGTAACCTGGACCTATGTTCCATTATTCGCTTTCATGTTTATATTTCTATTATTCTTGTTTTACTTGTTTCCCGTGTTTGTACATTACGACCTCAAGATTCCAGCAATCTTGAAAAATACTTTTCTAATTATGCTGATCAGCCCCGTGCAAAGCTTTCTCATTCTGGTGAGCCTGGCTTCACTGATGCTGGTGTTCCGGTCGCTTCCCGCCCTTGCGTTCCTATTCGGCGGAAGCCTTTATACCTTTATCACGATGTGGCTCAGCCTCCACGCTTTTCGCAGGATTGACCGTCAAAAATCAGCGTGATCAGCCTCTGCCTCATCTCACCAGCAGATGAGGCTATTTTAAATTACCCTTTAACTGCACTGGATGAAATGCCTTCTACTACTTTATTACTGAAGAAAATAAAGGCTAATAGAATCGGGAGGAGACTAATAATCAGGGTAGCTCCTATCGCTCCCCAATCTGTCATATACTGACCGATAAAGTTCTGGATTCCTACGGTCAAAGTCTTGTATTGATCGGAACTGATGAAGGTGTTTACAAACACAAATTCGTTCCAGTTGTAGATCATGTTGATGATGACAATGGTCGATAACACCGGTGTCGTCATCGGCAGGATAATTCGGAAGAACAGCCGCTGAATCGAGCATCCATCGATGATAGCGGCTTCTTCAATTTCACGCGGCAATGTATAGTAAAACCCTAGCAAAATCATCATGGTAATCGGCAGGTTGTATGCCGTATAGGTAATGACGATGGACCATGGGTTATCTATCAAATTCACATTTAAAAACATATTGAAAAGTGGGATAATGGCGGAGTGAATAGGGATCATGAGTCCGACCATAAATAATCCAAGCACTAAACTGCTGAGCTTCCACTGCATCCTTGTGATCGCAAACGTTGCCATACTCGCAAGCAGCGAGGTAAGAATAATCGCAACTACAGTAATCCAGACGCTGTTGATGAAATAGGTACCGATTCCACCCTGCCATACCGTTAAGTAATTTTCCCACTTCCATTCCTGCGGAAGCGCAAATGGTGATCCAGCAAATATCTCACGGTTTCCTTTTAACGAGAATAAGAAGAGCCAGACAATCGGCAAAATCTGAAATACAGCTACCAGTCCTAAACATAAATAAAGGAAGATATAGCCGAGGCGATTCATGGGGTAACCTCCTTTTAATATTGAAGTTCTTCTTTGTCAGCAGTTAATTTACGAACAATGACTGTGACAATGAGTGTAATGACAAGCAGCAAGAAACCAATCGCACTTCCATAGCCGAAATCATTAGTACTGAAGGCCAATTTATACATGTAGGACGCCATAACTTCACTGGCTCCATTCGGTCCTCCTCCGGTCATTACGTAGATCAGATCGAAGTATTTTAATGAGCCTACAATCGCAAGAACGATGGTAACTTTTACAACCCCTGCTATCAGAGGAAGTTTGATACGGTAGGCAATCTGTAAAGGAGAAGCCCCGTCAATCTTAGCCGCTTCAATCAGCGATTCTGGGATGTTCTTCAAAGCTGCATAGTAAATCAAAATGTAAAAACCTGCGTACTGCCATAAAATCGGGATAAAAATTGCATACAGAACAATATCCGGATTCGCAAGCCAGGCTGGTGGGTTTTCCATTCCTAAGCCCATCAGCATCTTGTTCAATATTCCGTTGGATGGGTTAAAGACTTTAATCCACAATTGGGCTATGGCAACCGATGACAAAAGCATAGGAATTAAGTATATTTTTCTTAACAGATCGGCTCCTTTAATTTTGGACGCCAGAATCATAGATATAGCCAAATATACGATTAAGCTTAATGTTGAGAAAAAAGCTAATAAAAATGAATGAAACGCACTATCCCAGAATTTCATATCCTGCACTGCGTTTATATAATTTTCCATTCCGATGAATTCCATGTCGCCAATTCCGTTCCAATCCATCAGCCCGTAATAGGCCGACAACCCTAACGGTATAAATATAAGGATTCCGACAAGAATTAAGGCTGGCAATACATAGAAGGCGATCATCCATTTATTGGACATTACTTTATTCACTGATATTACCTCCTCCCCTGATGGGGTAGAAAAGGAGTTCCGGAAGTCGGCATCTCCTTTTCTAATTTAACTAGTCGTCTTGTTATCTATTACTCTATTCTTCGCTGGACATCGCTTCCTGATGAGCTTCGGCGAATTCTTCTGGTGTAATTTCACCGCCGAATAAAGCTTGAATTTGATTCAAGTGAACTTCTGCTGCATCCGGGCTCATTTGTACGTCTGCAAACAAGGTGATGTTGCTTGCATTATTTAAGTCATTCAAGACATCGACGTACATTTTCGGAAGGTCCATAGATTCGGCATCTACTTTAGTTGCCGGAATTACCCCTGCATCTTGCACAGATCGTTCACCCCATTGCTCTACAAAGAAGGAAACAAAATCTTTCGCTTCTGATTTCACTTCTGAATTTTCAGCTACAAACAATCCAACACCAGGACCACCTACAAAGCTGCTTTGATCCCCCTGGCCATCAACAGTTGGGAACTTGAAGTATCCGACTGAGTCTCTGAACTCCTGCGGGACATCTTCATTCGTTGTATAGTTTGGCAGATCCCACGTACCGATCATGTACATCGCTGCCTGACCGCTCATAAACATACTCTTAGCTTCCTGGTCCGAAAGACCGTTATAACCTGCATTAAAGGCATTCATATCAGCTAGTTCCTGGATATTAGCCGCTGCTTCTACAAAAGCAGGGTCTTCGAAGGAACCGCTTCCATTAATAGCTTCGGTTAGTGCCTGCGGACCGCCGATACGGTCAGCCATATACATATACCATAGAGACCCGGTCCAGCGATCTTTGTTACCTAGAGCAATTGGTTCTACTCCGTTCTCTTCAAGAGTCGCAACCACCTGCTTAAACTCCTCATACGTTTGTGGAACTTCTAATCCATTCTCTTCAAAGATGGACTTATTGTAATAGATGGGAGCAACGTTTAATTCAAGAGGAAGACCATACGTTGTACCATCTATTGCATAGGCCTCCGTTGTTCCTGACACGAAGGAGTCCTGAAGACCACCTTCCAGCACGTCATCTAAGGAAGCAAATTTATTCCCTTCAACATAAGGCTCCAGATATCCGGCCGCCCAAGTCATCCCTACGTCCGGTAATTCATTAGATGTCGATAGAACTTTCATCTTATCTTTGTACTGTTCGTTACTCAATACTTCGACTTCGACATTGACGTCTTCATTATTACTCTCAAAATCAGCCACAATATCTTCTATAATCTTGTGGTGCTTCGCCGAACTTCCTTCAGGCCACAAATGCATAAATTCAATTGTTTTTTCGTCCTGACTGGCACTTCCCTCATCCGCTCCGCCGCTGCAGCCAACAAGAACCAAAACGAAAGATGTAATCGCCAGAAATAATGTAACCGCTTTCTTTTTCATCTAAATTTCGCCCCCTATAAATTCAGAATTTTTACATCCTTTTCGAATGTTAATTACAATGTACCAGACGAAACTTAGTTTGTCTAGTGGATAAACAATGTTATACGTGCTATAATTGGGGAAACTTTTTTAAGAAGTGGATGGATGCGAAATGAAAAAGCTGAATACATGGAATCAGTACACCATTAAGAACGGAAACAAATCATTAGTATTAGAAACCATCATGAATCAAGCTCCCATCTCCCGAGCTGAAATTGCTAATAATACCGGCCTGAATAAAGGTACGGTCTCCTCTCAGGTAAGTGAACTGTTAAATGAGGATTTAATATATGAAAAAGGCCCGGGAGAATCAAGCGGCGGCAGACGTCCGGTAATGCTTTTATTCAATCAGCATGCGGGATACTGTATCGGTATTGATATCGGTGTCAATTATCTTCTTGGCATCCTGACAGACTTAGAAGGAAATATTTGTGAAGAGACCTCAATGAATTTTCATCAGCTATCCTATGAGCATATCAATGAAGAACTGTGTAAAATTATTGACCAATTAACAGCTGCCGCTCCTCCAAGTCCCTATGGAATTGTAGGTATCGGAATCGGCGTCCCGGGTGCGGTTAATAAAGATGGCAAGGTGCTGCTTGCCCCGAACCTTGGCTGGCAGAATGTCGATCTTAAACAGCCGCTTGAAGAAAAATACGAATGCCCAGTGATCATTGAGAATGAAGCGAATGCAGGTGCTTATGGAGAGAAAAAATTTGGAGCCGGCAAAGACGGAAAAGACATCATCTACGTGAGTGTCGGCGTAGGAATCGGTGTCGGACTCGTACTTAACGGTAAATTGTACAGGGGCAATAACGGATTTTCCGGAGAGATGGGCCATATGACCATCGAAGTTAATGGCGATAAATGCCGCTGTGGTAATAACGGCTGTTGGGAATTATATGCCTCTGAACAGGCCCTGATTGCCTACGGGAAGAAACTCGGTTTTTCTGAAGATCAGGATACTTTAGCAGAAATGATTGAATTGGCAAACAATGGGAACATGGAGCCGATTCAATCCTTCCGTACAATTGGAGCTTATCTTGGAGTCGGCATTACCAATATCATCAACTCTTTCAACCCGGAAAAAGTAATTATTGGGAACCGTCTCGTTGCAGCGAAGCAATGGATAGAACAGCCGCTTCTGGAAAAAACAAAAAACAACGCGCTATGGTTCCAGAAGGATGATTTAAATGTAAGCTTTTCCGAATTACACACTCATGCCACGGCGCTTGGAGTGGCAGCCTTTTCCTTTGAGAATTTCCTTAAAGTCGATATTCACCACGCTCCTGCATATAAACTGATGAATAAATAATTTTTTATAGAGGTGATGTTTCTATGTCAACTATTCAAAACCCGATCTTAACTGGATTTAACCCGGACCCGAGCATCTGCCGGGCCGGCGAGGATTATTATATCGCAGTCTCAACCTTTGAGTGGTTCCCGGGAGTGGGGATTTACCATTCCAAGGATTTAAAAAACTGGCGTCTTATTTCACGTCCATTAAACCGCTTGAAGCAGTTGAATATGAAAGGCAATCCGGATTCAGGTGGTATATGGGCTCCTGCTCTCTCCTATGAGGACAGGCAGTTCTGGCTTATCTATACCGATGTAAAAGTAGTGGATGGACAGTGGAAGGATTGTCACAACTATCTAGTCACCTGCGATACAATCGACGGTCAATGGTCCGACCCTATCCACTTGAACAGTTCAGGCTTTGATCCTTCCCTGTTTCACGATGATGACGGAAAAAAATACTTAGTTAACATGGTGTGGGATCACCGCATTAGAAACCATAACTTTTATGGCATTGTGCTCCAGGAATATGATCATGACGAACAGAAGCTTATTGGCGAACCGCAAATTATCTTTAAAGGAACCGATGTTAAGCTGACCGAAGCCCCTCACCTTTACAAGCTGAATGGTTATTATTACTTGCTGACAGCTGAAGGTGGTACGAAATTTGAACATCAGGCGACGATAGCCCGCTCGGAAAATCTGGAAGGTCCTTATGAAGTGCATCCTGACAATCCACTGATCACTACGTGGCCGTATCCAAGAAATCCACTTCAAAAGGCTGGGCACGCGTCTTTAGTGAAAACGCATACAAATGAATGGTTTCTTGTCCACTTGACTGGCCGTCCGCTAACACCGGCAAACAAACCATTGCTCCAGCCGCGCGGATACTGCCCGCTCGGCCGAGAGACGGCCATCCAGCGCCTGGAATGGAGTAACGACTGGCCTTATGTAGTAGGAGGAAACCAGCCCTCTCTCTCGATTGAAGGCCCCTCCATCGACGAACACCCATGGGGACAGGATTACGATGAGAAGGATGATTTTGATAACAAGGAATTGAATCATCACTTTCAATCGCTGCGCATTCCGCTTGGGAAGGACATACTTTCTCTTGAAGAAAATCCAGGACACCTGCGCCTGTACGGTAAAGAGTCGCTTACCTCTCCCTTCACTCAAGCTTATGTCGCTCGCCGATGGCAGCACTTTCAGTTCACAGCTGAAACCAAAGTTGATTTTGAACCTGAATCCTTTCAGCAGGCAGCAGGACTTGTGAATTATTACAACACCAGGAACTGGACCGCCCTGCAAATCACTTGGGATGAGGAAAAAGGAAAAGTCCTCGATGTGACTACATGTGATAACTTTACATTTGATCAGCCTTTGAAGGAGCCGATTTCCATTTCTGATTCAGCTGATTCCATTTACTTGAGATCTGAAGTAAAAGAGAATTTTTACTATTATTCCTATTCCTTTGATGGCGAGGAATGGCAGGACATTCCGCTGCCCTTTGAATCTTACAAACTATCAGATGATTACGTGGACGGAGGCGGTTTCTTTACGGGAGCTTTTGTAGGTATGCAGTGCCAGGATTTATCCGGCCGCAGCAAGCCTGCCGATTTCGATTATTTTATTTATAAGCACGATTAAAATTTATCGTTGATTTTTCTCAAAGTTAGTCTTCAACGATCGGGCCGTTTACTATAATACTCGATTCTGAGATAGGTTGGGCACGTGACGATATAAGGAGCGCGCTGGTGGGGAGCACAGACCCATCGGGAAGAGAGTATATTTTCTTTCTTATCCTGACTGAAATGCTTATATAAGACAGGCTATCTCGCATAGATCCTGCCTGAAAAAGTATATATACGCCCATGTTTTTATTTCTTCTCAAGCGGATGAAGGATAAAACCGTTTCGAGTTTCTGATTCGGCCAGGTCCGGAGGGGAACGGGGAGACTCCTGTGGGATGAACATGATCGGTGAGACCCCGCAGAGCTTGCTCGAGGAGGCTCAGCACATGCCCACGGAAAGCGAGTCGTTCCCCGCAGGACCTAACTCTCTCACTAAATATCTCGAAACTGAGTCTTACACAAACAGGAGCTTATATGTAAAACCAACACTGTTAACATGTCCTACTAATACGAAAAAGTAAAGGTATCTTAGCAGCTTATCCGCATGGATAAGCTGCTTTTCTTATGAGTGGCTATTCCTTATGTACAATTTCTTAAACAGGATAACTATTATTTGTCCCCCCTCTTACATATATATCAGTGAGACTACCTGTGAAGGAGATGAACTAATGAATTCCCAGAACGTGTCGATGAATTCAGCGATCGATCCGTATGTGTACCAGACATTAATGTCTATCCAGGGGAGACCCGTCGTTGTCCAGACAACTCAAGGTTCTGTAAGGGGGATACTGAAAACGGTTATGCCGGACCATATCGTTGTTGAAGTAAGCGGAACCCCTTTCTTTATTCGGACGCAGCAGATTGTCTGGGTTTTCCCTGATCAAAGATAAAAGGAGGATGCTATGTTTAAGCGCATCAATCGTATGCAAATCGCTTTGACGATTCCTGAGCATGGAGACGCCAATGCGGCCGCTGCCGTACAGGAACTGCTGGGCGGCAAATTTGGAGAAATGTCTACATTGAACAATTACATGTATCAGTCCTTTGGCTTTCGTAATAAAAAGAAATTCAAGCCATTTTATGACCTGGTTGCCAGTATTACAGCAGAGGAATTTGGCCACGTAGAACTCGTGAATAATTCAATTAATCTATTAACACGTGGTATCACTTTTACAGGGGATCCGGATATAGCTCCTTTGCAGAATGGGCTCAATATGCGTAATACGTATCAGTTTATTGCAACCGCCCAGACGGCTCTGCCAGGTGATTCGATGGGCAGAGCCTGGACTGGGGATAACGTCTTTAACAGCGGGAACCTGGTCTTAGATTTACTGCATAACTTTTTCCTGGAGCTTGGGGCACGCACACATAAAATGCGGGTGTATGAAATGACGGATCATCCAACGGCCCGTGAAATGATTGGATACTTATTAGTCCGGGGCGGCACCCACGCGCTCGCTTATGCAAAAGCACTTGAGATTGCGACTGGCGTTGATGTGAAAAAGATGCTTCCTGTACCTGATTTGGATAACTCCAAGTTTGACTACGCCCGTCCGTTTATTGAACAGGGGCTCGATAACATTCTCTATACATGGAGCGATACAGATTATCAGGATATTAATAAGATTTGGAAAGGAACCAATCCTGAAAGCGGTGAGCCCTTACAGGTGATCCAGGGAACACCGAAAGGAGCCCCCATCCCTGATCTGGATGATCTGCCGGAAGAGTTTGCCCCGGGAATTGACCGTGACGATTATGAACGGATCGCAAAAAAGCTGATGGAAAACTTATAATCTATGCCTAAAGGTACTGGCTAATTTTCATCATAAAATTATTCCACTAACGGGCCGGATAGTTGAAGACTCAGTTTCGAGATATTTTGTAGAGATAGGGGCTCCAGGGAACGGCTCGCTTTCCGCGGGCATGTGCTGAGCTTCCTCAGGCTTCGCCTTCCGGGATCTCACCGATCATGTTCATCCCGCAGGAGTCTTCGCCGTTCCCTTCCGCCCCTTTGCGATTATTGAGAGCTCAAAATTTTCTGCATAAACGCCTTCCAATGAACAAGGATCATCTATGATTCCCACTGGTCGTTACGTGTGTTTAATTGTAGAAACCCTGTTATATAAGCATTTGAGGCAAATGCAGCATGGCTTCTTTCTCCTATAGCAGGGGCCGTTCACTAGATATCGTTGGGTTGGTGGGGAAATGATGAGACTCCCATGGGAGAAGGAACTAGGTGAGATCCCACAGCGAGTGATAACGAGCGAGGAAGCTCAGCGTTCCCCCATAGGAAAGCGAGTTATTTCCCCACCAGCCCTTCTCAATTTAATGTAACGGGTCCAATTATCTCGAAACTGAGTCTTACAATATCAGGAGCTTATCTTTAATATTAAAATTTGGGTTTAACTCAGCTAAAAAAGAAGCTCTTTCGACTTGAAAGAGCTTCTTCTCTAGATTATTCTACTCCAACTGCATCATAAGCCTGCATAACAGAACTTACTTCCGCTGAATTTTCACCATATAGGTCAATAGCTGACTGGATAGCGGCTTGTCTCATCATGCTGAAGTCTGAAGTCGCCGTTAGATATTTTGTTAAAGCACGATAGTAGATTTGTTCAGTTGCCTCTCTTCCTACTCCTTCGACCTCCACATCATAATGAGTACCGCCTTCTGACACTAGATAAGCAGCCTTATTATTAATACTTGAATTAATATGGACGCCACCATTATCTAATTCTCCGGTGTACAATTCACTGTAATGATCCGGGTAGCCCCTGTCAGGGTAAAACGGATGAGGCACCTGGGATGGATCTTTCAGAGACCGGAGACCATCGCCTTCCACTCCCGGCGTATAAATGTCTTCTCCCATCCACCAATCATCCCGATCTACCATGGCTCCTAAAATGTCAGACAGCGATTCATTTAAAGCACCAGGTTCATCCTGATATACAAGATCAGCCGAACGATCGGTAACCGCATGGGTCAACTCATGGCCAATAACGTCGACGGCTCCTGATAACGGAATAAAAGTTTCACCGTCCCCATCACCGTACATCATTTGTACACCGTTCCAAGCGGCATTATTCCAGTTTTCACCTACGTGAACGGAGGAAATCATGCGCGCTCCATTGTCATCATAGGAATCTCGATTGAAGGTTTCTTTAAAATAATCATAAACGATCCCTGCGTTCTTATGAGCATCCACTGCTGCCGCATCACCAAAGTACTTATGACCGCTCGTGACTTCTTCTCCATGGTAACCAAGTAATTGAGAAAATAGGTTAAACCATCCCGGTTCCATATTAAGGGCATCGAATGTATGAACGCCGTCTCCACGGGTTCCGTCAAACATGTAGTAATCTCCCTCTTGGAAAGTCACTTCAAACATTTCTTTATTTCCAAGAACCCCTTCTCCAAATGCTTTTACATGATCAATCGCATTGTAGTTATCAACGATTTCACCTGTTTGAGCGTTGATGAAGTAATGGAAGTAACCCGGTTCAGGATCTGAGGTTGAAGCTTTTACTAAATAAGTTAGTTGAAACTTTCCATCAAATTCGTAAATGAATAGTTCACTGGAAGGCGGAGCGTCATATGCCTCTACTTCTCCGATTTCCTTTTCAATAGAAGCTTTGGCTGTTTCGATTGCTTGATCATCTGAAATTTCAGCCGTTGTGTCTATTCCTTTTTCATCCATATTCGGTACAACCTTGCCAAAGAAGGCTTTTACTTCTTCCTCCTCATTCAAGGTAACAGTCTGATGAGCCCCATAGATTGGCACTCCTTTATATTGCTCGGTTAAGCGCACATGGGAAGTGCCCGCTTTTTCATCTTTTTGAGTATCGATAACTTTGAAATTCTCGTTACTGTTTCCTTTTAGTTTGAACTTATCTTTTTGATAGTTAAGATAAGACAAAGCAATATCTTCTACGGAATGCGACTGCTTAGTTAGGGATGAAAACTTTGGCATCTCCCAGTTTTCAATGATATATGAAGGTGTCCCATACTTTTCATTCATTTTCACCTCTGAATCATCCGCATGGATACTGCTGGCTCCAATACCAAGACCGCTTAGAGCTAGCGTTAGCGCAAGTGTCGATGAAACTACTTTTTTCTTCATCCAATCACCCTCCTGTTAATTCAAGATTAGTAACTCACTCTGATCACTCGTAATCTTCACCATCGGTCTGATTTGCTTGGAATTTCCAAGTAAGATTCAGGTCGTCACCTTGAAACGCATTTTGGTCTTCTTCATTATCAACAAATTCAAATTGAACCCATAGAGTATCTTCATCGCCTACATCTAAGCCTCCGCGTTGTTCCCATAGCGGATCGAATACATCTTTTGCTACGGTGTCAGGATCCATGTTCTGCAGTTCACTTAAGGTCGTTTGGAAAACAGGCTCACTTTCTTTATCCCAGTTCCACAAGAAATTCACGCGGATATGATCTCCTAAATCCTTACTTCCATTATCACCTTCAGCGTCAATCACACTATAATCCGTTAAGAGACTGATAGATTTGATATCGAGAGTGCCTTCGTTACCTAATTTAAATTCTTTAAGTACCGTGTCTCCAGGCTTCAGGTCATTCACATCCACAATCACTTCAGGATCAACCGACACATCTAACGTCCCCATTCCAAACGTATTATTGGTCGTTTCTGTGTCGCTGAAGTATGCATAAGTACCTCCTCCCATTAATGATAGCCCTAAGGACGCAGTCACCACTCCAGCACTTACTTTCTTAAAAAAACTCATTCCATCTCCTCCTTTTTATTAGTAAACTCTTATGTATTGAAAACATAAGAAGTGGAACACCTATTGATTCGTTGAGGCTGTTTCATGTTGTTTTTTAAAGTCATTGACGGCTTTTCTAAAAGTCATACCGCCATAGATAAACAATAAGATACCGGGAACAAACAACAGCAGAGCTGCCCCGGACTTAGAGCCGGCATAATTTACAATGTGCCCCAGATAAGGGACCGTGAAGCCTGTATAATGTCCTACCACATTTTCAGATAGTACAGGGTCAAGATCAGCTCCATCATTATTATCCCCTTGAGTTGTATAGAGAGTTTCATTATTCGCCTTTTTTACTTCCGTAACCCTGTGAGTTACGAGGTTTTCATTTTTATCAATAAAGGTGAGGACATCACCTTTTGAATACTGTTGGTTTTCTTCCGTTAATTTAATGGTTATAATAGAACCCGTTTGAAACGTCGGCTCCATAGAACCAGATAGAACCGTTTTAAATTGATAACCTAATATGGTCGGTTCTCCTCCACTCGCCTTTACCGCTATAACCACCACCGCTAAAGTAAGAATAACTAGAATTGTCAGCGTGGATATGATTTTCCTACAGACTTTCAACATCGTTTTCATGGTGGAAACCTCCCGATTTCTATTGATCTTGCTTTGAATCTTTTGGATCTGCTTCTTGTTCTTCTTTAACTTCCGCAGGATCCTTTTCTTCTTGCTTTGCTTCTTTTTCATTCTTTGTACCTTCATGATCTTCAGGTGTGGATTTCTCAGCGGGTTTTTCTTTTTCTTCTCTTTCTGAAGACTCATTCTGCTCTTTTTCTTTGTTGCTCTCCGGTTTAGAAGACTCGGAATCGCTGGATTTGTTATCCTCTTTGGAGGTAATCGAATCAGTTTCCGTTTTATTTATGGATTTACCTTCTTCTACATCTTCTGATTTTTCTCGAGCATTTTCTTCGGGGTCAACTGTGTCTTTTTTTGTCTTAGCTTTATCTTCTTGTTCTGCATTTTTTTCTGCTGTGTCTTTTTCATCTTCTTTTTTGTTAGGCTTCTGCTCTTTTTCTTTTGGTTCATCTGCGTCTTTTTCTACTTGAGCTTTATCTTGTTTTGAATTCTTTTCTTCCGTGTCTTTTTGGTCTTCTTTTTTGACAGGCTGCTGCTCTTTTTCTTTTGATTCATCTACGTCTTTTTCTGCTTGAGCTTTGTCTTCCTGTTCTGCATTCTTTTCCTCTATGTCTTTTTCATCTTCTTTTTTGGCGAGGTCCTGTTCTTCTTTTTTCTCTTTTTGTTTCTCTTGTTCTTCTTGCTGAGCTTTACGTTTTTCTTTTGCTTCTGCTTTCGCCTTTTCTTCTATTTTTTTATCAGCTAGTTCTATGTCCATTTTTTTATAGCGGAACAGCACTTCCTCTATTTCCTCCAGTCCCTCTGTAACAAAAGGAAGACGATCCTGCTTATGTTCGTTAAGTAGGTTTACCGCTTTTTTATGTAAAGCATCGAACTCTTCCATGCTCTCTTTTAGTTCAGCACGACCTTCTTCGAGTTCCTTAGAATCTTTGTCTTCTTCTAAGAGGGTGACGTAAAGAGAGTGTGTATGCTCATAAGCCTCTTGCAATTCTGCTACTCTTTCTTCTACTTCGCTGGGAAAAAGAGAAGCTGTAGAAATCGTCATCCTCTGCTTTTCTTCAGAAATAAAAGCGGCCTCCGTATCTGTGACTAACTGGGAGAATAATGAAACGACAAGACTGAGAGTGAAAAGAGGAACAATAATGAATGAAATCACACGCAGATGCCAGGGCTTCATAAAATCCTCCTTTCTACTTGCGTGTTTATCTTGTATCTATCATCTTATATTTTGAATATTCTTAACATTATCCGTTCAGCGTATTTTTATATGCCTTTAGAATTACTAGAAGACGTACACCAAAGGTACTAGTCCATCTATATCTTTTGAGTCCAAGTTGGTATCGATATTCAACCACCCCCTTATTCCGCTAAAGGGCCGGTTAGTTGAAGACTCAGTTTCGAGATAATTTGGGTCCGTTACGATATTTGAAGAAGGGCTGGTGGGGAAATAACTCGCTTTCCTGTGGGGGAACGGTGAGCTTCCTCGCTCGTTTCACTCTCTGCGGGATCTCACCTAGTCCCTTCTCCCATGGGAGTCTCGCCATTTCCCCACCAACCCAGCCACGGGAGAATAACGGACCCTCTGAAAAGAGAGTATCCTATCCTCCTTATCCCGCCTGACTGCTTATATAACAGGCGATCCCGCACAGTTTCAAACTGGAAAAGTATATACGCCCATGTGATTATTTCTTCTCAATCGGGTGAAGGATGAAGCCGTTTCGAGTTTCTGATTCGGCCAGGTCCGGAGGGGAACGAGGAGACTCCTGTGGGATAAACATGATCGGTGAGCCCCCGGAAAGCTTTAGCTTGAGGAGGCTCAGCACAAGGGATGTTCGACTAAGATCGCCACGTCCTGTGGCAACGTCGAACGACCCTGCGTCGTACAGGGCCGGAAAGCGAGTCGTTCCCCGCAGGACCTAACTCTCTCACTAGATATCTCGAAACTGAGTCTTCCACAAACGGGAGCTTTTCCGTAATAAGTCATCACTGAAATTTCACACGAGCCAAAATAAAAAGGGTTCCGATTGTCAAAACTGACAATCGGAACCCTTTTTATAGTTAGTTATATCCCAGCAACTTTAAGCTTGCTAGTTAATCCATGCCCACGGGAGGCAGCAGTTTATTCTGAACAGCATAAAGAACGGCTTGAGATCGACTTTTCACTTTTAATTTACGATAAATATTGCTGATGTGTATTTTTACAGTTTTATCACTGATATACAGAATATGGGCAATTTCCTTATTCGTATGACCTTTCGTCAGTTCATGCAATACTTCGTGTTCACGCTTGGTAAGTCGGGAATCCGAACTCACGGAATTTTTTCTTCTTTTATAGTTCATGACTAAATTCTTGGTCATCGATGGTGGGATCACACAGTCCCCCCGATAAACATTAATAATCCCATGAATAAGCTCATCACTAGAGGTATCTTTTAATAAATAACCGGAAGCTCCTGCCTCCAGTGCTCTCTGTAAATATTGCTCATCGTCCGCAATAGTCAGCATGAGTATTTTAACTATGGGAAAGTGCTTCTTCACATATCTGGTCAATTCTACTCCACTTTCCTCCTGGAGATGGACATCCATAATCACAACATCTGGCTGGCAAAGGCCGATTTTCTCCTTTACTTCATTTGCTGTACTGGCTTGTTCAATCACTTCTAATTCCTTAGCTAAGTTCACTACAAGCGCAATTCCATCTCTTAGTACGCTATGATCATCAACAATCATGACTCGAATCATATCGCTCATCTACCTCCTGCTTTACTGAACAAACTTCACGGTTTGAATTTGACAACATTCGACATAACGAACAAAAGTACAATACAGCACAGATTGGGTGGTAATAATGAATAGTAATTACGTATGTGTAACACTTCCTCCTAATAAACGATATTACTAGGTTTTGCACCTTTATTTTATATCTATGGACCTATTTAAAGTCCCCTAATCTCTATGTATAAGACATATTTTACCATCAAAAGATATTTTTTACTACTATTAACTTATATTTTTGTTCTTAATTGAGTATCTTTCTTCACGATTCATTGCTTTCTAAAATCGAACTTCCTTCGTCCAATGTCTTTCAGTGACTGATAACTTTAAATGTTTATCTGCCCTGAATCACGTTAGTTTTTGGTCTCGACATTGCCGCGTGAAAATTAAAAAGACTGTCGAGAACGTCCCGACAGTCTTAAGCTTTATATTTTTAAGCATTAGAAGTAACACTGTGCGTTTGATAATTGTTCGTCGTTAATAAAGTCGCAACAATCAGTACAATCACAGCTACTGGCACAGCCACAACCACACTATTGACCTCAAACGGCTTTTGCAAGATGATTTCCCATGTAAGGGTGGCTACAACTCCTGCCACCATTGAAGATACGCCTCCTACTGCGTTTACACGTTTCCAGAAGAACACGGCCAGAACAGCAGGCGTCAGTCCTGCTCCGTACACCGTATACGCATACATCTGAACGCTTAGGACAGTTGGGAAATAACTGATAAGGAGATAAGAGAAAATTCCTAGTGCTGCGATAAAGATCCGTGTCATCGACAACAGCTTTTTATCCGAAGCATCCTTGTTTACGTATTTTCCATAGAGATCATACGTTAAGTTGGTAGCTGCAGACAAAAGATAAGAGTTACCTGTTGTGATGATAAAGGACGCGGCAGCAGCAAGCAGTATTCCGCCAATGGCCATTGGCATAGCTACTGTTGTAGCCATCAGGGCCATACCTGGGTCGATATTTGGAAATAAAGAACGGGACGCAAAGGCGATCAATGAAATCGAGGGCGAAATCACAAGCATCGCAATTAGCCAGCCAAGTTGTGCGCGTTTAGCTGATTTGTCCCCTTTGGAAGAGGCGAGCCGCTGGTACATATTCTGGTCACCTAATAATAAGAATAGAGACGGCAGTAAATACCCGATCATTTGGATAGTCGTTAACCCGCCTGTAGAACTCATATGTGCTTCAGGAACATTTGCGACAATTTCACTCCATCCGCCTGCGACGGCGATGATCGTCGGCACCGTTATGATCAGTCCACCGACCATGAGGAAACCACTGATGGCATCTGTCTGTGAAACCGAACGCAGACCACCGATCATAGCTAAAAAGATAATCATAGCTGCACCGATTATAGTCCCGGTCTGCACACTCATCCCAGTGGTTAAATTAAGTATAAACCCAAAACCTTTCATCTGATAAGATACGATACCTACATAGGCAAGAATGATAATGACACTCGCAATGTTACGGGAAGTTCGTCCGTATTTTGCTTCCAGAATTCCTGATACCGTATACTTTCCATACGCACGGATTTTGGGAGCAACAACATAGAGAATAATAATACCGACTAACGTTGGGAGCATCATCATCAAAGATGGAAGAATTCCGTAACTGAAAGCCATCGATGTTTCTCCACCAGAAATACTTCCACTGCCTGTCCAGGTAGCAAGCAGGGTTCCCATTAAAACAAAGGGTCCAAGGCTCTTCCCTGCTAAGACGAAATCTTCACTGCCGGCTACTTTTTTGGACATAAAAATGCCGATGCCAACCATAATTAAACCATATATAACAATGAACCATAATAAATTCGGATTTTGCTGTAATTCCATAACTACTCAATCAGCTCCTGATGTTTGAATTGCTGGTTCTTTGCTGAGTCGTCTTTATTGCATCGGCCGATGAGTTAAGCGCTCTCTGAACACAACGATATTTAATTTATCACACTTTAAAAGATTGTGAAAATAGCAATTTCATATGGCTTTAGAGCCATTTTAAGCCAATTTTTACGGATGGAATATTTTCACAATCTAGTATGAAAGCGATAACGCCATAGGATGAAAAATTTGTATGATTTTTATGAAATTTCTAATTAATGAAGCAAAATCACAATAAAATCTATTTTTAAAATGATTCAATAGTACTATAAAAAGAAGCGGATATCTATGAAGTAGACACCCGCTTCCTCTTAAATCAGCGCTTTTATACGATTTTCCAGTAAATTTTTCAATAATTGCTTGCCGTCATTGGTACCAATCGATTCAGGGTGAAATTGGACCCCCTCAATAGGGTATTCTAAATGACGCAAGCCCATAATTTCCCCTTCTATTGTAGTGGCGGTTATTTCCAGACATTCTGGAAGACCTTCTCCATCCACAATAAGAGAATGGTAGCGCATGACTTCCATAGGATTGTTTAATCCCTCATAAATCCCACGGCCCCCGTGAAAAATTGTGGAAGACTTTCCGTGCATTAGCCTGTCCGCACGTACAACCTTTCCACCAAATACCTGGGCAATCGCCTGATGGCCAAGGCAAACGCCAAAGATAGGCGTTCTGCCTTTAAAGTAATCGATGACCTCAAGTGTCTGCCCCGTTTCATCCGGAGAGCAAGGCCCCGGTGATAGAAAAATCAAATCTGGCTCTACTGCTTCTATCTCTGCTATATCGATTTCATCATTACGTCTGACAATAACCTCTTCACCGAGCTCTCCTAAATACTGGACCAGGTTGTAGGTAAACGAATCATAATGATCAATCATGTAAATCACTCAGCTCAACCCCTCTCCGCTCCTTCGTTTACTTAACGAGTTCAGCAATGCTGTTGGAAAAGCTCTTAAGTGCTCCACTTTTTTCACCGCTGTTTATTTTATCAAGCTCGTTTTCTATTAAACGAATAATTTTACTGCCAATAATGACACCGTCCGCATGTTCACGTACAACTTTTACATCCTCATTGGTGGAAACGCCAAAGCCTACTGCGACAGGTACCGGACTGTATTCTTTCACTTTTTTAATAAAAGCCAGCGATTCTCCTGTCATTGTGTTTTCTCCGCCCGTTACCCCAAGCGTGGACACACAGTATAGAAAGCCTTTCGCGTTTTCAGCAATCTGCTTGATTCGCTTCTCAGAGTTTGGAGCTACCAGAGAGATAAATTCAATGTCTTTGGATTCTGCCTGATCTCGAATCTCTTCACTTTCTTCAAAAGGAAGATCTGGAATGAGCACGCCTTCGACTCCGTTTTCTTCAAGTAATTCGAAAAACTGATCGTGGCCGAGTCTTAAAACTGGATTGTAATAGGTGAAAATAACGACTGGAATGGTAAGACCGTGTTTGCGAAGCTGTGGGACAAGTTCAATTGCCTTTTTAAGTGACATTCCTGCATCAAGTGCTCGTCTTGCTGCCCGCTGAATCGTTGGCCCGTCTGCAAGAGGATCGGAGTAAGGTACACCGAGTTCCAAGACGTCGGCACCCTGCTGCTGAAGACGAAGCGCGAACGCGATCGTCATGGACGGATTGGGGTCCCCTGCTACGAGAAAGGGGATGAACAAGTTTTCCGTTTTATTTAATTTACCTTGAAACGATGTCTTCGTCAGCATACTAAACCTCCTCCTCGAAATGTTCCATCAGCGTAGCCATGTCTTTATCTCCACGACCGGACAGGTTGATTAAAATGGTTTCATCTTGAGACATGCTGCCAGCTTCCTTGAAGGCCTGCGCGAGCGCATGAGCTGTTTCGATGGCCGGAATAATTCCTTCCCGCTCCGTTAACAGACGAAGAGCTTCTAATGCTTCTTTGTCCGTAATAGATTCATACCGGACTCTTTTGGTCTGGAATAGGTGGGCGTGTTCTGGCCCTATGCCCGGGTAGTCGAGACCGGCAGAAATGGAGTAAGGTTCAGTGATCTGCCCATTTTCATCCTGCATTAAATACGTGAGGGAGCCGTGAATGACGCCAGGCGCACCCTTGGTAAGAGTTGCGGCATGTTCAGACGTGTCAATTCCGCGTCCGGCAGCTTCTACGCCGATCAGTTCCGCGTCATCTTCAAGAAACGGATAGAACATACCCATCGCATTACTTCCTCCGCCTACACAAGCGTAAATGCGGTTGGGCAGCTCCTGCTCAACTTCAAGGAACTGTTTCTTCGATTCGTCCCCGATGACACGCTGGAAATCACGGACCATACGAGGGTAAGGGTGAGGACCAACCACAGAACCAATTAGATAAAAGTGGTCTTCACAATTGGCAACCCAATAGCGGATCGCTTCATTTGTAGCATCTTTCAGCGTTCCATTGCCGCTTGAAACAGAGACTACTTCCGCTCCAAGAAGCTTCATGCGGAATACATTTAATTCCTGACGGCGAATATCTTCTTCACCCATGAACACTTTACACTTCAGCCCGAACTTAGCAGCTACGGTCGCAGACGCCACTCCGTGCTGGCCGGCACCTGTTTCTGCAATAATTTTTCCTTTGCCCATTCGTTTGGCAAGAAGTGCCTGGCCAATCGCGTTGTTCAATTTATGAGCTCCTGTATGGTTCAAATCTTCACGCTTCAGATAAATCCTGGCACCGCCTAGATTATCACTAATTTTATCAGCAAACGTGAGAGCAGTTGGACGACCGGCATACTCTTCAAGTACATGATGGTATTCATCGTGAAAAGCCTGATCTTCCATGGCTTGATCAAGAGCATCTTCCAGTTCCTGAAGAGGTCCCATTAATGTCTCAGGTACATATTTGCCTCCAAAGTCACCGAATCTGCCTTTAACGTCTGGAAATACTTGCAACATTCCGCTCCACCTCTTTCGTAATCGCTTGTATTTTACTTAGATCTTTTTGTTCGTCTGTTTCGATACCGCTTGAAATGTCGATGCCTTCCGGACGATACTCCAGCAATTCTGCCACATTTTCCGGTGTCACTCCTCCGGCAATCAGACAAGGAACTCCTTGTTCAAAAGCTAAATCACGGTATTCAGGAATCGCTTCCCAGTCAAACCGGATGCCTGTACCGCCTGAGACGCCCTTCACCTTTGAATCAATCAGATAGCCGTCCGCTACTCCCTGGAAAACCTCCATTTGGTTTTTCCCGTTCTGCTGGTGATGGATGACCTTCCATACGGGAAGGCCGAATGATTCTTTTATTTTTAACAGATCAGAAACCTTTTCATTTCCATGCAGCTGGATGACATCCAACGGTACAAAATGAAGAACTTCCTCGATTTCTTCAATGCTCGGGTCGATGAACACCCCGACAAGCTTCTGCTTCGGGCGAATCTGTCTCACCCAGCGTCCGACCAGCTCAGGGCGTACGTAACGTTTCGTTTTTCTAACGAAAATAAACCCGACATGAGTGGCGTTGGAGGATGTGGTCTTGCTCAAATCGGATAAGGAGCGGTTGCCGCAGAATTTAACGATGGGCTCCTTCATAGCACATTGACTCCCGTCATTAAATCATGAACGCCTTTCTTAATGTCCGCCTGCTTCATAAGCGATTCTCCGACCAGCACTCCTTCAGCTCCGTAGCTGACCACCTCACGTAAATCTTCATTTGTGAAAATTCCGCTTTCAGAAACAAGAAGGGATTCTTTAGGGGCATGCTCCGCCATCCTTTTCGTCTGAGAAAGCTTCGTTTCAAACGTGTGAAGGTTACGATTGTTCACGCCAAGAATTTCCGGGGTGAATTCCTTCAATACCTTTTCCAGTGTTTCTTCACTATGCACTTCAACTAAGGCTTCCATGCCTAGATCATGCGCCTGCAAATAAAGTTCGTGAAGCTTCTCTGCTTCCAGTGCTTCGCCGATCAACAACACGGCGTCCGCCCCAATGTAGGCACTCTCAGCGATTTGCATAGAGTCTATAATAAAGTCCTTTCGTAAAACAGGAACGTCCACCACTTTTTTGATATCCGTCAAAAAATCTCGATGTCCCTGGAAAAAATGTTGATCTGTTAATACAGAAATCGCCTGAACACCGGCCTGATTGTATTCATGGCCGATTCGTACAGGATTGAAATCTTCGCGGATGATTCCTTTAGACGGAGATGCCTTTTTCACCTCTGCAATCAGTCCTGCTAAATGAGGAGAATTTTTCAAGGATTTCTTTAGTGAATAGCTCGTAAATGATTGTTCTTCCGGTAAAAAGAGGCGTTCCACCTCTTGGCGCTTCACGGCTAGAATGGTATCAAGCATACTGGCGATCCTCCCTTTCCACTGCTATCGACTCAAAGTAACGACGGGTCACTCCTGTCTCGATGGCCTCTTGAACTTGTTTAACACCCTCACGAAGGTTTTCTGCTTTTCCTGCTACATAAAGACCGGCTGCTGCGTTCATGGTCACGATCGTAGTGGCACTATCGTTCGCGTTACCCAGCATGACCGCCTCAATCATCGCTGCACTTTGTTCTGTTTTTTCAATTTGAATGTCTTCAAGTTTACCCCTTGTAAGACCGAGGTCCTCCGGCGCAACCGTAGTACGGCTGATTACACCGTCTTTCAGTTCCACCAGGTCGGTAATTCCTGTTACAGTTATTTCATCTAAGCCATCACGGCCAGTAGCTAACAATACATGTTTCGAACCAAGGTTGTACAACGCTTCGGCCATTTTCTCAGCATAGGCTGTGTCATAAATACCGATTAGCTGACGGCGTGCATTCGCTGGGTTGGACATCGGTCCAAGAAGATTAAAAACGGTACGGAAACCAAGTTCTTTACGGGCAGGACCAGCATGTTTCATCGCCTGGTGATATAGAGGAGCGAACATAAACGTCATCCCTTTTTCATGAAGAGCTTTAACTCCTTCTTCAGGAGTTGTATCAATCGGTATCCCGAGCGTTTCCAGCACATCGGCACTGCCGCTTCTGGAGGATACTTTACGGTTGCCGTGTTTCGCCACTTTCACGCCCATACTTGCAAGGACAATAGAAACAGCGGTAGAAATATTGAACGTAGAAGCTCCATCGCCTCCTGTACCGCACGTATCTACGACCGAATCATCCTGGACATCAAGCTTGGTCATGTTCTCCCGCATCGCCTGGACAAAGCCGGTCATCTCATTAACTGTCTCCCCGCGGTAGCTCATCACGCTCAGCATACTCATTAGCTGTCCAGTTGTCGCTTCTCCCTTCATGATGGCGTCCATGGTAGCAAAAGCTTCCTGCTCAGATAAGGTTTCTCCGGATACTACTCGTTTTAAGATGTCGTTCATTTATACTCCACTCCTTCTCTGCTCGTCTCGAATACTTGCTCAGCTATTTGAATCGTTCTCTTAAGGGCACTTGCTTTACTTAACGTTTCCTGAAATTCCGTCTCTGGGTCTGAGTCAGCAACGATCCCGGCGCCTGCCTGGATATAAAGATCTTTTCCGACCAGAGTCATCGTCCGGATCGTAATGCAGGAATCGATGTTGCCATCGAAGCCGAAATATAAGATTCCGCCGCCGTATAAGTTGCGCGGGGTGGGCTCCAGTTCCCTAAGAATCTGCATCGCCCGCACTTTAGGAGCTCCGGATAACGTCCCTGCCGGGAAGGCTGAACTTACAGCATCAATCGGTGAAATGTCTGATCTCAGCTGTCCTACGACCTTACTGATGATGTGCATAACTTTTGAAAATCGTCCGATGGTCATATATTCGGTTACATCGACAGAACCAAATTCAGCTACACGTCCGATATCATTGCGGGCAAGATCCACAAGCATGCGGTGTTCCGCCAGCTCTTTTTCGTCTGCCAAAAGTTCTTCGGCGAGAGCATCATCTTCTTCCTGGGTTGTGCCTCGCTTTCTTGTTCCTGCGATCGGGTGAATTTCAAGTTTCCCTTCCTGCACTTCCAGTAAACGCTCAGGAGAACTCCCGATCACTTCTACGTCATTAAATTTCAGAAAGAACATATAAGGAGAAGGGTTAACGTTTCTTAATACGCGGTACAACTCAAAGCCGCTCCGTTCTGTTACTGTGTGAAACCGCTGAGATAACACGGCTTGAAAGATATCCCCGGCACGGATGTATTCTTTAATTTTTTCTACATCGCTTTTGAACTTATCAGGATGGTAATTGCTGGCGAGTTCAACACCCGCATTCTCTTCCAGATCACCAGCAAGCATTAAATCCGGGAGACCCTGATGGTTCATTAACCGCTGCTGTACTTTTTTAATTCGCTGTCTGGATTGTTCATATATAGTAGAAGAAAGCGATTCGTTATCCACTCGCGCATACGTTAAAATCGTTACTTCCTTAGTTTTATGATGATACGCAATAAGCGTCTGGCAAAATAATAAATGATAATTAGATAAAGCCAATTCGTCCTGAATGGCACGCGGAACAGGTTCGTAATCGGAAATAGCATCGTAGCTGATGTATCCGACTCCTCCTCCTTTAAAAGGAAGTGGTACATCCGCAGGTTTTACATTCAGGGTGTTCACCACATGGTTAAACGCTT
Organism: Halobacillus sp. K22; assembly: GCF_052246795.1. Lineage (NCBI taxonomy): Bacteria > Bacillati > Bacillota > Bacilli > Caryophanales > Bacillaceae > Halobacillus > Halobacillus sp. K22. The sequence continues at coordinate 111,654 of NZ_JBQQCN010000005.1, read as the reverse complement.
CTTTAAAGGTAGCAGCTGATTCAGTTGTATTTTTTTGAAAATCAGAGATCACAAAATCAGCCTCGTTTTCTTTTATTTCTATCATCGGATCTAAGCCAATGAAAGAATAATTCGACCAGGGTGATTCAGGATCCTGACTTTCCAGCATATAAACAGCTTCATCGTTAAGCGCATGAAACATGTGTATAGGGGTTAACGTATCTGTGAAAAAGGATTGACTTACGGGAATGGTGTGATGCTCGCGGGCATCCTGAATAAATGTTTCGTACGTGGTCATAGACTCACCTCTCCATATAAATTTATGGAGAATGAGACGTTGAGAGGATAAATATAAGAGGATGATAAATATAATTATAAAGGCCAGGCAATCTTCCAGCTCCTTCGTCTGTTGATCCCTGTGCTCACTCAGCTATGCTCATCCTAGAAACTTCAACTCTACGGCTCTCATTCTCATCTCAACTATGCTTTATTCTGATCACTTTTAAATAGTCTATAAAATTCAGACAATAATGTCAACCACCGGCGTTTGATTGGGTATTTCAACCATCGGAAAGGGGTGTTATCCGGAAAACTTGGGTCGTTGCCCCAAACCAAAAGAGAAAGGTTGGCTAAGGAAACTACTCGCTTGTACCCCCACCGTAACCCAACATCGCTAAATCAAGTCTTACAGAATAGGGACGTTATCTGAGAAAAACAACATGAAATTTTTAAAGCCCCCCTTTAAAAAGAAAGGCTCTGTTAAAGTTTATTATTGATTTTTCATAAGAGCCTTCTTACGCAATAGGACCATTTAGTGGAAGACTCATTTTCGAGATGTTCTGGGCCCATTACAATATGAGGGGGAAGTTGGTGGGGAAATAACTCGCTTTCCTATGGGGAACGGTGAGCTTCCTCGTTCGTTTCACTCCCTGCGGGATCTCACCTACTTCCTTCTCCCATGGGAGTCTCGCCACTTCCCCACCAACCCAGCCAAGAGAGAATAACGGACCCTTCCAGAAGAGAGGATCCTCGCCTTCTTAACTGGCCTTAAATGCTTCTATGACAGGCTATTCTAGATCTTAATAGCATGAAAATAGCTTCATATTCACATGCTCTTTTTGCTCCTCAAGAAGATATCTTAAGTGGTTTCGAGTTTCTGATTCGGCCAGGTCCGGAGGGGGACGATGCAGACTCCTGCGGGATAAACATGATCGGTGAGACCCCGGAAGGCGAAGCCTGAGGAGGCTCAGCACATGCCCGCGGAAAGCGAAATCGTCCCCCGCAGGACCTTCCTCATAACCAATATCTCGACACTGAGGCTTCCAGTAACGGGAGCTTAAACTTAAAATCAACAAGGAAGTTTAACAGCGCCAAAAGAAAAGGATGAATATTTTTTACATAAAATTTGAACGAATTATGCTGGCTGTTCGTCTTATAAGTAAGTCGGAAATGAGGAATGATGATGGATTCTAAAGACATTCAACTTGCTGAGCAGGGAGATCAACAGCTTTTAGCTGAACGGCTTAAAGAGAATTACTCCTTTCTTGTCAAGTACGTGTGGAAGATGAGTGGCGATGAGCAATTGGCTTACGACGTAACTCAAGAGACGCTCGTAAAAGCGATACAGAAAATCAGTCAATACAAAGGAAAGTCCAGCTTCTCATCATGGCTCATCCAGATTGCCACGCATACGTACCTGGACATCAAACGAAAACAAAAACGTGCCTTCACCTATGAACAATCCGAAGTAGCACGCATAAATCGGGAAGGTCTGACAGATTCCATACCTGCTGAATGGTATGACGTGCAGCAAGCCCTCCTTCAATTGGAAGACCAGTACCGCATCCCTATTGTATTAAAACATTACTACGGCTATGACTATGAGGAAATAGCCAAGATGACAAAAGTTAAAGCAGGAACGGTGAAATCAAGAGTCCATTATGGGCTTAAACAGTTAAGAAAGGAGCTCGGCGACCATGAAGGATGACAAGAACATAGAGAGCCTGCTGCGAAACACTGCCCGACAAATGGATGAAGAGATCGATGTTGAGGAGCCTTCCCTTGCTTACTTTACTGATTTAGTTCAAAAGGAAACCGAAGCCTGGTATAAAAGGTTGTGGATCGAACTCGCCCTTCTCTGGGTGATGGCTGTCATTTGCCTTGGCGTCTTAGCCGTTAGTATGGTGTACGCCCCTCTTGTATTCATTGGGATACAAGTGGTTTCCGTTATCGTTCTATTCGGTTACTTTCTTAAAGAAAGCTCCAGAACGGTGGCGTGGCGATCATGAAGCATTATGGACCTGAAGAAATCCCATTATGGGGACTTATCTTAATAGGAATCATATTAATCACCCAGAGCTCTGTCCTTTACATTAAAGCAAGGAGAAGAGGCAAAGCCCCATGGTTATGGGGAATAATAGGACTGATCCAATTTCCAATGCCAAGTCTTTTGTACTTGATCCTGAGTAAAACGGTCTGGAATGAGAAAAAGAATGGCGAAGGGCCTGATGATTCATGAAGATGCTGCTGATAACTATAGCTATAGCCGCTCAGCTGCTGGGATATGGGCTGCTCTTTTTTCACCTGACGTCAGGAATTGCCTTAATACTAAGTTCATATTTATTTCTAATCCTCATTATTTGTGGATTGATTCTTGAAAGGAAAAAAGAAATGAGAGAGGAAGATCAACATGATTATCGTGACTACTGATTTTATTCCAGGTTATGAGATTGAAGAGGTCAAAGGATTTGTAAGAGGCAGTACAGTACAATCTAAACATATTGGCCGTGATATTATGGCGGGATTGAAAAACCTGGTTGGCGGTGAGATTACTGACTATACCAACATGATGGACCAGGCTCGCCAGCAGGCGATCGGGCGGATGATTGAGCACGGAGAATCCAAAGGAGCAGATGCAATTATTGCAGTTCGATTGGAGACTTCCAGTATATCAAGTTCCGCTTCAGAGATCATGGCTTATGGAACAGCTGTCAAACTCAACCCGGCTAAAGCCAATAACTAACATATCAGGAGGTTTATGATCATGCTCATGATGCAGGATACCATACAATTTTTAGAGGATAATCTAGCTATTATTGCGCCTCTTATCCTCATACAGATCATCCTTATGATTGCTGCCTTAATCAGTTTAGTTCGATCAGAAGAAACGAACGGACCTAAATGGATGTGGGCTTTAATTATTGTAATCATAAACACGCTCGGCCCCATCGCTTACTTTATTTTCGGCAGGAGGTTTTGACCCATGATTACGGTACACAATCTATCCAAGACCTATCACCAAAACCGTGCGGTTGATGATATTTCTTTTACATTATCCACCGGTAAATGCATTGCCCTTCTCGGACCAAACGGTGCTGGGAAAACAACTGCTCTCCGAATGATGGCTGGACTAATCTCACCTTCCAGCGGAACGGTAGAGATGCTCGGAAAACATTCTGGTGATATCCGTGCCCACATCGGCTACCTTCCTCAGCATCCTCATTTCCACTCATGGATGACAGGCAGAGAATTTCTGATGTATGCCGGTAAATTGGCACACCTTTCGAAAAAAGAAGCCGGGGTCCGTGCGGATCAGCTGCTTACCAGGGTTGGAATATTTGAAGTGAGAAATAGAAGGATTTCCAAGTATTCCGGGGGGATGAAGCAGCGTCTTGGGATAGCTCAGGCGCTGATTCACCAGCCTGAAGTATTGATGCTTGATGAACCGGTTTCCGCCCTAGACCCGATTGGACGGCGTGATGTACTTAATTTAATGGAAGAATTGAAAAAGGAAACGACCATTCTTTATTCCACACATATTTTAAATGATGCTGAAGAATCGAGCGACGAAATCCTTCTCATGCATGAAGGGAAAATTGTAGAGTCGGGTTCGCTTTCTTCCTTAAAAGCAAGGCACAAGGTTGATAAAATTTCTCTTCAATTTGCCTATGATCCCGATACCTATAGACAGAAACTAGACCAGTTAGAAGTAGTCACTCGTACAGAAATCAATAAAGAGATTCTTGATGTGTACGTTACTGACCAGGTCCGGGCACGAGAAGTCATTTTGAATCTGGCATTGAGGGAACACTGGCCGCTCCTCCGATTTGAGATGGGCCGAACAACCCTTGAGGACCTGTTTATGAAGGTGGTGCAAAGTTATGCAGTGGCTGACCGTATTCAATAAAGAACTATTGGAATCGTGGAGAAATTTTAAATGGATCTGGGTTCCTCTTGTTTTTATTTTGCTTGCCATTACGGATCCATTAACAACCTACTATCTCCCTCAAATACTAGAAGCCACGGGCGGGCTTCCAGAAGGCGCAACTTTTGAAATGCCGGAACCTCCCCCTTCCGAAGTTTTCATGATGAGTGTGTCTCAGCTGAATCTCCTGGGTGTACTGATTATCGCTTTAATTACAATGGGCACAATTTCCGGGGAACGTAAAAGCGGTGTAGCCGAGCTGGTTCTTGTAAAACCAATCGCATACCATTCGTATATTACAGCCAAGTGGGCCGCGTATACCTTACTTGTTTGTGTATCCATTTTTATCGCTCTTTCAGCCAGTTGGTATTATGTAAATTTACTATTCGGCGAAGTATCAGCGGCAAGCCTATTCCAAACGGTTTTCTTTTATAGCTTATGGACAACGTTCATACTTGCCATCAGCATTTTTATGAATACATTAAGTAAAACAGCTGGTCTCGTTTTATTCTTCACGATCTCGCTTGTCATCATATTAAACCTTCTTAGCAATGTTTTTTCACATATCGCGGAATGGAGTCCGGCCTTAATCAGTTCACATCTTAGGAATAGTTTAATTACCGGAGATCTGACCAGCGCCCTGTGGGGAAGCGCCGGGATAACAACCCTGTTAATCATCCTTCTATTAGCAGTAGCAACCTATACACTGAAACACAAGGAGATCTCCTGAAAAACTAAATAACCTAAAACATCCACCACAATCTTCCACCTCAGGTCATCCAATTATTGGATATACTTAAGGTGGAAGATTGTCTTCGGTCTAGTTGGGGTATAGACTGGGAGCAAAAAATTTTGCAGAAGGAGAGATCTATTATGAAACCAACCGCGCTAATTACCGGAGCTTCAGGAGGGATCGGCTATGAATTTGCCCGTCTGTTTGCTAAATCAGGATATAATCTAATTGTTGTCGCCCGATCTGAAGATAAACTGATACAACTGAAAGATGAGTTGGGTGGACACCCCGTTACGATCATTCCTCATGACCTATCTGAACCTGGATCTGCAGAAGTTCTCTATAGTAAAGTAAAAGAACTTGGTCTTACAGTGGAAGTGCTAGTGAATAATGCTGGGTTTGGATTAAACGGTCAATTTGATGAACTTCCTCTTCTCGACCAGCAGAAAATGCTTCAAGTTAATGTGAACACCCTCACTGAATTGACTCATTTATTCTTACAGGATATTAAAAGAGCCCCACTTTTCGATATACCAAAAGGAGTCATTAATGTCGCCAGTACTGCTGCTTTCCAACCGGGACCTAAGATGGCTGTGTACTATGCCTCAAAAGCCTACGTTTTATCATTCTCTGAAGCCCTGGTAGAAGAACTGCGCGGCACAGGTATTACCGTTTCCACCCTTTGTCCTGGAGCAACCGATACAAACTTCTTCAAAACGGCTAAAGCTGAGCACACAAAATTGGTCAAGAGTACGATGTCTCCTGTTAATGTAGCGAAAGCCGGCTTTCTTGGTTTCGTGAAAGGAAAAAGAGTGATCGTTCCAGGAGCGGCCAACCAGTCTATGGCCTATGCTTCTAAATTCGTCCCCCGTTCTACAGCAGCTAAACTGGCTCATTATATGGATCAATAGTCACTGCGAGTGACTAAGGTATACATCTTTATCCTCAAAAAAGCAAGGAGCAAACTTCAAAGTTTGCTCCTTTTTGTGTATAATTGGAAGATCATGTTCATTTCTTGAAGAAAAGATGAGGAGGGGGGCCAATTTTGAAAAAAATAATGGGTTACACCTTATTAGTAACTCTCCTGCTTGCAGGTGCTGGAGTATGGGCAGTCCAAAAATATGTTTTAACAGCAGCTGAGGATAATAAAGACATCTCCCCAGAGGCTCTGCGTCAAGCGGAAGAAGTAATTACAGGAGCCATATCAGAGGAAGAGTTGGATAGTTATAAAGAAGCAGGTAAAAATCCATTTGGAAAGGACACCCCTGCTGAGGAGTTGACGGACTATCATTATAAGGAGTATATACATGGAATGTCTCACCAAAAAGTAAAAGCTTCTAAAAAGTGGGGATTCTATGAAATCCATCCTGAACGAATAAGCTGGCTGCTTAAAGGGCTTGAACAGGCAGACGTTGAACATAAGCAGGTGTACAAGAATATTCTGGTCAAATGGGAAGAAGGAAACTTCTCTACAATAGATGAGGATCATAATGCCATTTGGAATTTACAGAATGGAACGATTGGAAAAGCCACCGGCATCCTCTCTCCGACCGAAGAGAAAGATTATATAGAAGGAAAAAAATAAATCTAAAAAACGCTCAGAGCCTCAGCTCTGAACGTTTTTCATTTCTTCTGATGATTTTCTAAATCCATAAAACGAACGATACCCACGGTTTTCGTAATATTCATGGGAAGAGGTTGTAGCAAGCATCTCTACTCGGGTACTTGGATAACACTCATGAGCGGTCCGTACAAGCTGCTCACTAATCCCCTTATTACGGTGACTTTCTTTAATAAGAACCTCACAAATATAGAGTGTCACTGCTCCATCTGTGAGCCCGCGCAGATAGCCTACTACCTCTCCAGCTTCTTCCGCTACAAGAGCAGGTTCTGAATTCAACCAGGAACAACGAGTTTCTTCATTTCTTTCAACCAGTCCGCTCCATCCTTCTTTCTCATTTAATTGCTGGATGTCGTGAAAATCCTTTTCTAAAAATGATCTTATTTGAACGGTCATTCAAAATCATCCTTTCCTGTTGAGTTGCCCCTCACTCTTTCGTCGCCGTCTATTCTCTTTGTAGGGCAAGTTCCCTTAATGGATCACCTACAAACTAGAAACCCTATCCAATCCATAATACTTTTGTGCTAAAATTATAGGGGATGAATTTTACCTAGTCATAAGGAGAGACCCAATATGAAAAAATTTCTTACCTTCCTGGCTGTTCTCATTCTAGCAGGATGTTCATCTGCTGATCTTGCCTTAAGCGACTTAAAAGAAAGCTACCCTGCTGCATTTGCAGAACCGATTGAAACTCTTCCCGAAAGTAAACAAGAACAAATCGGGCTGCCGGATGATCTTCCTTTTGAGGTGAAATCCGTTGAGGCTTCTGCTGCTGAAGATGAAGTTATTGTTCGTTATCAATCTTCAAAAGCTTACAATTTAAACGTAACCACCTTGTTTAATCCAAGTGGAGAGATGGCAGAAACAGACTTGCAGATCCCATTAAATTCCGGATCTGTGGCAGGAGTGCGTGAACAGGAAGAGCAGGTTTTTGTAGAATGGTATAACAGTGAGGAAGATGTCATCTACCAAATAGAATACAGTGCGGCGGATAAAGAAAAACAGACCGAGGAAGCCATGGATATCGCAAATTCCATAAATTAAGGATACGTTCAGGATATCCCTGAGCGTTTCTTCCTCATTCTCCACCTATAATATGCGTTTCTCACCGCGAATCATCAGATCGCAGTTAGAAAACAACCAGGACACGCTTACTATATTAAAATAACTTATATCATTAAGTATCTCAAAATTCCGTCAATTACACAAATATTAAGGCTGAACGCAGAAAAGGCCTGAATCGATATCGGTTCAGACCTTTGGGTCTAGCTCTTTAATTTATCAATGATCTTCTCATCTAAACTTCTTACATGCAGATCCCGTTGCGGAAATGGAATTTCTACACCGTTCTCTCTAAAGATCTCATCAATTCTAAAGTTTAAATTGCTGCGGATTCGTATAACATGCTGAGGATCCGAAATCCAGACAAACAATTCAAAGTTTAGGGACGAGTCCCCAAACTCTTTAAAATTAATAAAAGGTTCCGGAATCTGGCGAACGGTTGGAGAAACCCCCGCCTCATCTTCCGCTACCTGCAGCAGAAGTTTTTTCACTAATGGTACATCACTCCCATAAGCAACACCGACAGGAATGACTAACCTCATTACTTTATCGCTATACGATCGGTTAATCACGTGTTCTTCCAAAAAATACGAATTGGGAACAATGATATGCTCATTATCTAAGGTCTTAATGACGGTCGCTCTCATATTTATACGCTGGACGTCACCGATGATTTCATCCACAATTACGCGGTCGCCCACTTTAATCGGTCTCTCAAATAAAAGAATAATTCCGGAGATGAAATTAGAAGCAATGTTCTGCATTCCAAAACCAATCCCTACCCCTATGACTCCAGCAAAAACTGTAAGGGCGCTCAATTCAAAACCTACCGTTGATAAGCTGATAATAATAGCCAGCACCATGATTAAGTAATGAAAGGCTTTGTCGAATGTAAACTGGACCCCGCGATCCAGCTCATACCGTTTATAAACCCCCGGAAACACATATCCCCGAAAGAGCTTAGATATACGGTTTGTAAGAGAGATAATCAGTACAGCTATGATCAGTAAAAACACAGATACAGGTTCTGAACCAATAGTAAATAATGCACTGAACATCCACTGAGCACTTCGAAAATGGAAAAGTGTATAGATGACTACTCCATATAAAGCAAGCCAGTTAATAATACTTTGCATCATATAAAACAGTCTAGAGCGTTCATCTTTGTTAGAGCTCCATTTTTTTAAGATGCCGATAAGAATTCCTCTAATTACGATCACAGTAATCAATACAATCGCAAATACCACAAATGAATTCAGCCAAAGTTCATTGCCAACCATATTCTTCACACAACCGATCCTTCCTTTAGGATTCTTCTATTTTCTCGAGTTTCTTAAAATTTCTGCTGATCGGTCTCGGTGCTTTCAGCTTATCAAAAAATACTCGATAAGTATTCTTCTTTTCGTCTATATCCACGATATCCCCTTCTCCAAAAACAGGATGCTTCACCCGCGCACCTTTTTCATAAAAGTTTGCAGGTGCTTCTTCCTTACTATGATGAGTCGCTCGTATATATTCTTTCGCTTCTTCGATCAGGGCTTCATCCAATTCTCCAATCCGTTCATAGAGATCATCTTCCACTTCAAAAATAAACCGGGAGGGATATTTCTTCTGGCCTCCATTCTGAAAACCTTCAGACTCCGTCAAATAAAGCTCCTTCTCTGCGCGGGTAACCGCCACATAAGCTAAGCGTCTCTCCTCTTCAAGCGCCCGCTCCTTCCTTTCCCTGAGCGCACGCACATTTGGCAGTACGCTTTCTGTCATCCCAACTACAAACACATAGGGGAACTCCAGCCCTTTTGCCGTATGAATAGTCATCAATTTAACAGAATCCAGTTGATCATCACGATCATCATCGGTGTACAAAGAAATCATTTGAAGGTATTCCTCAAGATTAATATCTTCACCCAATGTTTGCTCATATTGAACGATAGAATGCAGCAGTTCGGTCAGGTTATCAAGACGCTCCTGATCTCCATCCTCACGCCGGTACGCTTCGTACCCCGTTCTCTGCAGAGCTTCCTGCAGCAATTCAGAAACTTTCAACTCTTCTTTTCGCTTCTTTAAATATTCGATAGCTTCGATAAATGAATGGGCACCTGTCCGTTTGAACCGGTCGTGATCCCTGTATTTCTTCAAAGTTTCATATAAAGAGAGATTCTCAGCTTCGGCCCGTTCACGAAGAAAGTGCATGCGCTTTTTACCAATCTGCCGTTTCGGAACATTGACAATTCTCGAAAAAGACAGGTCATCCGCTGCAGCGGTCATTCGTAAGTGCGCTAGAGCATCTTTTATTTCCAGACGATCAAAGAATTTAAAGCCGCCGAAAATGGTGTATTCTATATTGGCACTGATGAGTTCCTGTTCAATGGAGCGCGAAAGATAGTTCGCCCGGTACAGTACCGCGACATCACTATAGCTTGCCTGGCGTGCTTCCACAATTTCTTTTATTCGATTAACTACCCACTTTGCCTCGTCCACTTCGTTCTTTCCGTGGTAATGGACTACTTTCACACCAGGGGGATTATCGGTTTCCATATCTTTATCAACACGAAAATAGTTATTCTGGATGAGCGCGTTCCCAAGAGAAAGAATTTCTGGAGTAGAACGATAATTCTGCTTTAAAAAGATCGTCTGGGTTTCAGGGAAATATTTTTCAAAATCAACCATATATTTAGGGTCTGCGCCTCTCCACTCATAGATAGTCTGATCGGGATCCCCAACAGCGAATAAGTTTCCATGACGGGCTGAAAGCTTTTTCACTAACTCGAATTGCTTCAGGCTGCTGTCCTGAAACTCATCGACTTGGATATAGAAAAGACGATCCTGCCATTTTTCCAGTACTTCCTGATACTGGTCAAAAAGGACAAACACAAAATTAAGAAGATCATCGAAATCCAGCCCATACACCCGCTTTTGTTTCTTTAAATAACGCTGTATAATTTGGCTGTCCATATCTCCAGCATCTTCTACTGAAGGCATTTCACCTCGCAGAATCATTTGTTGTACATAATGAGTGTTTCCTTTTAGAATTCCTATCTTATCGAGCAGCCGTTTAAAGGTTTTATCATTCATCTTTAAATCCATATCTTCAAAAATTTCTCTCAGCAGGATTTTCTGGTCTTCCACATCTAAAATGATAAAGTTTTTAGGATAAAACAACCGGTGGATATCCTCTCGAAGCACACGCACACAAAATCCGTGATACGTAGTGATAAAACCGGTATCCTGCTCCCCTCCGATCAGTTTCTTCACCCGACGTCGCATTTCATGAGCAGCTTTATTGGTAAATGTGACCGATAGTATATTGGAAGGATCTACGCCCAGTTCATTTACGATAAACGCGTAACGATGAGTCAGAGCACGCGTTTTCCCTGACCCTGCACCGGCAATAACCCGGATAAATCCTTCTGTGGAAACAACAGCTTCCTGTTGGGATTCATTTAATTCTGCCAGAAGTTCTTCCATAAAAAAGTACTCACCTTTCAAAGAACGTTTGTTTGTATTATAGCATATCAGGGAAGATAATCAGCAGACCCAATCGTTTAAAATAACTGCTTAAAGGTTATGGAACGATAGAAGGAGTTGAATAAGCATGAAGGAACAACACCAACCATTGTTTGAAAGTAAAACCATACATGACCGCACATTCTCCAATCGTTATGTCGTTGCACCCATGACTCGTATAAGTGCCGAGAATAACGGTATTGCCAATGAGACGATGAAAAAATATTATGAGCGCTATGCTAAAGGAGGATTCGGGACCGTCATTACGGAAGGTGTCTATCCTGATGAAAAATTTTCTCAGGGGTATCCCAATCAGCCCGGCCTTGCAAATGAAGCTCACCGTGATGCCTGGAAACCGATTGTGAAAAGTGTGCAGGAGCATGGAGCGCTTTTTATTGCCCAAATTATGCATGCAGGCGCTCAATCTCAGGAAAACCCTTATGCGGAGCACAATATCGGCCCCTCAGAGGTAGCCCCGAAGAATGACAAGCTTTCTTTCTATGGAGGAGAAGGCCCTTTTCCTGAGCCGAAAAGAATGAGCCACGATGATATTCAAACAGCTGTTGAATCCTTTGGACGTTCTGCTGAACTTGCCAAAGAAGCTGGGTTCGATGGTGTAGAAATTCATGGAGCAAATGGTTATTTAATTGACCAGTTCCTGACCGATTACTTTAACCGAAGAGAAGATGAATTTGGCGGAGATACCAAAAACCGCCTTCGTTTCGCGCTTGAGGTTATTAAAGAAGTTCGGAAAAAAGTCGGGAAGGACTTTATCATAGGAATCCGCATCTCTCAGGGGAAAGCTTCGGATGCTGATCATCGCTGGGCGCTTGGAGAAACAGATGCTAATACTATATTCAGTACCCTCGGAAGCTTAACTCTTGATTACATCCATGTTACGGATGACGACGCTGATAAACCTGGATTCGGTCAAGGTTCCATGTCCATGGCTGAGGCAGCTAAGAAGCACAGTGATCTTCCTGTCATTGCCAATGGTAAATTGACTGACCCTGAAAAAGCCGTTGCTATGCTGAATAACGGACACGCCGACTTTGTGAGCCTGGGGACAAGTGCACTTCAAAATCCTGATGCACCAAAGCGGATTAAAGAGGAAAAACAACTGGAAGAGTTTGATTTCAGTTCGATTATGCTGCCGCAGGCTCATATTAAAGAACATGAATTGAATAAGCATATTCTTGTATGATTAAAAATCCCGCCTAAGGCTATTTAATAAATAGCCTTAGGCGGGATTCTTTTTATTATGAATTTAGCACCATTAAATCTAGTATTGTAACGGGCCCAATTTATCTCGAACCTGAGTCTTACAGAAAACGTCCATACAGGTTAATTATACTAACCACAGTGTTTAATATATTAAAAGTTTGCTTTTAAGCCGGTTTCTAAAAAGTATTTCGTCGCCTGGCGAATGTTCATAAATGAACGCACGTCATTCAGCATAATATTATTTTCTGTGAACTGCCTGACCACTTTAGGACGCATTCCCGCCAAAACAACTTCAATGCCTAATAACTTTAAGGTGTGCATTAAATTTCTAAGCAGAACCGCCCATTCCTGATTAATTTCTGAGATTCCGGAAAACTGGATCACCAGACGAGTGACGCGTTGTTCCTGACACTGAACAGGGACTCTTTCCAACAATATCGAACGCTGCTCTTCTCTCAAAATCGGCTGCAGAGGTAACAGCGCGTAACCCTTTGCGATCAAGACCACGTTTGCGGTCATCTCCTCAATCATATGTATCAAATGCTTTTCTGTCTGGAATTGCACTGTAATGTCAGCAATCCGGCTTAATACATACCACTCGCCCTCGTGAATAAAACGGTTGGTTTTAAATTGAAGAATCATGTCTTTCCCGCGCCAATGAAAATCCAAACACTCTACTGTAATATCTTCTTCTCTTTCAAACGTATGAGTTATCACCCGTTTGGATTGAGGCAGGCTGGGATAAATATCATGAATGTGCTCCCCCACCACCCGTTCTTCTTCTAATTGAAACATTTGAACATAGGCAGGATTTACGTACGTGACTTTGAAATTCTCGTTTAGAATCAATACACCTTCATCTAAAAGATCCATAGCATTTCGCAAGAGCACCTTCATTTCCCCCTCAGCGTGTATCTTACTTTTATTATGAGGCTATTAAGGAGAAAATCAAGAACATTCGACTTAATTTTCAGAAAAAAATAAACCAGGAAGAATCCCCTGGTTTTAGTAACGGCTTATGCCTTTTCCATTTTATCTACTTTAGATATAATTTCTACGTGCTTTAGGTTTCCAATATTATCAAAATCGATCTTAATAAAATCTCCGGGTTTGGCGAACGCAATTAAACGCTCCTTTAATACAGATATTTCATTATTATGAGCATCCTCTTGAATCAGAATGGCATAAGCCCCTTCAAAGCGATCCAATTTGTAGTTGTTCACCTAATTCATCCCCTCTGTAATTTTGAAAAAATGGTTATAAGTACGTATATATAAATACCTTCCCTTCTAATCGCAGGTATAAACTTGTCGAAATTTGGAAGAAACGCATGAATAAGAGTTTTCGGATCCTAATACATTCCCCCTTGGAGGTCCAAGGGGGGTTATTATTTCTGCGGTAAATCCAGTTCTCGATCGCTGCCCCATGTATCTTCCAGATAATCATCACGGCCGGAGTTACCGCGGTAGAAATCATAGCGAACCTTATTTTTCTTATAATAGTCCTGATGATATTCTTCTGCCCTGTAAAATGCTTCAGCCTTTTGAATCGGGGTCACAATCTCACTTTCAAAACGCCCTGATTCCGCCAGCTGCTGTTTAGACCTCTCGGCAGCTTGCTTCTGATCTTCATTATGATAGAAGATCCCTGTTGTGTATTGAAATCCCCGGTCAACGAATTGACCTTCATCGTCGGTCGGATTGATTTGACGCCAAAATACATCCAAGAGCTGTTCATAAGAAATGACTTCCGGGTCATAGTAGACCTGTACGGCTTCCACGTGACCTGTTCCGCCGGAGGAAACCTCTTCGTACGTAGGATTTTGGGTATCTCCACCCGTGTAACCTGATACAACTTCCTGAATTCCTTTTAGTTTCTCAAAAGGAGGCTCCATGCACCAGAAGCAGCCGCCCGCAAAGGTGGCAACCTGGTAACCTTCTGGAACCTGTTCCTTTGTAATAGCTTCACTTTCATAATTTCTTTTGGTCAAATAGGCATAGGCTTCTGGAATCGCAAAAATCCCAATGATCACGAGTATTCCGGCTATAATTAACCACTTTTTCCGCTTCATCATGCTGCCCCACCTTTTTCACTTTATTTATCTTCATCATAGCACGGATACTCGATTACCCACTAGAAATATGCGTCCGTCAATCTTCTTCCTCCAGGATGAGTCCCTCAACATGCTTGCGGTCCATTTGCTTACGTACTTTACGATATTCCTTAGATTTGAAGATAATATCGAAGTCGTAATCCTCTGGATATAAATCCTCAGCTCGAATGTGAAGCTTAAGCCGTTTGTGATTGTAGGTAAACTTTTCTCCTTTAACCTGAACCACGTAATTTCCGGTTTGATCTGGACCCTTATAAACAATGGCTGTTTCTCCTGTAGCCTGGATAATCACATTGTCCCCCATTTGAAAACGCGGTTTCTCGGTCGAAGGCTCCCTGGGGGTTTTCCCTCTTCTGTAACGATTTACTGCTGCCTGACGTTTATAATCTGCTGCTTGTAAATCCTGCTCACTGACATCAAAATTTCCTTCCTGTTTATAAGTGATCGAATACGCCTGGTTTAAAATCTCAGGATGAAGACCTAGTTTATGTGCAATATCAAAAGCCTGACTCCTTCCAGAGGTTCCAAGAAGCAGTCGATACGTAGGCTTAAGCGTTTCTAGATCAAACTCCATAGCTCCATTCATAAACCCGGCCTTTTGCCGAGCGTACTCTTTCATCTCACTATAATGGGTGGTTGCAAGGATCGTTGCCCCCTTTTCTGAGAGTTTTTCAAGAATGGCTGTTGCAAGACCCATGCCTTCCCCAGGATCCGTGCCAGAACCAATTTCATCTAATAAAAGCAGAGAATGATCATTCGCCTTCCTCAAAATATCAATTAAGTTAACTAGTCTTGAGCTGAAAGTACTTAAGTTCTCCTCAATGCTCTGACCATCTCCAATATCAACAAAAATCTGCTGAAAAACCGGCAGTATACTGCCTTTTTCTGCCGGGATCGGAAGACCTGACTGAGCCATCAGACAGAGCAGCCCCACTGTTTTCAGAGTTACAGTCTTTCCGCCTGTATTAGGTCCCGTAATGAGTAATGCCTGGTCTTCTGGATTCATTTGAATACTCAGAGGAACTGCTTTCTCCCCCAGCATCGGGTGCCTCGCACGGCTGAGGCGAAGCGTGAAGTCTTCAGAGAATTCCGGTGCAGTCCCTTTGATGATGCGGCTGTATTTTCCCTTGGCAAAAATAACGTCATACTCATGCATCGTTTCCATTGCAAGGTTCAATTCTGACTCGTGGTCCAATACTTCTGCGGTCAAGGTATAGAGAATCTGTTCCACTTCATGTTCTTCATTCATACGCAGTAACTGCAGATCTTCCTGAAGATTGGCAAGTTCTTCTGGTTCAACAAAAATTGTAGCTCCTGAGGCAGACTGATCGATAATGGCTCCTTTAATTTTGTTTCTGTTTTCTCTTTTGATCGGGAGAGTCCAGCGTCCATCTTTCTCAACTGGTCTTGCTTCCTGCATAATTGATTGATACTTTTTGGCCTGCGCCTCAGTTTTTTCCTTCAATCGGTTTTGTTTCATTTGAATCTGTTTCCTAATCTTAGCTAAATTCTTAGAAGCATAATCATCTACCTGCCCGTGGCGAATCACTTGCTGGATATCCTCCTCCAGCCTGCTTAAGTCAGAAATAGAGGAAGCATACAGGCTGATCATCGGGGCGATAATCTTTTTATCCAGCATAAAACGCTTTAGCTTTGTACAATGGTCAAGAAATGATAGCAAAGCTGAAAATTGATTTGCACGGATAAACATCCCCTTTTTTCCTTGTTCGATCATATCTGTCACATCTTCAAGTGTGTGAATTGGTATGTTTCCACTTGTGTTTAAGATAGCTACGGCCTCTTCTGTTTCCTCGTGCCAGCGGTTCATAGCTTTTATATCATGTACTGGCCGTAAGGATTCAATCGTTACTTTGCCGGGCTTAGTAAAAGCCAAACGGCTGACTATTTTCAATATCTCAAAAAATTCTAATGTCTGATACGTGCGTTCATTCATTGGTGACTCCTCCTTAACTAACTTTGTGAAACGTTAAATTTCAATAATAGAATATACGGCAGATATTAATGGTGGGGAAATATTTTCAGGAAAACACCTCATTCCCCGCCCCATTCTCTGCCAATAAAAAAACCACAGCAAGCAGATACGCTCGCCGTGGCTTGATTAGAACAGACCTCACTTAGAAGTGAAGACTCCTATTCCGCCAACAGAGAATATAAAAAAAGCTATGACTGAATAAGCCAGTCATAGCTTCGTTTTTATCCTCAACGTGCTACGCTTATGCTTGTTCTTAACTGCTCCTGAAAAATGGGTTTACAAACAAGACGTGTCCTATGCACGTCTTTTCCCATTACTTTATCAGGACTTTATCCAATTACGGATTAGTTAAGAACAACCACACTCATAAATCATTCTCCTCTTATTTAAAGGATCTTGTTGGCGGAACAGGGTGTCTGCTCCTTCTACAAATATATGCCGCGGAAATAAAAATGTCAATCCTCAAAAATTCTTTGATAACTTTCTTCAGTCGTTGGTGCCGTACTCGTAAACAGGGAGCGTTCAATAATTTTAAGGGCATTTTCATTACCTTCTGCTTTTTCTGAGGCGGTGCAATCTTCCGGAACCCACAAATCATACTCGCGCATGTACGCATCATTAGCTGTGAATAACACACAAATATCTCCGGCAATTCCAGTTAATATAAGATTTTTTACACCTAATTGATTGAGAAGAATATCCAGCTGTGTTCCAAAAAATCCAGAGTGTTTAGGCTTGATAATAAAATAGTCATCTTCATCTGGAAGGATTTGATTGATCACAGGTTCTCCCTGTCCTTTCCTGCATTCATCAATTAAATCGGACACGTTATCCTGCCAAAGACCAAAGTTATCGTTAACATAAATG
Source organism: Halobacillus sp. K22 (assembly GCF_052246795.1). Lineage (NCBI taxonomy): Bacteria > Bacillati > Bacillota > Bacilli > Caryophanales > Bacillaceae > Halobacillus > Halobacillus sp. K22. Next base: position 94,351 of record NZ_JBQQCN010000005.1, on the reverse strand, counting down.
ACGGGTAAGCCTTCTTTTTGCATTTTCTTTTTAAAAGAATTGAGATTTTCAACCATAGGCTTTGTATTCTCCAGAAGGTCTTCGCCTCCGCTGAAATCCATCTTATTGATCATATCGATAATAATAAGGGCCGTATCGTTTTTCATTTAACAAAACTCACTTTCCGCTGTATTTCTCTGGACCTGCAGGAACCTGACGCTTATGCGCTGTCTTTTGATGCAGATCCTTCAAGAGTTTCTCATCTTCTGGGTCTATTTGTTCTCCTCGTAAGTACGCGTCTATGGTGTCATAGGAAAGACCAAGTTCTTCTTCATCGGACTGCCCCTCCCATAACTCTGCGCTCGGCTTTTTATGAATGATGGCATCAGTCACGTCCAGTGCTTCGGCCATTTCACGTACTTCTTCTTTTCTCATATTTATAAGTGGTACTAAGTCCACTCCTCCGTCTCCGTACTTCGTAAAGTAGCCGGTATAATCTTCCGGAGCATTATCTGTTCCAACGACCAGATAGTTGTAGTTATTGGCTACAGCATAAAGTGTGCTCATCCGCAGACGGGCCTGAAGATTCGCTCCACCCAATTGGGATTTATCACTATTCCAATCGCCCTTCTTTTCAAGTTCTTCCTGGATAGTTGAATACGTCGTTTCATAAGATGAAGTCAGATTAATTCCTACATAATCCAGTTCTGCGCCCTCTACTACATTCAGCGCATCGGTCTGGTCTTCTACTTCTTTATTAATAGGGAGCAGTACGCCTAGAGAGTTTTCTGGGAACGCCCGTTTAATTAGATATGAAACGACAGCCGAATCAATTCCACCGCTAATACCAACGAGAGCTCCATCTGCTCCTGCTTCTTTAACTTTTCCTTGTAACCATTCGGTTAAGTACTCGATTCTTTCCTGCATTCCTATTTCCCCCTTCAAAATTTACACTATATGGGTTCTGTTCCTTATTCCGATATAATATAAACCTTGTTTGTTATGGATGAGCAGGAAAGTGTAAAAAAAAGAACCTCATTTACCAGGGGGTACATTAAGACATGTGCGGATTCCAATTAAAGATGCACGCTCAAGTGAGCGTGCATCTTTGATAAACCTTAATTTTAGATTCTGTTAAACCTCAATGTTGATCTTACAGATAAGCTCCCGTTTGTGGAAGACTCAGGTTCGAGATAAATGGGGACCGTTACTCTATTTGGAAGAGGCCTGGTGGAGAAATAACTCGTCTTGTTCCATCACCCAGACACTCGAGACATAAGCCGTTCATCAACGGATGGAAAAACCACCATCCTTTTGATGCTCGGCTTATGCTGGTCGTGTCTTTCGGGGCGATTCCACATTTGAACACTTTCCTATGGGGGAACGCTGAGCTTCCTCGCTCGTTTCACTCCCTGCGGGATCTCACCTAGTTCCTTCTCCCGTTCTTACACTCATGATCGATGGAGTCATAAGCAAATGCCTAAACGGCGTGGAGTGCTATCCAGCTCCAGCACCTAGCGGCAAATAAGACTTCCCTCACTTCTGTACGATAAGGCAACATCGAATCGCTTTGCTCTTCGTGTTTTCTTTATCTCCGCCAGCTCAGTCCAGTCCATACGCCGCTGACCAAGGTGCTTCCGCTTTCAACCTGGGAGTCTCGCCATTTCCCCACCAACCCAGCCACAGGATAATAACGGACCCTGCCAGAAGAGAGTGTGCTTTTTTTCTTAACGGGTCTTAAATGCTCCTATGACAGGCTGTTCCCCATCTTTATAGCATGACACATCCTCATGCTCCCATGCTCATTTTGTGCATCAAGAAGGTATCTTAAGTGGTTTCAAGTTGCTGATATGGCATGGTCCGGAGGGGGGACGATGGAGACTCCTGCGGGATGAACATGATCGGTGAGATACCGCAGGGCTGTAAGCCCGCGGAAAGTGTTCAAGAGCGGAATCGCCCCGATAGACACGACACGCATAAGCAGGAAATTCAAAAGGGATGCGTTCTTTCGTCCCGTTGAAATTCATGCTTATGACGCGAGTGTCTGGGCGATGCAGCTGGCCGAATCGTCCCCCACAGGACCTCCACTCTAACCCATTATCTCGAATTCGAGTCTTCAAATAACCGGCCCGATAGCTTAAGAAAGATTTTTATGAAAAACAAATATAAAGTTTAACAGAGCCTAATTTTAAGTTCCTGTTTTCTTATTCCCCGTCGATACCTCTGGAGCTTCCAGGATCGAAGGTGCTTTTTTTGGAAGCTTTCCAAAGATTAATCCAGGACGCAGGAAGTACTTGTGCGTAAACCAGATGATCAAGTAACAGAGGACGATCGTACTCACATATCTAAGAAGAATAAATACGTGGAACCAATACCCCTCAGGTGCTGGGATGAATTGAGCCACGACCTTCAGTATGAAAGGATGAAGCAGATAAAACCCAAAAGAATACACAGCCACCCGCTGCACATAAGGAACAATACCTGGCCATTTATCACACACTAATTCGGTCAAGCGGAACATTAAATAACTGCCACTTAAAATATAAGTTAAGTTAACAATTAAATAAACATAGCCCGGGAGCACGAACGTAGAAACCGTGTATAAATGGTAGTATAAGAACACGGTAGTCACACCGGCTGCCAATGCAAAAACCGCCCACGCAGCGTTCGATTTTTCATAAATAAGAGAACGCTGTTCTTTATAATACGTACCGATCCAGCCCCCCAACAAATAAGGTCCAAGAGAGCTGAGGAAGATAGAAAACGGAATCAGCTGGAACATTTGGTCAAAGAAATAGTAGCCAATTTCTATAGCAATTCCAAATACCCACATATATCTTCTAAACACAGGTACTTTCTGCGCTATAAATAAAATGATAGGAAATACCAGATAAAATTGCACAATTAAAAATATGAAGTGAAGCTGGTAAAAAGACTCCCCCTGAATAATTCTCCAGGTCATCTCTGCAAAATTAAGAGGAACCGCACCAATATAAAGAGAAAAAGCTTCATAGAATAAGGCCCATAAGAGATAGGGAACCACGATATAAAGCGCACGCTTTTTATAGTAATCCTTCAACTCTGGCACCGACATTTTTTTATCCATATATTTATAGAAAAATACCATGGCTGTAATCATGATGAATATACCGGCTTCTAATCGTATGATCCGATTGATAAAGTGATAAATCCCAAACTCTATACTGCCTTCAGAAAAGACGGTTTGAAAAACACCTGTAGTATGAACCAGTACAACCATCAGCATGGCAAAAAGCCTTAAAAAATAGATAGATTCAATTCTATCTTTCTGCATAATGATCATCCTTATATCTAAATAATTTCAATAAACCCTAAGTAATCATAGCATAGTTCTACAAAACACATCATTTTGTTACAAAAAATTAAATAAAACGTGATGTTTTATAAACAATGCTTCCATTACATGGAATACTGAATAGCTTATTGTTTGTTTTGAAAAGGACTCAGAAGACAACAAACTCGCTTTCCAGAAGTACTGCAAGTTGCAGTCCCCGAAAGCGAGTTATTTTCAAGAAATATTGGGTCCAAATTACGGATAACTCTTCTAATTAATAAATCAACACCTACGCTTTTCACATAGTTGATCATGCTAATTTTCAGCGTCATGGAAGAATAACACATAATAGACTACGATTTGCATCTCTCCACCTTTTTGTTAGGAGGTTCCAAGAGTCATTCCTCCATCTACAACAATTTCCGTCCCTGTGCAGTATGAACTTTCATCCGAAGCAAGAAAAGCTGCCACCCTCGCTATTTCGATAGGCTGGCCAATACGTCCTAGCGGAATATCTTGATAGGACTCCGGAACTCCTTTTCCCTGAGTAGCCATTTCAGTTTCGATTCCCCCGGGGTGAATCATATTGACTCGAATCCCTTTTGGTCCTAATTCAATTGCGGCAGATTTAGACATGGCCACTACCGCCGCCTTAGTAGCTGCATACGCCGAGGAACAGCTAATAGGAGCAAAAGACGAAATGGATAAGTTATTAATAATCGAGCCCTTTTTTTGTTTTTCCATGTACGGAGTAACGGTTTGCATTCCGATGAATACTCCAAGCTGGTTTACATTAATTAACTGCTGATACTCTTCTATTGTGAGTTGGCTGAAAGGCTTACGTATAAGGATTCCAGCATTATTAATAAGAGTGTCTATGCGGCCGAACTCTTCAATGATCAGGCTAACCGCTTCCTTCCACTGTTCTTCACTGGTTACATCTAACTTGACCGGATAAGCCTTCTCTTTACCGATTTCTTCAGCTGTTTCCAATGCTTGAGTATAATCTCTCGCTGCCACGATCACACGGCTCCCCAGTGCAGCCAAATGCTCGGCCATTGCTTTTCCCTGTCCACGATTAGCCCCCGTAATCAGAACTATTTGATTGGTTAAATCGCTCATAATCCATTCTCCTCACTAATTGTTATTTTTCATACAAAATATAATTTTCTCGGGCTGATTCGGATTTTCATGAGTCAACAATTATGCTTCCAAACACCTGAATATAGTAATGATCACCAGCTTACTTATGTTAAATTACTTTTCCAGAGTCTTCTCTTCGACTTCCATGGTCTCACCAGTCTATACTTTTCCGCATGAGTGCCGCAACTTTCCCTCCCCTTATTACCTACTCCCCTTCGGAATAAAAATAAGGCTTATCCGATGAATGAATTTTCAAAAAATAAATTGACAGAGTTGGAAAAATATAATAATATATAATTACAGTTAGCGAGTAAAAAAAACTGTGCTCATAAAGAGCTTATAATACTCCAAAGGGGAGTAGCTTACAGTTATGTCGACAATACGTGATGAATCATCACCGGCTTAACTGGCAACATAATGTTGTTTGCGAGACCTTTGCCAATTTTGGTAAAGGTATATATTTGGTTATCCCAAACCTTTACCAGACTGATGGTAAAGGTTTTTTTAATGCACAAAATTGAAAAGGGGTTCCGCTGAATGAAAGATACGTGCTGGGTTCATTCAAATAACATGCAAGGAGATACTAGATTATGATTCAATCATTGTTAAACTTTTTTAAAATTGGTTCGCCTAAAGTAGACTTGGTGCTGCACTCTCACCGTATTGCTCCCGGAGCGATTGTGAAAGGATCCTTCCACATCTATGGAGGTTGGCTGCCGCAAAAAATTAAACGACTGGAATGCGATTTTGTAAAAGAAACGAAAGGCCGGAAAACCGAATTAATTGCCCCAGCCGCTACCGTGTTAATGTCTCAGACAATGGAACCAAAAGGAATGCGTGAAGTTCCCTTTCACTATCAAATTCCGGAAGATCTTCCTCCTACAACGAACGCAGAGACGTATCGCTTAAAGACAAAAATTGTATTTACCGATGATGTGAAAACTTTTGACCACGACGAACTTGTCGTTTTGAATTAAACCATAATACATTAAAGAGGAGAAAATGAATGGACATTTCATTATTGATGGAATACGGCTGGGTCTTATTAATTCTAATTGGTCTTGAGGGGATTTTGGCAGCAGACAACGCCCTTGTCATCGCTACTATGGTAAAACACCTTCCGGAAAAGCAGCGGAAAAAGGCTTTGTTTTATGGTCTAGGCGGGGCTTTCGTTTTCCGATTTGCTTCTCTATTTGTCATCTCCTACTTGGTCCAGATTTGGCAGGTTCAAGCTATTGGTGCTTTGTATTTAATTGGAATCGCTGCTTATCATTTGTTGAAAAAACATGTGCTGAAACCAAAATTAATAAAATCACACTCCACAAGCAAAGGCTCAGGTTTCTGGATGACCGTTGTTAAAGTCGAACTTGCTGACATTGCGTTTGCTGTAGATTCCATCCTTGCTGCTGTAGCTTTGGCCGTGATGCTCCCTACTACCAGCCTACCTCATATCGGTGGTTTGGACGGCGCACACTTTGCCGTTATTCTTTCCGGCGGTATAATTGGACTGATCATCATGCGTTTTGCTGCTAGATATTTTGTAATTCTGCTCGACAAGCGCCCTGGTCTTGAGACAGCCGCTTACCTTATTGTCGGTTGGGTAGGCGTGAAGCTCGCTGTCTATACACTCGACCACCCAGAAGTCGCACTTTTAGCGGACGGATTTGCTAAAAGCCTTACCTGGAAACTTATCTTCTGGGCTGTCCTCCTTACTATCGGTGCCGGCGGATGGTTCCTTTCTAAGGAAAAAACGCAGCCCTCCGTTAAAACGGAAACAGAAACTGCGCTTTAATAAAGACGACGTTCTACCTTGTTGAAGATGATTCATAAAAGCTTTTACACTAACAAAAACGAGAGATCAGAGTTGATCTCTCGTTTTTCTAATAAACCGCTATTTCTTCTTCATAAGAAGTTAAAGCTTCGTCAAACATTCTCAACCCTTCATCAATCTGTTCTTTACTTACCGTTAATGGAGGAATCATTCGAATAATTTCAGTCTGATTTCCGCCAAAGTAAAAGAGAACTCCATTTTCAAGAGCCTTGTCCAGGACGTTAAATAAGCCATCACTATTGGGCTTCCCTGTAACGGGATCAACGATCTCAATACCGATCATAAGACCGACTGAGCGAATTCGTCCAATTGATTTATGCCGGCCTTTTATCTCCTGCAACTTCTCAGCAGCGTAAGCTCCTGCTTCCTTCGTATTTTCAAGCAGGTTCTCTTCCTCTATCACATCCAGAACCGCATTGGCCGCGGAGCAGGCAATTGGATTTCCTCCAAAAGTAGTTGCGTGGCTCCCCAAAGGCCACTGCTTCATCAGTTCATTTGGAGCAACAGTCGCACTTAGTGGCATCCCATTAGCAATGCCTTTCGCGATAGCCATGATATCTGGTGTTACATCGAATGTGTGGGAGGCAAACCATTCACCTGTTCGTCCAAACCCTGTCTGCACCTCATCAAAAATGAGTAACAATCCGTAATAGTCACACAGTTCTCGGACCTTTTGAAGCCAGGCTGTTGGCGGGACGATATATCCTCCCTCTCCAAGCACGGGCTCAACTAAAACAGCCGCTACCTCATCTGATGTCACTTGATGGGCAAACAATCGCTCGAAATCTTTTTCTAATTGCTGAACCACATACTCTTCTGGATCCGTGCCTTCTGGGGCATCCTCCACCTGGGCGTAAGGAATCTGATAAGATCCGGTCGGATTAAGAAACTTGCGGTATTTACTTTTCGAACTGGTTACACTGAGGGCTCCCATAGAACGGCCATGGAAACCGCCGATAAACGATACGATGTAAGGGCGTTCCGTCACATGCTTCGCTAGTTTGATAGCTCCTTCAATGGCTTCTGCTCCGCTATTTCCAAAAAAGAAGCAGTCGAGATCTCCGGGCATGATTTCAGCCAGACGATCCGCAAGTTTCAAAATCGATTCGTATATGATCACTCCAGATGGACCGTGCCCTAGCTGGTCCGCCCCTTCCTTAATAGCCTCTACTACTTTTGGGTGGCGATGTCCAACATTGGTGGTGGCAATACCCGAAGTAAAATCTAAATACGTTCTGCCATCTACACCATAATAATAGCACCCTTCCTCTTTAAGTACCGGCAAATTCGGGTGATCCTTCGCCATACTTGGCGCCAGTCGATTTGACAGATTTTCAACGAGATGACTCCAATCGTTTCCCATAACAAACTACCTCCATAAAAAAACTCTCTCTATAATAGCACGCGGTCTAGAAGAATAATAGATGAGCCATCAAAGCCGCGATAGGCAGCGTAATGACGGTTCTCTGTAAAAAGATAATGAACAATTCTCCAATGTTCAAAGGAATTTTCGATTTTATTAACAGAATACCAATCTCAGACATATACACCAATTGGGTCAAAGACATGACTCCGATGATAAAGCGGGTCAGTTCTGATTCGATTCCAGACCCGATAACAGCAGGCAGGAACATGTCCGCAAAGCCGACAATCATAGCCGGAGCTGCCGCCTGTGCCTCTGGTATTTGCAACAGGTTCAAGAAAGGTATAAATGGATAAGACAAGAACGTAAAAATTGGGGTAAATTCAGCGATAATAAGAGCAATCGTCCCAAGGGCCATAACCAAAGGAATTAGGCCAAGCCAAATATCGGCTACATTAAAAATCCCTCGATTGATCACACTACGCGCGCTTTTTACCTGGTCGGCCTTTCTTACAGCCTGGTCCACCGCCCATTGAAAGCTTGAAAAGCCTGAAGGCACGGCCTCATCGATTTGTTTTCCTGCCGGTCCATAGTACGTACTCTTCTTTCGGGAAAGCGGAGGAAGACGCGGACATACCACCGCTGCTACAATACCGCATACGGCTACGGTGAAATAAAATTGAACGAACATATGGTCAATTCCTATGAATCTTGCGATAACTAAACTAAAGGCTATCGATGCAATGGAAAAGTTAGTTGCGACCACAGCGGCTTCTCGTTTAGAGTAATAGCCTCCTTCGTACTGCTGGGTAGTCAGCAATACTCCGACCGTTCCACTGCCCATCCATGACGCTAAAGCATCGACGGAGGAACGGCCCGGCAGCTTGAATAATGGTTGCATAACTTTACGAACCATCGTCCCAATGAAATCCATTAATCCAAATTCTAATAGTAATGGCATGAACAGGCTGGCAAATAAAAACCAAACCATCAATACCGGAATTAGATCGAACAGCACAACCTGACCAGTTAATTCAGAGGAAACCACTTCAGGCCTTGCGCCGGTCAGGGTCAGTGTTGCAAAGACTGCTCCGAGAAAACGCAGAACAATCCAGAATAAGCCAACATCAAATAATCGTGCAATGAATGTATGATTGCGGATAGCGGGCTTGCTAATTCCTTTGATAACGATAGCTCCGAGAGCTGAAACCCAAAGCACACTTGTCATAAATAAAGGAATGTAATCAGAAATAGCGGCCTGCAGGCCATCGGCCATTACCCCAAGACCTATCGTGACCGTACCATCTACTGAGATCGGAACGAGAAACAATAGCACTCCTATGACCGAAGGGACTAAGAATTTGATTAATTGTTTAGCTGTATATTTCTTTTCCATCTGTACTTCTTGCTTTTCTAACTCCATCTTCCTTCCTCCACTTCTGAATATGAATGCATATTTTTTCGTATTTTAAGATTATATAACCATTTCAATTTGTTAATCATACATTTTAATGCATATTGATTCAATACCTTATATAAAGAAACTTACTTATCTCTTTCATTTTCTAATCATTCCATCCATATTAAGGAATAAATATACATAATCATCTAATGTTATCAATAAAGACCATACGTTTTTCTATATTTCCCTCCGCATTTTATTCCACTAAAGGGCCGGTTAGTTGAAGACTCAGTTTCGAGATATTTTGTAGAGATAGGGGCTCCAGGGAACGACTCGCTTTCCGCGGCCCTGCACGACGCAGGGTCGTTCGACGTTGCCACAGGACGTGGCGATCTTAGTCGAACATCCCTTGTGGTGAGCTTCCTCAGGCTTCGCCTTCCGGGATCTCACCGATCATGTTCATCCCGCAGGAGTCTTCGCCGTTCCCTTCCGCCCCTTTGCGATCATTGAGAGCTCAAAATTCTCTGCATAAACGCCTTCCAATGAACAAGTATAACCTAGGATCCTACGAGGGTATAACTGTAAAAACCCTGTTATATAAGCATTTTGAGGCAGATTCAGAATGGCTTCTATCTCCTAGAGCAGGGTCCGTTCACAAGAAATGGCTGGGTTGGTGGGGAAATGAAGAGACTCCCGTGGGAGAAGGAGCTAGGCGAGACCCCACAAGGAGCGATAGCGACTGAGGAGGCTTGCCAGTTCCCCCACAGGAAAGCGAGTTATTTCCCCACCAACCCTTTTCCATCTAGAGTAACGGGCCCATTTATCTCGAAACTGAGTCTTAAAGAAAAGGGAGCTTTTGTGGAATTATTAATATTGAGTTTTATGGGACTCCATAAAAAAAGAAGCTGCTACGCGCAGCTTCTTTCATGTTATGTGATTTGTTTTTCAGTAATGATAACTCCTCTTTTGCCCATCTCTTTAATATAAAGATCGCCCGGAACAATTTGCTCTGGTGGACACACGCCTTTTTTAGTAATTGCCTGACTGCCAATCATCTGGGCAACTACAGAGATCGTGTTCGCCGTAGCACGCGCCATGGCCGTCACCTGGGTGACCCGATCCTTATAAGTAACCATTTCATATTGATAGGCGGCATGTTTACCAGCCTTCTCTCCCCCCACATTCACCCGAAGCAAGACAGCATCATCTTTATTCTTCAAGCTAACGATTGGATCGATCGTTTTTAACAGCACTTCCCTGGTTTTGATTTTTACACCGCCAACCTCTACTTCACTGTCATTATGGGTTAAATTCAAGTCAACCAGCAGCTTCATTTTTTCCGCGTGGCCCGGGTACCGAATGGTTTTATACTCCAGGGTACGGACCTTTGGATAGGATTTCAGCAGAGTAGACGTCCCGCCTGACGTGTGGAAAGCTTCAAGCGGACCATAACGTTCAAAGTAGATAGGCTCTAACTCTGAAAGGGATGGTACTTCCTGAAGTTTACCGTTTCGAATAATAGTAGAAGGGTCTGTATAATGATCGAGCAGCCCTTCCATTGAGAAAACGTGATTGTATTCAAGTGGAGGTTCTGGCTGTACTGGTATGCCTCCAACAAACAAGCGGAGGGAATCCAGCTCGTCCAGTTTACTTACCCCGTAGCCCGATAATATATTAATCATCCCAGGGGCCACACCAAGATCCGGAATAATGGTAACTCCTGCGGCCTGGGCTTTTTCATCAAGTTCCAAAACTTTGTCGGTGATATGACCGATATGTCCCCCAAGGTCCACGGAGCTTACACCTACACCAATGGCTGTCCTCGCGACCATTTCATTGAATGAATAGAACAGAGCATTAATGACTACATCATACGATTTCATAAAAGCTGCCAGTTCAGCAGCGTTGCCTGCATCCACTTTATAAGCCTGAATTTTTGGAGAGTCTATGCTCTGACAAACCTTTTCAGCTCGTGCCAAATCTATATCAGCGAGTCCCACGTGCTTGACTCCAGGACTATGGACTAAATCCCTGGCTGCTTCTTTCCCCATTAGACCAGATCCAAGAACTGCTACTCTCATCATCCGTCCTCCTCTTCCCTCATTACCATACGAGCTACTCTACATCAATTTGAGCACGCTGCAATTTTCCACTGAAATCCACATAGACGGATTTCCATTCCGTAAACACATCTAAAGCTGCAAGTCCGGAATCGCGGTGCCCGTTCCCCGTTCCTTTTGTTCCTCCAAAAGGAAGATGAATCTCTGCGCCCGTGGTCCCTGCATTTACATATACAATCCCTGTATCAAGATCCCGCTGGGCAGCGAAAACTTTATTTATATCTTTTGTAAATATTGAACTCGAGAGGCCAAACTCCACTCCGTTATTTATCTCAACAGCTTCTTCAAGACTCTTGACTGGAATCAGGGAAACGACAGGTCCAAAGATTTCTTCTTGAGCAATACGCATCTCGGCATTCACATCGGTGAATAATGTGGGTGCGAAGTAATGACCTTTTTTATGTTCTCCGTTTTCCAGTACATAACCGCCAGCCAGCAGCTTGGCCCCTTCTTCATTTCCCACTCGAATATAGCTCTTTATTTTTTCGAGCCCTTTTTGATTAATAATTGGACCTACTTTAATCGATTCGTCTAATCCATTGCCGATGGTAAGCTTAGCCATTTCGTACATCAGCCGCTCTTCTAACTGATCCTTCAGGCTTTCATGAACCAATACGCGGCTGCAGGCGGTACAGCGCTGCCCGCTTGTTCCAAAGGCGCTCCATAAAATACCTTCTACTGCTAATGAAAGATCAGCATCCTCCATCACAATGACCGCGTTTTTCCCTCCCATTTCAAGTGAGACCTTTTTCAGTCTCTGGCCGCATTTTGATGCAATTCCGCGCCCGACTTCATTAGAGCCCGTGAACGAGATGACCCGGATATCATTTTCTTCTAGCATGGCTTCCCCAACGGTAGAGCCTGAACCGAACACGACATTAATGACTCCTTTAGGCAGTCCCGCTTCTTCAAATATTTTGGCTAATTCAAAAGCCATCACTGGTGTTTCAGAGGCGGGTTTCCAAACGACCGCATTTCCCGCTACGATGGCCGGAAACGATTTCCATGTCGCTATGGCTATCGGAAAATTCCACGGGGTAATAATCCCGACGACTCCTACAGGGGCGCGTACACTCATCGCGAATTTGTCCTTCAGTTCAGATGGAGTGGTCTGGCCGAATAATCTCCGCCCTTCCCCAGCCATATAGAAAGCCATATCAATCCCCTCTTGAACTTCTCCGCGTGCTTCTTCCAGCACTTTTCCATTTTCCATCGTCAGCCAGCGAGCCAAATGCTCTTTTCTTTCTTTCATAATTAAACCAACACGGTATAGTACTTCCGCACGCTGAGGAGCGGGAACAAGCGCCCACTCTTTTTGCGCTTTTTTTGCAGCTTCTACTGCGGAAGCGACTTCTTCTTTACTAGATAAGGGTACTTGCACCAGCGTTTCAAGGGTAGCTGGGTTAGTTACATCGGCATATGCGCCATTCCCAGGTTCCAACCATTCTCCATTAATGAAATTCTGAAGTTTTTCTTCTTGTTTTGGCTTTTGACTCACAGGTAATCTCCTCCTTGAACTAACTTTGATCTGCGGATCGCTGTCTTATTTGATTGATCGTTGAAGATACAGAGATCTGTTCTGCATCGCTTTCTATTTCAATGAGAGCTGGTTCCTCACACTCCAGAGCTCCAATCAAGGCCTGTTCAAACTCCTCAGGGGTCTTTACGTAGAACCCCATAACCCCTAATTGAACGGCCATGTCAGCAAACGGCACATTTCCAAGGTCTGTTCCAATCGTTTTAAATGGATAACGCATTTCCTGGTGCATACGGATGGTTCCATACATACGGTTATTAAATACGATACTTATGACCGGAATGTTGTACCTTACAGCTGTCTCAAGCTCCTGCATCGTCATGAGAAATCCGCCATCTCCAGAAAGAGACACCACCGTCCGGCCTGGATGGGCTAATTTTGCTCCAATAGCTGCGGGCAATCCGTATCCCATGGCTCCCGATGTAGGGCCAATATAGGTTTGCTTTTGGTTAAATTGGTAGTACCTATGCAGCCATCCCGCAAAGTTTCCGGCATCATTCGTAATGATCGCATTACCCGGTAAATGCGTTTGAAGAATTCCGATAATTCGATGATTACAATTGTTAGTGGCCGTAGGACTCAGCGATGATTGATAAACTTCCCTTCTCTTCACCGTCCAATTATTCCAACTTGGCACTACCTTTAATGCTAAAAAAGCTTCCAGACCTTCTTTGGCATCTGCCACGATTCCAACGTTAGGGGCAAATACTTTCCCAAGGATTCCATCATTTATATCCATATGAACCAGGGTCTGTTCCCGATTGAAGATCGTATAATCCTGCGTGGTAATTTCCGATAACCGCGTGCCTATCGAAAGGATAAAATCTGCTTCCTTTACAGTCTGCACTACACCCGTATCTGTTCCTAAACCAAGATGGCCGGCATACAGCCTGTGATCGTTCGGAAAAACATCATGTCTGCGAAAAGCTGCCATCACTGGAATATTGCACTTCTCAGCAAATTGAATAAGCGTATCTTCTGCGTCCGCCATCTTTACTCCGCCTCCCGCAATAATGAGAGGACGTTCCGCATTTTGTATATACTTCTCTACAAGCATGGTTTCTTGTTTCGAGGGAGCAGGACGGGGTCTGACGGTTGGTTTTTGAAACTCCATGATCGTCTTTTTTGTGAGCAGGTCTTCCGGTAAAGAAACAACTACCGGCCCGGGCCGCCCGGTCTGAGCAATCCTAAAGGCCCGCTGCACCAACTCCGGAATCCGGGCTGGGTCATCTATTTCAACTGTCCACTTCGTAATCGGACTGAAAAAATGAGCCAGATCAATTTCCTGGAACCCTTCTCTCCCTCTGAAACTACTATGGACTTGTCCTAAAAAAACCACTAAGGGCGTGGAATCCTGATAAGCTGTGTGCACCCCAATGGCAAGGTTGGAACCGCCCACCCCTCTTGTGGCCATTACAACACCAGGTTTACCCGTAGCTTTTGCGTAACCTTCAGCCATAAAGGAAGCCCCGCCCTCATGTCTTGCAGATACAAGCTTCATAGAGGGTTCATTAAGAATGGCGTCCATGACCGGGAGGTAACTTTCTCCTGGTACACAAAACACTTTTTCGATGGCTTCGATTTTCATACACTCTACAATTGCCCTGGCACTTGTCAGTATGGAGGATTCATTATGTCCCATCCGCATGCTCTCCTGCCTTCATGATTTTCATGCGGTTAACCGCTTCCTGCAGACGATCTTCAGGGACAGACAAAGAAATCCTGAAATACCCCTCTCCCTTGTTCCCAAAAGCCGTTCCCGGTGTTAAAATCACTCCGGCTTCATCCAGTACTTTTTCAACGTAGCCTTGTGATGTATAACCCTTCGGAACCGGTGCCCATATAAAAAAGGTGCCTCTTGGACGATCTGCGTGGATATTCATTTCTGATAAACCGTTAAGCATCCGGTCCATACGCTTTTCATAAATCCTGTTATTCTCTTTAACTGTTGAGAAGTCGCTGTTTAATGCAGCCGCTCCTGCTTTTTGGATAGGGAGAAACTGACTGGTATCGGTGTTACTTTTCATCACAGCTAAGGCTTGGATCAATTCTTTATTACCTACCGCGTAGCCAATTCTCCATCCGGTCATATTAAAACTTTTCGATAAAGAACCGAACTCCACCGCCGTCTCTTTTGCACCCGGTATCTGCAAAATACTGGGAGCCTTATAACCAGAGAAGGTCACTAAATCATAAGCAGCATCGTGAGCTACACAAAGCTTATGCTGCTTCGCAAATGTCACAGCTTTCTCAAACGTCTCCACCTCTACCGTTGCACCAGTGGGATTCCCGGGATAATTTAAAATCATCAGCTTTGCTTTTTCCACGTCTTCCTCTATCAGCAATTGATAATCAGGGATATACCCATTCTCTCTGTCCAATGGATAAGGAAGCGCTGTTCCATAAGCCAAATGCACAGCTGACTGGTACACAGGATAGCCTGGATCAGGTATCAGCACGCCGTCTCCCGGATCAATGACAGCCCGAATCAAATGAGCGATTCCTTCTTTTGAACCAATTAAGGCAAGTACCTCTGTATCCGGGTCAAGCTGGACATCATAATGCTTCTTGTAAAAGGAAGCAACCGCCTGCTTAAATTCCTCACAGCCGCCGTAAGGGGCATATTTATGATTGTCAGGATTGGCCGCTTCCACAGTTAAGCGGTCGATAATAAAGGACGGAGCAGGTAAATCTGGAGCTCCTATTCCTAAATCAATTACGTCTATCCCCTGCTGCTTTAATTTCTTCTTTTTTTCATGAAAAATTGAAAACAAATAAGGTGGCAGACTTCTTACCTGTCTTGAACCAAATTCCATTGTAAAACCCCCAAATCACAGTGGAGTAATCTTAAATTTCTAAGATGTAAATTAATGGACCACTTCTGATACCTGTCCTGATTTTTCTCAGAATTGTCCCACTGCTCTATCCTATTACGGTAAAAATTATTTCATGATAGGCATTTATTCATTGAATGAAAATTTATGAAATACTCATATCTAACGATTTCCTGGAATAAGATGAAGTGTAACGCTTAGGACAGACCCTATTATGATCAAGAACATCGTTCCCAAGCCAGTTGGATTCATACTAAGTATGGGTTCTTCTGGCTTTTTACTTGTTTAGAAAGGAAGTGATCCATTTGTCTGGGGCGCTTGAAGGAATTCGTGTACTTGATTTGACCCGGGTGCTTGCTGGTCCTTATTGTTCTATGATTCTTGGAGATTTAGGGGCAGACGTTATTAAAGTGGAGGCTCCCGGTGGAAGTGATGATACCCGCAAGTGGGGGCCGCCGTTCCAAGAAGGAGTCAGTGCTTATTATGCATGTGCCAACCGTAATAAAAAGAGTCTCACCGTCAATTTAAAGACCGAGAAAGGAACGAAAATCATCCGTCAGCTTGTATCTGAAAGTGATGTTATCCTTCATAATTTTAAAACGGGAACCATGGAGCGCCTTGGGCTGGGTTATGATCAGCTGAAAAAGGTTAATGAAGGAATTGTTTACTGTTCCATCACTGGTTTTGGTGAAACTGGTCCATATAAACATCTTCCAGGGTACGATTTCATCATTCAAGCCATGAGCGGACTGATGAGCATTACAGGAAACATAGACTCAGGACCTCAAAAAACGGGTGTAGCCATTACGGACATCTTAACGGGTTTATATGCATGTATCGGCATTCAGGCAGCTTTACTCGAGCGGTCTCATTCAGGGTATGGCCAGCAGCTTGATTTATCTTTATATGATGCGGCTGTCAGTTCACTTGTTAATATAGGAAGCAATTATTTAATGTCAGGTGAAATCCCTGGGCGCCTCGGAAATCACCATGCCAACATTGTCCCTTACCAAACTTTTCGAACCAAAGATGGTGACATGGTTATAGCAGTTGGAAATGACATTCAATTCGCTTCTCTCTGTCAGATCATCCAAAAGCCCGAACTGGCTGCAGATATTCGCTTTCGCACGAATCCAGATCGAGTCGCCCATCGACAGGAACTTGTTCCAATTTTACAAGAAGGATTCCTTGAGAAACCTACAGATTATTGGAAGGAAAAATGTCAAGGAGCCAATATCCCATTTGGACCGATCCATACCCTGGATGACTTGTACCTCGATCCGCAGCTAAAAGAGCGGGATATGTTTCTAGAATCCGAGCACCCAACAGCCGGTTCTATAAAAATGATCGGCAGCCCGTTGAAGCTCTCCCGCTCCAAAGTAAAACTGAAACGCCATCCTCCGGAGCCAGGAGAACATACGGAAGAAATCCTTCAGTCCCTGGGATATGACAAGATGCAAATCGAAGAATTACGAAATATAAGTGTTATTTAAGGAGTGATCATATGGATTTTGATTTTAGTGAAGAGCAGATCATGCTCCGCAAAACAGTGCGCGGCTTTGTGGATAAGGAAATTATGCCTTATATCGGGGAATGGGATGCGAATGGAAAATTTAATTCAAGCTTGTTAAAAAAATTGGCTGACTTAGGTTTGATGGGCGTCTGTATTCCTGAAAAATACGGTGGCAGCGGCATGGACTACAATTCCCTGGCTATCGTATGTGAAGAATTAGAGCGGGGAGATACGGCCTTCCGCACCGCTGTTTCCGTCCATACCGGGCTTAACAGCATGACGCTTTTGCAATGGGGAACAGACAAACAAAAGCAAACCTACTTAGTTCCGCAGGCAAAGGGAGAAAAATTAGGCGGTTTTGGACTTACAGAACCCGGGGCTGGATCAGATGTAGCGGCACTTCAGACTACCGCCAGGTGGGATGGAGACGAATATGTTCTTACCGGCCAGAAGACATGGATATCCCTATGTGATACGGCTGATTTCTTCCTGGTTTTTGCCTATACTGATAAAAGTAAAAAGCATCATGGCATTTCAGCCTTTATCGTGGAACGAACGATGAAAGGATTCTCTTCAAAAGCAATTAAAGGAAAATTAGGCATTCGTGCCGGAAATACTGGGGAATTATTTTTCGATCAAGTCAGAGTCCCTAAAGAAAACTTAGTCGGAGCAGAGGGAGACGGGTTTAAGATTGCTATGGCCGCTTTGGATAATGGACGTTTTACAGTAGCGGCCGGCGCTTGCGGACAAATCATGGCTTGTCTTGAAGCTAGTATTGATTATTGTCATGAGCGTAAAACATTCGGAAAGGAAATTGGAAGACATCAGCTGGTCCAGCAGATGATTGCCAATATGGAAGCTGGTCTTCAAATGAGCCGCCTTCTTGTTTATCGTGCCGGGGAACTGAAGAATAAAGGCATTCGCAATACTCGGGAAACGTCGCTTGCTAAGTGGCAGGCCTGTAATTTCGCAAATCAGGCAGCGGATGATGCCGTTCAAATTCATGGGGCTTATGGTTACTCTAATGAATATCCGGTCGAACGCTATTTACGTAACTCGAAGGCCCCTGTCATTTATGAGGGCACAAGAGAGATTCACACCATTATGCAAGCAGAATACGTCCTCGGCTACCGAAAAGATAAGCCGCTAAGTCGAACGCTTCCTGCCTGGCAGTCCAAATCCTGATCCCAAAAAAAGAAAGACGCCTATTCCTAGAATGGCGCCTTTCTTTTTGGTTATCTTCAAGATATTAATTAAATCCTTCCACACAGACTCCGTTTCGAGATAAATTGATTCCGTTACCATATGAGGAGGGGGACGATGTAGACTCCTGCGGGATGAACATGATCGGTGAGATGCCGTATCACCACAGAAGAGGTTCGACTAAGAACGCCGCGTCGCGCGGCAACGTCGAACGACCCTGCGTCGTGCAGGACCTAATTTTTTGAGTCTGCTCTTTCCCAAATTAATTGTGTATTCTTTTCCTGACCCTGTATAAATACCGGCTGGCTGTTAATAATTAATCGGTCTCCTTCAAACTGCACGTAGCGAGGCTGGGTATCGCCTTCCCAATTCGGATTCAAGCTTACAGTCATATAATGCTCCACCATGCTCTCTCCTGAACTCACTTCGTATGTTCCTGAATAGGCAAGATACCCTTTGGCAGCTGCTGCAACCGCCTTGGTTGGGCCCGTATGAATGCCGCCTGCTGCATAAGCTAGCCTGCCTGAACTCATAATTTGGACAGACATATATCCGTCTTCATGATAAATCGCGATGCCGGATGCATCTTTTCCCATAGGGTGATTCGACACGCCCCTGGCGTCCGTCACCTGATAATTAACGAGTTTCCAAACTCCTGTCAACTTCTCCTTAAGTGTTCGTGCCTCTTCTTCCATCGTTAACTCCCCTTATTCATCTTTTATTTATTAGTCCATTTGTATATTTTAACAAAAAAAGAACGAGAACTTTTGTTTTTTGCCCAATGCTTAACTAACAAAAAGGTCCAGACACTTGAAAAGCGCCTGGACCCTCCCATTAGACTTCTGCGGCTTGATTTTTCCTCGTTAGCGTGAAGAAAGCGATTGAACCGATGGAGGCGGTTATAAATAATGTGGCTCCCATCGGCACGGCCGTACTTTCATCAAGGCCGACAAGCGGTGAAACCATCGATCCAAACAATAGCGGTAGCATTCCTAAAACAGCACTGGCGCTTCCCGCCCGATGACCCTGATGCTCCATAGCAAGCGTGAACGTACTGGTTAAAACCATTCCCATAGCCGTCATGTATATAAAGATAGGAATAACAAGCGAAGCCAGCGGTCCTTCAATGATCGTCATAACTAAAAGAAACGAAGTGGCACATACGGCGGTAATAACAGCCGTGCGAAGCAGGCTTCTCTCATGAATAATGCCGCCCAGACGCCCGATAAGGAAACTGCCCGTAATAATCGCCAGACCATTGATACCGAACAACACACTGAAAACTTGTGGAGACACTCCGTAAATACCCTGATACACAAATGGAGTTCCCGATACATACGCGAAGCTGCCGCCATGAACAAATCCGATCGTTAACGCATAACCAATGAAGGAACGGTCCTTCAGCAGCCGCCCAATTGTCTTAATAGACTCTCGAATTGAACTTGGAATTCGCTTTTCCGGCGGCAGGGTTTCTTTTAATTTCAGGGCTATCGTCGACACGATGATCAATCCTAGCAGGCAAAGAAAATAAAAAATCGTATGCCATGTTGCAAATGGCAATAACAAAATGGCTCCCCCTGTCATAGGTGCAATCATCGGCGCTGTAGCATTGATGACCATTAAAAGAGCAAAGAACTTTGTAAGTTCTCTTCCATCGAAAACATCACGCACAACTGCCCGGGAGAGGACAATACCTGCAGAAGCTGTAAACCCTTGAATAAAACGAGCTAAAACTAATATGTAGATATTAGGAGCGAGCGCACAAAGCAGAGAAGCAACCGCAAATAAGAATATGAACAGAAGTAAAGGCTTCCTCCTGCCTTTAGCATCACTGATCGGCCCTACTACAATCTGCCCGATCGCAAGTCCGATTAAGCAAGCCGTCAAACTCAGTTGGACGAGTGATGCAGAAGCATTTAAATCCGAGGCAATTCCCGGGAAGCTTGGTAAATACATATCTATATTCAGCGGACCTAAAATTCCGAGCATACCTAGAAGAAAAGCCAGGCCCAGACGTTCTTTTCCTGTTGGATTGTGAAGCATAAATCTCAGACACCTTTCTTTACGAAACCAATCGTTTATTTCCCTGTGCTGTATATCCCCAACTGTAATCAACTATTAAACTATGATTTTATCTTTCTTTAGATGATAAATCCACTTTTATGATTGAAAAGCTTCGAGACTTTAGCTCTTCCCCTACCCACAAGCCTGATTTACACCAATAACAAGTAAAAATAATCCATATGTGTTCCTCTATTGACGGAGAAGTTCACCGCTAATAGAATAGCCGAAGGAAAAAAGCCAAGGCTTTAAGTTTCAATTTATGAGAAAGATGAGGATTTACAATGCTATACCGTATGTCTATTTATATTCTTGGCATGTTTGTTAACTTTTTTGGTGTAGCCCTTTTGATAAAAGCCACATTAGGTGCAGGATTCTGGACCGCATTATTTGTAGGATTATCTGATCGGCTTGGTTTTACTGTCGGAATCTGGTACGCAATTTTTCAATTGATATTTATTTTTGTTAATGGCTGGCTCATGAAGCAAAAGCCAGAAGTGAGAGCCCTGCTCCCGCTAGTTTTGGAAAGTCTTATACTGGACTTTTGGGTAGAAATTGTATTTAAAAATATGACGATGGCTTCTGCTCCATTTCTGGTCCAGCTAGCTGTACTGCTTATAGGTGTCACCTTCAGTGCGCTGGGTGTCTCAATCTATATTTTACCTCAGCTGCCACGGGCACCTGTGGATCAATTATTTTTGGTGGTCGCAAAGAAATTCAATCTCAGCTTACGAGTGAGTCAAACGACTATAGCCCTTACCACTTCCACCGCCGCTTTCTTTGTTGGCGGGCCAGTCGGACTAGGAACCGCAGCTGGTGTGGCTTTTGCCGGCATCATGATCCAGTACTTTTACACGTATGGTTATCCTTTATATTATTTATACCACCCTCACTACCGTGAGCGGTTTACTCCCGTATTATAAACTTCAATCCCTCTGCTCTTCGGCAGAGGGATTTCTTATATTATTTTCAGCTACAAGTTAACCGACTTTCTAAGTAGAGAAAGGCCTCCGTCGAATATTAAACAGGGGGATTGAAAAACAAATAGCTTTAAAATTACAGGAAATTACGTGATAATGTTAAGATAGAAATCCTGCAAAAGGAGTGAATCAGATGATTGAACAAGAACGACACGTTCTCGTTATTTTTCCTCACCCCGATGATGAAGCTTTCGGAGTGTCAGGAACCATCACATCATATATAAAACAAGGGACTCCCTTAACTTATGCGTGCCTTACACTCGGTGAAATGGGCAGAAATCTTGGGAATCCGCAATTCGCAACACGGGAAACACTCCCCGATATCCGTCGTAAAGAATTAAAAAAAGCGGCAGAAGCAATGGGAATCGAAGACCTCCGTATGATGGGACTTCGGGATAAAACCCTGGAGTTCGAAGATGACCAGCAAATGAAACAAATGGTAAGAGATTTAATCGATGAGCTGGAGCCTTCTTTAGTCATTAGTTTCTACCCCGGCTTTGCCGTGCATCCTGATCATGAAGCGACCGCGCGAGCCGTAGTAAGAGCTCTTCGTGAAATGGAACCGGATCAGCGTCCTAAATTTCATGCGATTGCTTTCGCTAACGACACAGAAGAAAAGTTAGGCGAACCAGATGTTGTGAACGACATTCAAGCCGTACAAAAGGAAAAGCTGAATGCCATGCGTGCTCATATTTCTCAAACCGCTCGTATGCTTGAAATGCTTGAAGAAGGCATTAAAACCAAAGATCCGGAAGCCATGAAATGGGTCACTAATGAACGGTTTTACACGTATAAAGATTGGTCGATAGATCCAGGCTGATACAAGAAACAAGGTTGACTCTCCAAGAGTGCAGCCTTTTTTTCTTGCTGTTTCTAATTGAGGTTGCCTTTTTGGACTTCTTTGTCACATGAATGTCTAAAAACAGCCCATATGGATTATGCTAGAAATGTTATTATGTAGTCAGAAAGTACGGAAAGGAGTTTGATCATGAATCGATTAAAATGGAGTCCGCTCGTATTTATATTCATTTTACTATTAGCCGCTTGCGGTACTGATGCACAAAATCAGCAAAATAGCGAATCAGGTTCCTCGGAGGATCAAGTAGCTGAAATTCCAGAAGTAAAGGTATCATTTGGTGAACAGCCGCTACCTATAAAAGAGAAAACGACCATTGAAGCAGCCGTCACACAGGGGAATGAACCAGTAGAAGACGCTGATTATGTAGACTTTGAAATTTGGAACGAATCCAATGGACAGGAGAGTTCCAAAACCATTGAAGCGGATCATTCAGACGATGGCGTATATAAAATCGAGTATACTTTTGAATCCGCAGGTACCTATCAAGTTATTGCTCACACTCAAGTAGGAGATCTGCACACGATGCCTCAGGTTGAAGTTCAAGTTGGAGAAGAACAGTCATCCACTTCTGGTGACAGCAGTTCCCACAGTCACGATGATTCGCAGGGTCACGAAGATATGAAAGAGAAATTCATGGTTCATTTTATGAAGGAAGAAAATTTTCAAGCGGGAGAAGAAACAGAGCTCACCACCCACATTAATCAGATGGAGCAGCCATTCGAAAACGGTATAGTTCGGTTTGAAATCAGCTCTGAGCAATTGGATAAACATCTCTACGTGGAGGCCAAAGAGCAAGAACCTGGAGAATACACGGCTACCCACACCTTCCCTACTGCTGGTTCTTATACAATTACCATTCATTATGAGAAGCCAGAGCAAGATATCCATGGACATCAGGAAGAAACCATTGAAGTCGTTGAATAAGAAAAAGCCTGAACCTTTATGAAAGGTTCAGGCTTTTTGATTTATTAAATGTCGGCGTTTTGAAGTTTTTTCTGCTTCGCCATTTTCTCACGTTCGTTTTTATTCAAGTATTTCTTACGAAGTCGTACGTTTTCAGGCGTTACTTCGCAATACTCATCGTCATCCAGATACTCGATCGCTTCTTCGAGCGTCATTTTACGAGTTTTCTTGATGGTATTTGTCGTGTCTTTGTTAGCGGAACGTACGTTAGTTAAATGTTTCTCTTTGGTAATGTTAACCGTAAGATCATTCTCGCGGTTGTGCTCTCCTACGATCATTCCTTCATAAACCTCAGTACCCGGTTCTACGAAAATAGTTCCGCGGTCCTCAAGATTCATGATGCCGTAAGTGGAAGCTTTTCCTTTATCAAGAGAAACCAGTACACCTTCACGGCGCCCACCAACTTGACCTTTCGTTAATGGAGCATAGCCATCGAACGTATGGTTCAGGATTCCGTAACCGCGCGTCTGAGTCATAAACTCAGTAGAATATCCAATCAATCCACGTGATGGCACAAGGAATTCAAGACGGACTTGACCATTACCGTCGTTGACCATATCCTGCATTTCACCCTTACGGTAACCAATGGATTCCATAACACCGCCCTGATATTCTTCAGGTGTGTCGATTTGAACGCGTTCAACTGGCTCACAAACCTGACCGTCGATCTCTTTCAAGATAACTTTTGGCTTGGATAACTGCAGTTCGAAACCTTCACGGCGCATGTTCTCTACTAGAATGGACAAGTGAAGTTCACCACGGCCAGAGACTGTAAAGGCATCCGGAGAATCCGTAGGTTCCACACGAAGACTGACATCCGTTTCCAATTGAGTCAATAGACGTTCTTCGATTTGACGGGAAGTTACATATTTACCTTCACGTCCGGCAAATGGGCTGTTATTGACAAGGAATGTCATTTGCAGCGTCGGCTCATCAATACGAGGAATTTCCATCGCTTCCTGGCTGTCAGGAGGGCAGACGGTTTCACCTACGTTAATGTCCTCAAGTCCTGCAAGAGCAATAATATCTCCTGCTTTAGCTTCCTGGATTTCTATACGCTTAAGACCAATAAAACCAAAGAGTTTGGACACTCTGAAGTTTTTAACCGAACCGTCCTTCTTCATAAGGGAGACCTGCTGTCCCACTTTAATGCTGCCTCTGAACACACGTCCGACACCAATACGGCCCAGATAATCGTTGTAATCCAATAGCGTTACCTGGAACTGTAATGGCTCTTCTTTCGTATCTAAAGGAGCCGGGATGTTGTTCATGATTAATTTGAAGATCGGATCCATCGTCTCATTCTGCTCTTCCGGCTCATCACCTGATGTTCCGTTAAGTGCTGATGCATAAACAACAGGGAATTCAAGCTGTTCGTCATCAGCGCCGAGCTCGATGAACAGATCAAGGACTTCATCAATTACTTCACCTGGACGGGCATTCGGACGGTCAATTTTATTCAATACAACAACGGGCGTTAACTTTTGTTCCAGTGCTTTTTTCAGCACGAAACGTGTCTGTGGCATACACCCTTCATAAGCATCTACTACTAATAGTACGCCATCAACCATTTTCAGAATACGTTCAACTTCCCCACCAAAATCGGCGTGACCTGGTGTATCTAGAATGTTGATCCGTGCATCATTATAGTTGATCGCGGTATTTTTCGCTAAAATCGTAATTCCGCGTTCTCTCTCTAAATCGTTTGAGTCCATCGCACGCTCATCCACGTGTTCATTCTCGCGGAATGTTCCAGAGTAATGAAGCATTTGGTCAACCAATGTGGTTTTTCCGTGGTCGACGTGGGCGACGATCGCAATATTGCGAATATCATTTCTGTGTTGCATGAAGCACACACCTCTTTCGTATCACTAATTATTCAACCCTTCAATTATAACATAGTTATTCAGATATCGATACCAGTCCACAATTCTTTACATAATCATCATAATAACCAGCTTTCCTCTCTTATAAACTTAACAAACATGAAAGCATTGGGTAAAATAGCCATTGCGTGTAGATGAACGTGACGGGTAAAATAACTAGACTACCGCAAGAAATCAATTAATGAAGTTAGGTGTATATATGAAAACAAAAAGAATTGGAGATTGGCTGGAGGTTACTATTCCTGAAAAATGGAACGGATACACCATTGAACGGGTCCTGAAAAAAGAATGGTATGTCCCGAGAAAACTGGTTCACGAATTCCGCTCCAACAAAGAAGTAACGTTAAATAATGAAACCGCCAACTGGAAGGATACAAGAGTAAAAGCGAATGACCTTTTAAGAATTCGATTATTCAAGCCCCGCCCGCTTGACGTCACGCCTGTCTACATGGATATCGACGTTGTCTATGAGGATGACCACCTTCTGGTTGTTAATAAACCTGCTGGGTTATTCACGCACCCCAATACCCCAGAGGATCAGAACACGCTGGTTAATGGAGTTGCCTTTTACTTTCAGATGAATGGGATTGAAGCCACCCCCAAATATGTTCACCGGCTCGACAAAGACACTTCAGGTGCGATTCTTTTTGCCAAACATGACCTGGCCATTGCCATGCTTGGGAAGCAATTGCAGGATCGGAATATTAAAAGAACGTATATAGCTTGGGCTCATGGACGGTTAAAGCCGAAAAAAGCCACGATAGATCAGCCTATTGGAAAAGACCGCCACCATCCGGTAAGACGCCGTGTTTCGCCAAATGGTCAGCCAGCTGTTACGACGTATGAAGTCCTTGAATACGATCAGGCTAAAGAAGCTTCCCTGGTTAAACTTAATCTACAGTCGGGACGGACGCACCAAATTCGTGTGCACATGAGTTATTTAGGCCACCCGCTTCTAGGTGACGAACTTTATGGAGGACAAGAAAAAAGTGGACTATCTCAGGCTCTTCATGCCGCACATCTGACATTTATCCACCCTTTCACCGAGAAAGAAGTTCGTTGTCTGGCTATGCCTTCTGAAGATTCGCCTTTTTTCACAAATGCCCACGTAGAAGCTTTGGAAAATTTGTAATAATTACCTGCTTTTCGTTATGGATTTTGAGTAAAAGGTGTGCTACTCTTGGCATGTTAACCTGTCAAAGTAAGAGAGTACATGAAGCAATAGATATAGAACGATTCGACGTCGGGACGAAGGGTTAACTTTATACCACATACAGAAAGCCGCTCTTAATTAAGAGCGGCTTTCTTTGCCTGTTGAGAATTAAATCTACAGCACTGTTTAACTATTCAGATGAACTATATTCTTGGCTTACC
Source organism: Halobacillus sp. K22 (assembly GCF_052246795.1). Lineage (NCBI taxonomy): Bacteria > Bacillati > Bacillota > Bacilli > Caryophanales > Bacillaceae > Halobacillus > Halobacillus sp. K22. Next base: position 67,990 of record NZ_JBQQCN010000005.1, on the reverse strand, counting down.
TGTTCTTGAATACTCGTCTTCCGCTATCTCCTTTAAGTTTTCTGATCGGCCAACGAGGAAGTTCGTCATATATTTCTTTAGAAATAGCCGATTGAAAATTCTTCCAACAGGGCCAAATGGAGATTCGAATTGCAGGATATCCGTCATAAGCGTACCCTCGTTCTGTTCTTCAAAAAGATGAACATGAATAAGGGAATGAAAGGCCCCTTCCTCCATGCGGTCAATGAATTCATAAGGCGGATTCATTGAAATGATTCGGGCCGTCAAAGTCTGGCGGACTCCTAAATGAATGGCTTCCCACGTAACAGTTTCTCCTTCTTGTATTAAACCTTCTGTCACACCGGCCACCGCACGCTCTTTTGTATGTGGGACAGACCGCGGATGGAGACTGATATTTCTGGCGATGTCAAAACAAAACTCGATTGGCACGTCAATCCATATCGCAACTTTCACCACCGGCATTCCATTCCCTCCTTTAGCCTATAGCATGTTCAACGTTATTGTTGATTTAAACATCTAAGTTCTTCCACAATAGGGCCGGATACTTGAAGACTCAATTTCGAGCTAATGGATGGTGGAAGGGGCGGAGGGGAACGGCTCGCTTTCCGCGGGCGTTTGTTGAGCCTCCTCGAGCTAAAGCTCTCCGGGGTCTCACCTAAACCGCTTATCCCGCAGGAGATTCCTATGGGATTTTAATGAGAGGTTCTTGTATTAAAAAAAGCCCTCCGTTATGATGCATTTGTTAGGCAAACACAAACATCAAAAGGAGGACTCCTCTTGAAGCATAATAGGAATCAGAAAATAAATCAAATGGACGAAAATACCTTAGTTATCGGAATAGACATTGCGAAGAGAACACACTATGCTTGTCCCCTGGACGATCGTGGCAGGAGCTTCAACGGCCTGTCGCCATTCCTCAAAGCCTGAAAGGGTTTGAAGACTTTCGTAAACAGGTGGATCAGTGGCTAAACCATTATAAGAAAAACCATGTGCTTCTCGGGTTCGAACCAACCGGGCATTACTGGAAGAATTTCGCTTCATTCCTAACGGAATCGGACCTTTCTTTCGTTGTAGTCAATCCCATGCATGTCAAGCGATCAAAAGAGTTTGACGATAACCTGCAAACGAAAAATGATCAAAAAGACGCGCGTGTGATTGGAAAACTTATGGTCGGGGGCTTTTTCAGCTACCCGAGAATTCCGGAAGATGTGGAAGCTGAACTAAGAAACGGTTCGGCTTTGAGATGGAAACTCAAAGAGGAACGTACCCGTCTCCATAACCAGATGACCGGATGGTTAGACCGATACTTCCCAGAATTCAAAACGGAAATTAAAGACTTCGGACAATTAGCCTGTGCCATCTTAAAAGAGACGCCTCTGCCCCAAGACCTGATCCATGAGGACGTAGATGCGTTAGCCCGGCACTATAAAGAAAACGCGGGCGTAAGAGCCCCAGCGAAGAAAACCATTCGAGGCATGAAGCGTCTGGCAGAGACATCCATTGGCCTGACCGAAGGATCCGAAATGGCTCGCTTTGAAATCGCCACCCTTGTCGAACAATTCCTTCTTGTGGAACGTCGATTAGAAGAAGCCAATGATCGTTTAGAGGAACTGGTGATCCAACTCGAAGAATTCGCCTATCTTGTATCCATTCCCGGCATCGGGAAGAACACGGTCATTGACCTATTCGCGGAAACCGGATCCCTCAAGCAGTATAAACATCCACGCCAACTTCTTAAATTAGCGGGATTAGCACTGCGAGAGGACTCTTCCGGAATACACGAAGGGAAGAAGAAACTTTCCAAGCGTGGTCGAAAACGGCTGAGAAACCTTCTGTATCGCGCCATAATGCCTCTGGTTCAAAATAATCAGGTCTTTAAGGAACTGTATCAGTACTATACGACACGCCCTGGGAACCCTTTAACACATAGGGAAGCGCAGGTCGTGCTTAGTGGTAAACTCTTAAAAATCTTTTTTGGTCTTTCTAAACACCAGGTTCCTTTCCGTGAGGAAAGAATGAGACAGGACCTTCACTGCCTTAAACCGGCAGCGTAAGGAACCGAGCGTTTTCACCCCCATATGATGACACGGAGTAGCTGGCACCAACCGAGACGAAAGACCACGAGTCCATGCAGGAGAATAAAGCCAGCCTCTGCCTTATGATGAGACCATATGCTGGAATGCAGGCACACGAAGCCATGAGCCATGGGAGGGTACGTCCTCATAAGAAAGCAGAGATCCAAGGTGCATCCATAGATTTCAAGGGAAACTCTAATTCATTAGAGAACGCAACGTGTCTCCTTCAATTCCTCAAAATGTAATAAAAGGAATTAACTGTTTCCCATAAAGACTTGAAAAAATTTTAAAAAAGATGAAATAGCTTATAAACCCTGATGTATCAACTTTTCCGGAGGGAGTCTCACCGTTCCCCTCCGCCCCTTACGATATGTTCCTTCAGGATGACTCCCGTTCGTTTCATTAAAATAAGCAAAAAAACGTTTGAAAACCTTGTAGTAGAGCCTTTTCAAGAGTGTTTACTTTATAATCATGAACCTTAGGTTTCGTTCTGCTACCTATGGGAATGGGGGATGGGAAATGGTGAGACTCCTGCGGGAAAGGAAAGGCTGGCGAGACCCCGGAAGTCGAAGACTGAGGAGGCTTGCCGTCTTCCCCGCGGAAAGCGAATCATTTCCCATCCCCCATTTTTTCCATACGAAATAAACGAAACCGGTCTTAAAGAAACGGGAGCGTTTCTTTATGAGGCATTGGTGTTTCCGATAGATTCCAAAGCATTGGTGTGGATTCCTTTATCATGCTTACCATAACTTAAGAAAGACCAGTGCGATTATCACATTCCACTGGTCTTTCTTATCGTTATTTTATATTGCTGTATAAGATATCGTATTTTTCAGCGCATGCCAGATCAAGCTCCGTAAGTCCCTTGGCATTCCACGAAGTCAGCTTCATAGTAACCACCTTATAATCAATACTGATGAAGGGGTGGTGCTGAATTTCTTCCGAATATTCGGCTACTAGATTAACAAAACGGATACCTGAGAGAAAGTCTTCAAAACGATAGCGTTTAACAATAAACTTGTCATCCGTCAATTTCCAGCCTTCTAATCCTTCTACTCGCTGCTGCTTTTCATCTTCAGGAATAAGCTTCTCTTCCATTTGGATTCCTCCTTGTTAAGCAAATTTGTTATTGTGCACTAATATCCATAAATTCATTTAAATCTTTCAGACAAAGATCAAGAGCCTGCTCCCAGAATTCAGGCTTCTCTAAATCTACATTCAGGTGCTTAGCAGCCAGATCTTCTGTACTCATCCGTCCCGTATCCTGCAGCAGGGCAATATAATCATTTTCAAAATTGCTGTCAGAGTTCAGAGCTTTTGCGTAAATGCCCAGACTGAACAAATAGCCAAAAGTGTAAGGGAAATTATAAAACGGGACGTCGGTAATGTGAAAATGAAGTTTGGATGCCCAGAAGGTTGGATCATATTCATCCAGTGCGTCTACGTAGGCTTCCTTCTGTGCCTCAACCATGAGTTCATTTAAGCGCTCCGCTGAAACCACTCCCTTTTTACGCTCTTCATAAAACCTCGTTTCAAACAAGAAACGAGCGTGGATGTTCATAAAGAAAGCGATGCTTCGCTGAACTTTGTCCTCAAGCAGAGTCATTTTTTCGGTGTCATTGGCCGCATGCTTCACGGCTGCATCAGAGACAATCATCTCAGCAAATGTCGACGCGGTCTCAGCCACGTTCATAGCATACCCCTGATTCAGTGCAGGCAGATCATTCATTACATGCTGGTGATAAGCATGTCCCAGTTCATGTGCGAGCGTGGCCACATTAGAAGGTGTACCGGAATATGTCATAAAAATCCTTGTCTGTTCGCTGTCAGGAAAGCTGGTGCAGAAACCTCCAGGTCGTTTGCCAGAACGATCTTCTGCTTCAATCCAGCGCTTTTCAAAAGCCATTTCTGCAAAATCCGCCATTTTAGGACTGAACGAGCGAAATTGCTGAATAATAAACTCAGCTCCTTGTTGAAAACTCATCGTCTGTTCCGCTGAGCCAACAGGGGCTTCTACATCGTAAAAGCTTAAACGCTCTAATCCAAGCATATGCGCCTTCCTTTTTAAATAAGGAAGGTAGTGTTTTTTGTATTTCGTGATGGTCTCCCACATGGTATTCAAGGTATTTTCACTCATACGATTGTATTCGAGCGGTTCTTTCAACACACGCTCCCAGCCTCTATGTTTATAGGTTTGAAGCCTGAAACCAGACAGATGATTCAGTGTTTCACTGAAAAGATCCGTCTGCGCTTTCCAAGTGTTCTGCAGCTTATCAAAGACTTCCTTACGTACAGTACGGTCAGGTGAGCCCAGCAAGTTTGAAGCCTGTCCTACGGAAAGTGTTTTTCCTTCATGAGTAATACCTAATTTCCCGACAATGGCATCATACATTTGCCCCCATGCGTGGTATCCATCAATTCCCAAATCGTTAATTAATGATTCCTGGCGCAGTTCCAACTTATCCTTAGCAGCCTCTCTTCTTTCATCAAGGATAAACTCCAGCTGACGCAGAGGACCATGTTTCAACAATGATTTCCAGACATCCTCATCCGTCTGAACTAACTTCTGATCAAATTCTGTGAGCAGATTCCCAAACGCAGCACTTAGCTCATTCTGTCTGGACTGCCAGGCTCCTGCCTTTTTATCATTAACATCTTGAGCATTCAAGCAGCTAATGAACGCTCCTATTTCTCCCAGTCGTTTTGTTACCAGCTGGATTTGATTCACAACTTCGGAGAGTTCTTTAGTCTGATCGGTATTTTTAGGAGATGTAAAAGAATGTACAAGGCTTTCAAGCTCACTGATCTCCTGTTCTGTTTGCTCAACGTAGCTGTGGAGCTGTTCAGATTCGCTGCCTCCTGCAAAGATCGTTTCTAAATCCCACGTTTTATGAACAATAGTCATAACGTTCCCCTTTCTTTTTATGTAAACGTTCCCCCACTCAATTGTATCAGAATTTTTACACGTAAGGTAAAGTGAACGTTTCGCTAAAACGCTCGATTGCTTTTTAAAGGATACTTTGGTATTTTCAATGAAAAGACGTCTTAGCCAGAAAGGTCGATTTAATGCGATACCGAAGAAATGAAACGTTAAGATATACCTTCGATGAGCCTCTCCCCGCTGCCTTTAAATTAATTAAGGTCGATAAAAAACCGGTCAATTCCTCCATGGGGTCCGGCAGAGTCATCGACATCAGCCCTGGCGGTATGAAACTAGCTTCAGATGTACATATTCCTACAAGCAAAACAGTCCACTTATTTGTCACCACCTCAATCGCTGGTCAAGACCTTTCTTTTACAGCGGAAGTCATATGGTCGAAGCCGGCTCGCGGCCAATATCATTACGGCCTTGATTTTATCGGTGATCATCATGAAGAAGTGATTCAGTCTTTAAAAAAACACAATCAAATAAAAGACAAAAAACCTCCGGAGGATTAAAATTCCTCTGGAGGTTTTTTGTAATTACTTTTCTAAATGGTGGACCTGCGCTTCAACAACTTTGACTAGTCGATGGTCATTGTCCAATTCAGCGATTTCCTGAAAGGCCTTTATTCTCCCTTTATCAACTATACGTTTCTGCATTTCAACGGCTTCCTGATCCTGCTCATTATCGTAAAATAAAGCCGCTGCGATGACCTCTGCAAGATATACCGGATCTTTCTCAACGTATTCTATATAAGACACCGCCGGCTGGACCAGCCTGTCATTCGGTCCCAGTTTTCGAATCGGTGCTCGTCCTACACGAGTAACTTCGTCTGATAAGTCCGGGTTCTCGAAACGGCTTAATATAGTTTCAATGTAGTCATGATGAACCTCTGCATCAAATTGATATTTTTCGATCAGAACTGCTCCTGATTCTTGGAGTGCACCTCGGATTTTCTCTTTAATAGCCGGATCATCCATAACTTGCTTAATCGTCTCGTGTCCATGGAATTTTCCTAAATAGGCAGCCACTGCATGACCAGTGTTCACAGTGAAAAGCTTCCGCTCGATGTAAGGAGTCAAATCATCGACATACGTAATCCCCTTGATTTCCGGAGGATTCCCTTTAATAGCGGTCGTCTCTACTACCCATTCAAAATAAGGCTCCACTTTAACCGTTAATAGATCATCCTGATGCTGATCCGGTACAATTCGATCCACAGCAGAATTCGGAAAGCCGATATTCTCACTGATCCAGTCTTTTTCCTCAGCATCTACGTGCTCAAGAACGTGATTTTTCAAAATTTCACTCCCGCCTACCATATTTTCGCAGGCGATTACGTTTCCTTTTTCCTTTTTATGAAGAAGACCTTTGGCCAGTACAGGAGCAATAACAGACAGTATATTGGGACCAACAGCCGTAGTAATAATCTCAGCTTCTTCAATAGCCTTAATAACTGCCTGTTCATCGTTGATGCTGTTCAACCCTGAAACATTAGTAACCTCAAGCGAACGATCTGTGCCGGCAAGGTCTACGTGGTAGGACCTTTTCTGGTTTAGTTCATCGATTAATTCACCATTTACATCTAAAAATATGGTTTCATAACCTGCCTGCGATAACAGTGCGCCAATGAATCCTCTTCCGATATTTCCTGCTCCAAAGTGAACGGCTTTCATTATTAATTCACCTCATTAAAGATGCTGATAATTTCTTCTTTGGATTGAGCATTTAGAATGGTATCGATATTCTCTTCTTCTGAACATACAATGGCAATCTGGGAGAGGATCTGAAGGTGTTCGTCTCCTTTACCAGCGATGCCAATGAGCAATTTCACGATATTACCGTCACCAAAATCAACACCGTCTGGAACGGTAACTACGGCAAGGCCCGTTTCTTTCACTGATTTCTTCGCATCTTCCGTACCATGAGGGATGGCTACGTAGTTCCCCATAAATGTTGAAGTAACTTCTTCTCTTTCCAGCATTTTGTCAATGTAAGCTTCTTCTACATATCCACCGTTATGAAGCAAACCTCCCACATAACGAATGGCTTCTTCTTTTGAGCTGAACTGTGCATTCAATTCAATTGTGTTGGACGTTAAAATATTATCAGACATATTCATTCTCCTCTTTTCATAATTAAGATATTTTTTTCTTAAAAAACTGGTGAAGCTGGTTAGACACATAACTTTTGATTTGGTCTTCTTCTTCCTTTTCAAGCACCCTGATCATTTCAGGTTCTTCAATAAGCAGGGAGCTCAAGAAACTGATAACCTCCAGTCCTTCCTTACTCATGTCCTGTGGGGCCAGCATAAGGATGAACACGGACGACGGCATTACTTCGCCATCCATTCCCGTGACCTCCAGGGCTTCGTTAAGCTTAATAATGGTGAAGGACGCCTCACGAACAGCGGGATGCCTGGTGTGATACAAGGTAAGAGTGGTATCTGGAATCCCTAGTCCTCCCACAGTTTCCCTGTTCAATAAGGCTTCCGTAATGGTTTCCGCTTCTGTGAGTAAGTTTTTGTTCTGTAATGATAGACATGCGTCGTAAAGTATTTCTTGTTTGGATCTACTTGAGTGACTGAGCACATACAGACCGTTTAACAACTGACCAACGGTTGCAGCATATCGCTGAATGCCGCTTACAGATTCTTGTATAGTCTGCAGCGTTTCATCTTCTTGTTCCACATTTTCTTTGATCGGCTTCATACTGTTCGTAATCTTCAATTTTCGAATTCGATGTTCCAGCCGTTGAATATCCGCATTCGGCAGCATTGGGTTCACGAGAACATAATTTTCGATACTATCGAGCGGAATCGTAGATACGACTAAATCATAATCCTCTTTCGTTAGTTGATCTAAATCGAACAGAGACTGGTGATCCACTTCTTCAATCTCCAAAAATTGCTTCTTAAGCTTGGCAGCTAAAATTTTGGCGGTGCCTATGCCGCTTGAACAGACTACTAACGCTTTAAGGCCGCGTGAATCTTCCATATTTAACAAAGCACTGGCAAAGTGCATCACAAGAAAAGCTGTTTCCTCTTTCGGAAAAGTAATTTTAGGGAATACAAACTCTGTTGCTCGTTCAAGCGTTAGAAATAATTCCGGATAGTCCTGCTCAATTTGTTCTCTCAGTGGATTTTTAATATCCATTCCCTGATGGATCCGATATAAACTAGGCTTCAAATGCACTACCAGATCATTCAACAGTTGATCGGAATGGTGAAGATTCTGTTGTAAGGCATTCGATACGAACTCAATCAGCTGTTTTGCTTTAAAAGCAACACTCAGACTACTGTCTTCCAGAATGTAATCCTGGTTGTAACGGACTTTTGCCCCCATTAAATGCATCGTAATATAGCCGGTTTCCGCTTTTGGAATCGATAACTCAAAGATTTCTTCTAACTTGCTGATTAATTTACCAGCGATATCAAATTCTTTTGTTGACTGAAGACGAGTCAAATACTCGTCTTCCATCTGTATAAATTCCCCTTGCTGTAAACGTTCAATCGCTAAGGCCAAATGAATGACTAATCCAATATAAGCACTGTCAGCCAAATGATAAGGAAGCTCCGCCCTAATCGAGTTAACCGTTTGTTCAATGGTGCTGATGTTTTGCCGGTCAACCAGACCAAGCAAGTGATCGGAAACAGCATCAAGTGAAGGTGCGGCCGGAGATTGAATGTTTTCTCGCAGCAATTTAAGAAAATCATGCTCATTCATATGCTGCATAATGATATATTGGATAGCTTCACGAATGTTGCCTTCTTCCCCCTGAACTTCAACTCCGTATCCACGCTTACGGATCAGCTGGAGTTGAAATTTAACAAGAATCTCTTCAATCTTATCCAGATCATGACTGATAGTGGCCACTGTGACACCCAGTTCGTTTGATAAAGTCATGAGTTTGACCGGATCCTGAGACTCAAGCAGCCAGGAGAGAATAAGCACATGACGCTCTTCGGGTGTGTAGTCTAAGGAGTTTTGTTCATTAATCGACATTCGTAAATCCTGACGTCTTTCCTCTTCACCAAGAATCGCTATTCCTTTACCAGTCTTCTTTTCTAAGGATAACCCGTGACTTTCGAGAACGTCTTCTACGCCTTTTAAATCCCGATGGATTGTTCGTGCACTCACATCCAGAGATTCAGCTAGGTCTTTAATCGTTAGGTCTTGAGGAGTCTCAAGCAGCATTTCAATCAGTCTTCGTTCTCGTGCCGAGACATACATACATCCTTCCACTCCTCTCTGCCCTTCAGCCCCAGGGAATAGTAACCGGGCAGAAAAGAGTCTGATCAAACAGACTCTTTTCTACTCTTCACTATTTCTTCAACTCTTCTACTAACTCATCATACTTTGGACTGTTTAAGAAATTATCGACGGACACATGATGAGCACTTGGAACTTTTTGCTTCGCTCGCTCTGTTAAGTCTTTATGAGTAATAACGATATCCACATCCTGCGGCAGATCATTTATCGCCATGTTCGTCACATTAATATCAATTCCTGCTTTCTTGAATTTATTTTTCAAGAGGGATGCGCCCATAGCACTGGATCCCATTCCCGCATCGCAGGCAAAAATGATTTTGTCCACTTTAGCCGCGTCTACATCAGTTACTTCTGCTGTGCCGCCAGTTTCTTCAGTAGTAGATTTGTTTTGCAATTCTTCAACAAGCTCATCGTATTTCGGGCTATTCAGGAAGTTATCAACGGAAATATGGTGAGCATTGGGAACTTTCTGCTTCGCACGCTCCGTTAAATCTTTATGGGTAATGACGACATCTACATCCTGAGGCAGGTCGTTAATCGCCATATTCGTTACTTCAATATCAAGGTCTGCTTTTTTGAATTTATTTTTTAATAAGGATGACCCCATAGCGCTCGATCCCATGCCGGCATCGCAAGCGAAAATGATTTTATCCACCTTAGAGTAATCAAGCTTAGGAACCTCAGCTGTATTACGGTCTTCCGCTGAATCTTCTGCAGGCTGTTTACCAGATAGTTGTCCGGAGACACTGCTTTTTTTCCCTTTCATTCCTTCCATCTTAGCTGTTGCTTCTTCAATATCTCCCTCATCTTCACCTTTGCTTGCTTTCAATATAATTGAGGATACGATAAAGGAAACAATAGCAGCTACAGCTACACCAGCAGCAACTCCAAGATAATTACCTCTTGGGGTCATACCCATAATAGCTATAATACTTCCAGGTGAGGCTGCGGCTGTCAGTCCAGCATTGAAGAAAGCGAAGGTTGCTGTACCCGAGACACCACCGGCAATGGCCCCTAATATAACAAGTGGTTTCGATAGAATATACGGGAAGTAAATCTCATGAATTCCACCCAAGAATTGAATAATCGCTGCACCTGGTGCTGTTTGTTTAGAGACTCCTTTTCCAAAGAACATAAAGGCTAGTAATACGCCAAGACCTGGACCAGGGTTTGCTTCAAGTAAGAACAGAATCGATTTTCCTGTTTCTACAGATTGTTCCGTACCAAGAGGAGTAAGGATTCCGTGGTTAATAGCATTGTTCAGGAATACTACTTTGGCAGGTTCAATAAATAAGTTGGCTAATGGTAATAAACCAGCTGAAATTAACAAGTCTACTCCCACACCAAGAAGATCTGTGATACCTGAAAATAGCGGACTTAATGTATAGTAGGCAAGTACAGCTAGTGCGGCTCCTAAAATTCCTGCTGAGAAGTTATTAACGAGCATTTCAAACCCTTGGCGAACTTTTCCGTCAAAGAATTCATCTACTTTCTTCATAGCATAACCGGCAATTGGACCAGCAACCATGGCCCCAAGAAACATTGGTGTATCCGGTGAACCGACAATAACACCCATGGTAGCTGTAGCGGCAACTACCCCTCCGCGTAAACCATGAATCAAGCGTCCACCTGTAAAAGCAATTAATAATGGCAATAGATAATTGATCATCGGTCCAACCATAGCGGCTAAATCTTCGTTCGGGAACCATCCGTCCGGAATAAATAGTGCTGTAATAAGTCCCCATGCAATAAAGGCGGCGATATTCGGCATGATCATACTACTTAAAAAGCTGCCGAACTTCTGGACTTTTGCCCTCATTCCCGCTTTCTCTTGTTGTTCACTCATTTTGTTTCCTCCTTCGTCTCTCAACGCTTTTTTTCTCTTTGTCTGTAACTTTATTTTAAAGCGGTTACACCGCTATATACAATACAATCTAAACGCATGTTTGTCAGAGTCATTGTTGACATTATTAAATAAAGACCGTCTTCCATTCGATTTTCCGCTGGAGGATCACCTTTTATAGTTATATCCTGGGGGTTATTCGTTTATGTTGGACCTTCAACGAGAGCAGAGCATCAATGAACCCTGTAATTGATGGATTGAAGCCCGCTAACTGTATTTTGACTCTGTTAATTTACCTGCAATGTCTGTTGTTCGCACTTCTTCTCTTTCCTCTTTATAATAGAAAGCATCATGATTACAACGGAGGTGGACCTGCCTTGTTCGAACAGCATAAAGGCTTTCAAAGAATGCTTAAGGAAGACAAACTATCATTTGGTGTTAATGTTCCGCTAGAAAATTACGATAAAGAACCACCACAGATGATTCACCAGGTTGAAAGAGCGCAGCTTGCTGAAAGAATGGGTTTTCAGTGCCTATGGTTTCAGGATGTATTATTGGAAGACCCTACTTTTGAAGATCCGGCTACCGGACAAATTTTCGACAGTTTAATTTATCTTACCTATCTGGCCTCACAAACCTCGTCTATTAATTTAGGAACAGCGGCTCTGGTCACATCTCTGCGTCATCCGCTTCGAACGGCTAAAGAGGCAGCCAGCATTGAGCGACTTTTTCCTGAACGGCTCATGCTTGGAATTTCATCTGGTGATCGTAGGAAAGACTTTGAAGGCCTGGGAATTGATATTATGAAACGAGGCGAGTTGTTTCGCGAGAGTTTTCATTATTTCAATGAAGTTATTGCTGAGGAATTTCCGGAGGTGGATTCAGAATTCGGTAAACTCCACAAGTCGAACCTGGTCCCCAAGCCCACATGCAGAATCCCTGCTTTTATGACAGGCTATTGCCAGCAAACCTTGGACTGGGTGGCTGAGCATGGAGATGGGTGGATGTTCTACCCTCAGCCTCCCGACAAGCAGCAAAAGACTATTTCAGATTACAGAGAAAAAGTGAAGGAATATCATGGTCCTGACGCTTTTCGTCCATTTTTCATGCCTCTTCCGCTGGAATTAATGGAAGATCCTGATTATCCGCTCGAGAAAATTCCTGCAGGCTACCGAACAGGTAGAAAGCGCGCGGTCGAACTGCTTGAGGAATATAGAAATGCAGGAGTTAATCACATCATGTTTGGCCTGTCCAAGAATAAACGACCAGTCCCTGAAATCATTCAAGAATTGGGAGAATATGTACTGCCCCACTTCAACACATCAACAGAATAATCATGTTAAAACCCCCCACCTCAGGTCATCCATAATCTGGATGACCTGAGGTGGATAAAAATGGGGGTATGTGAGGAGGATGAAAATGAGTAAACCTGAAGTTATGCTTCTTGGCACATTTCATATGGCGATGGAGCCTCAAACCGTGAACGAACAGCAGAATCATATCCATACGGTCGTGGAAGCTTTTAAGAAGTATAACCCGACTAAGATTGCTGTTGAGAAGCCCTTTCTTATTGAAGAGGAACTAGATCGTAAATATCAAGAGTTTCAATCCGGTGAATTAAAACCCGCCTACGATGAAGTCGAACAAATTGCCTTTAGACTGGCTCATGGGCTCGAGCATCCTCGAGTCTATCCTGTTGATGAAGTGGTAGACATGAGTTCTCCTTCCTTAAATCAAGTCTTTGAGTGGGCTAAGGAACATCAGCCCGCATTATTCCAGGAGATTCTTGAGGTTCAGTCAAGGATAAAAAAGATGGAAAACGATGAAAGTATGCTGCATACTCTGGCTTATATTAATCGACCTGAGTATATCCAAGAGCTGCAAAGGGTGTACATGAAGCTTACAAAAGTCGGCAACCGCCAGCACCAGGTCGGTGTTCAGTGGTTAAAACAATGGCACCACCGGGATTTAGCCATCTCCGCTAATATTGCCCGGATTGCTGGCTCTGATGATCGAGTCTTAGTACTAATTGGAGGCGATCATCTTCACCTGCTTAATCAGTTCTTAAGCGACAGCGGAGACTTTATCATGCAGTCACCTCTCCCCTATCTGCCAAAATAGAATCACATAAAATATTCCACCTCAGGTCATCCAGATACTGGATGACCTGAGGTGGAAGTTAATTGAAATAAACTTATGGTTTTTCATTAGGATCTTTTTCTTCTTCCTGGAGGAAGTCTTCTTCTTCGTGGAACTCCTGACTGGTTTGACCGGTAATATAGTCAAAAGGAGTGTAAGAATGAGAAGTATCAATCGACTCTTTTTTAATAAACAATTTATAAGCTACGAGAATAATTAATATACATACGGCTGCCCCAACGATTAATATCCCGAAAGCATTCAATATCATAAGGATCCTCCTTTTGGTCTATTTTAACATGAAAAGCCTGCGTGCATGGCACGCAGGCTTTTCATCGATTAATTGTCATCTTCATCTTTATTTTTCTCTTCAAGTACTTCAAGAGCTGATCTTCTTCGCTTTTTGCCTTTCTTCTTCCAGCGTTCAATGTGAATAGTAGATGACTGATAGTCATCAGAAGCTCGAATATCTTCGTTTGAGGCTCTCATAAAGGACCATGCTAATAAAATCATAATGAATATCAGCGGGAATCCACCAACGATACTTGCCGTCTGAAGTGTATCCAAGCCTCCCAGGAACATGAGTGCAAGCGGCATCAGACATAGAGCGAACGCCCAAAATAGACGATTCCAGCGCATCGGCTCCCCTTCTACATTCTTTTGCACAACAGAAGCAAGGATATAGGAGGAAGAATCAAAAGTCGTCGCCAGAAATATGATAGCGAGGACCGTAAATGCCAGCACCATAAATTTAGCGAGCGGCAGTTCATTAATAATAGCTATAATCGTAGCCGGAGCTCCATTTTGGTCCATGAAACTTACCACATCAAACGAGCCCGTCAACTGCATATATAAACCGAAGTTACCCATGATTCCAAAGAACAGAATACAGCCGATTGTTCCATAAATCATGGTTCCAAGAACCATTTGACGAATGGTTCTTCCCCTTGAAATTCTGGCAACAAACAGACCTACGAACGGGGCATAAACAAGCCACCAGGCCCAATAGAATATTGTCCAGGATTCGGGGAAATTAGTCTCGCCAAATGGACCTATACCTGCAAAAGGTTCCATCCATGTAGCCATCTTAAAGAAATTATCTGCGAGTATTCCAAGACCGTTAACTGTCGTTTCACTAATGAACCGAGTAGGTCCAAAGATGAAAACAAAGGCCAGAATAAACAAGGATAACCAAAGGTTGATATCACTAAGAACTTTAATACCTCTTTTAAGTCCCGAATAAGAGCTGATCGCAAAAATCAATGTACATAACAGCATAATGAAAGATTTCAATCCAAGATTTGCCGGGATACCTGTTAAACTATTGACCCCTTCAGCAATCATAGGGGTACCAAGCGCAAGCGTTGTTCCTGCCCCTCCCAGGAGCCCAAACATAAACAGGACATCAATGACCGTTCCCAGCGGTCCATCGACTGATTTTCCTAACACAGGACGTACGGCTTCACTTACTTTAAGCACCGGCTTTTTCCTTACATAATAGAAATAGGCGATGGGTAAAGCAGGGAGCGTATAGATTGCCCATGCAATAGGACCCCAGTGAAAGATTCCATAGGCTGAAGCCCATTGAATGGCCTCTTGAGATTCAGGAGTTACCCCAAATGGAGGACCCTGATAATAGTAAGCCCATTCGATAACCGCCCAATACAGAATACTGGAGCCAATCCCGGCAGCAAATAACATGGCCGCCCAGGAAAACGTATTGAATTCAGGCTTTTCTCCTTCATCCCCTAGTTTAATGGAGCCATTTTTACTAAACGCTACAAATAATAGAAAAGCAAACACCACAAATCCCATTACCATGTACAGAACGCCGAAATTACCTGTCATAAAACTATTGGCGTCCGACACGAAAGCCCTTCCGGCGTCCGGGAATAGAATTAGTGGAAGCGTAACCGCTACCAGTAAAATTAAAGCACCTATAAACGTAGGCCAATCGATCAATCTCGTCTTCATTTTAAAGCATCCTTTCTGACTTATCTGCTAGTTGTTAGTTTGTTCCTAAGTAAACAATCCATTCTGTTTGGAAAAAAAGAGGGTATAAAGATGGGGAGAAGTTTGTAGCCAAACTTAAGCTTAACAAGTGGATACACATATGCCAAATTCACAAAGTGATACTTGAGTCTAAATACTATAAAAAATAACCCTCTGTCAGACTTAATCCATGAAAGTTGACTTTTTCCTGCTATTCTTGGACGATTGAAACGAGATGCTTGAAATTAGGGGAGTTTGTTCATGAAGTTCACACATGGAAAAATCTTGAAAGCCTGTTTATACACCAGTTTTATCCTTTTTTACCTAATATCTCTATTTATAGATAACATCTACATATCCTATTTATTAGGTTGTACAGCACTGGTTATCCTCCCAGTTTCTTTTAAAGGAGCTAGCCGAACATTTCAAATCATTTCTGCTATTTTTGTTTGTGCAGGATTCGTGATCTTCAGTTTTTCTGGAGAAAGCTGGCTTTCACTCCCCTTGCATTTTACTTCTACGGCTTTACTTCTCAGTCTCTTATATTTTCTTCCGTTTATTAATAATCTAATGATCGTGGGGAAGTATGACGAAGAACTGCAGAATCTGCTGCAGTTAAGGACGAAGCATCTGGGTCAGCTTTACTATCGTAGCTCTCTAATTGCTTACATTCTTTGTCTTTTTGTATTTTTTTCGGCAATCACTATTGTCCAGGCAGTTGTTAAAAATTCAGCTCAGAAAATCAACACCTCACGTCTTGATCCATTTTCCAGTCAATCCATTTTGCGCTCCTTTGCCCTTGCCAACGTTTGGAGCCCTATAGAAATATTCATTGCCCTTACGGTTACAATTACTGGAGTAGCTTACTTTGAATTGCTTCCATGGGCTTTGTTCTTTTCTATCTCCTTATTGCTGATCGACTGGTGTATTGGATGGTTCACTTATAGAAAAGAAGCCTATGAAGCACCGGAATCCTCTACAGAAATATCTGGCAGTCAATTATTGGGTAAAGTCAGCTACTTACTCGGAATGCTGTTCTTGTTCATTTTTCTTGCTTTTGGCGTACAGAAGCTTTTAAATGTTACTTATTTTAATGCCGTTATTCTATTCATTTTGCCTTTTACTCTGTTATGGGCGCTTACTATTAACCAAGTGAAAGCATTTATAAGATATAACAAAAAAACCTGGGTTCCCCAGGTTAACGGCTTACAGAATTTAATGCTTTTGTTTATTTCACTAGGATTCTTCAGTGAAATGTTCGAACAAACGAAAATGATTGAAGTGATTCAAACTCCCTTATTACAGTTATCGACTACACCTTTAGTGCTGTTCCTGGCCATTCAGCTGGTTTCTCTAATGTTCTCACTAATCGGCATCCACCCTTTAGTAACCATTAGTCTAATGGGAACCTTAATTCAACCCCTGTTAACCGAATTAAATCCTTTAAGTCTTGCTATTGTACTGTTAACGTCCACCCTGGCTAGTGATGCCGCGGGCACATTTAATACAACCGTCACCATCATGAGTCAGTTGACGGGCAGAAACCCTTACCGCATTACAAAATGGAATATTGGCTTTGCATTATGGTTTGGATCAGCCGGAAGTCTGCTCGGCTGGCTGCTGCTATAGAGAAGGAGAGATTTTATGTCCAAGGAGAAAAAAGGAGTAGGAGAGTGGATTAATCCTCTATACCTCCCTCTTGTTACGGCTATTCCTATCGACGGGTGGCTTATTCTAAAAACAGAGCCCTATGCGGGTGTAGAATTATCTATGTATATCATAGCTATTTTATTTCTTATTTTTTCAGGGGCTGTGGAAACAAACCAAGAAGAAGTAAAGCACCGAGTTTTCGGATATATTTACCTCGTCTCGGCGCTTTTATTTGGAGCTGTTGGTCTTATCCTGTGGCTGGGCAATTCTTGATTAAATAAAGAAAAGCCACGGGAGAATCATTGGGATCGTAATGATAATAGTGACAATCAGCCACGCACTTTGATTTTCACTCGTTAATTGTTTACGATAAGACATCCCCCATGCTAAAAGCAATAATAGGGACATGATGATACTGCGAAAATGAATGTCCCCATCTTTATTGTTTACAAAGATGTAGACGCCTCCCTCAATGAGAATCAGAATTCCAACCAGTGTGTTAAAGACATGAGTAAATATTCTGCTCATTTATATGCACTCCTAATTATTATCTTATTCATTTTAACCTCTTCAAGTATATTACATTCTTTTTATTTTTTTGACTACGAAAAACGGTTAGAGGATTCATTAAATATGCTCTTTAAAACCTTCTAGTTTTTTACTCCAGATAAGCTCCCGTTACTGGAAGACTCAGTTTCGAGACTTTTGTTAGAATTAGGTCCTGCGGGGACGATTCCGCTTTCCGTGGGCATGTGGTAAGCTTCCTCAGGCTTCGCCTTCCGGGATCTTACCGATCATGTTCATCCCACAGGAGTCTACATCGTCCCCCTCCGGACCTGGCCGAATCAGAAACTCGAAACCACTAAATACACTGGTTGCTTGGTGAGAAAAAAGGATGGGATGAAGAGTGTATTTCATGCTAAAACGATGTGAAAAAGCTTGTCATAGAAGCATTTGGGACCTATTTAGGAGAAGAGCATTTCCCTTGTCTGAAAGGGTCCGTTAATCTCCCTTGGCTGGGTTGGTGGAGAAATGGCGAGACTCCCCGGTTAAAAGCGGAAGCACCTTGGTCAGCGGCGTATGGACTGGACTGAGCTGGCGGAGATAAAGGAAACACGAAGAGCGTGGCGATTCGATGTTGACTTATCGTACAGAAGTGAGGGAAGTCTCACTAGCCGCTAGGTGCTGGAGCTGGATAGCTCTCTTCAACGTTTAGGCACTCATTTATGCTTACGTCACAAAAAAGTGTAAGAGTGGGAGAAGGAATCAGGTGAGATCCCGCAGGGAGTGAAACGAGCGAGGAAGCTCCTGGTAAAAGGAGGATCGACTAAGGTCGCCACGTCCTGTGGCAACGTCGATCGACCCCACATCGTGTAGGGCCATAGGAAAGCGAGTTATTTCCCCACCAGCCCTTCTCCCCATTCGAGTAACGGACCCAGAATATCTCGAAATCGAGTCTTACAGTAACCGGTCCTATTCTTTAATAAGTCTCCTATGAAAAATCAACAATGTTTAACAGTGTTATTAGAAAAAGATCGCTCTGTGGATGGGTAGTTATTTTCTTAACAAAAACAAGCCAGCCTAAAAAATTGGCTGGCTAGTACTCGTTAAATAATTGCTCAAGCGGCTGTGTAATTTCGTAAATTGCGCCTTTCTCCTTCAGGATTTTCCAATGATCCGCATATAAATAAACTTCTAATAAGGTCTCCTTATTACTTGAAAGCTTCAACGCACCGTGGACATTTTCAGACAACTCTGCGTTCCCTTCATGCGGGGATTCTTTTAGCGTGCTTAATAAAGCTTTAATTTCCTGTTCTGTTTTAATCGTAACCGTCTGTCTTCCATCTTCTAGCTTATAATAAGTCAAAGTCATCGGGCGTTCATATTCATTCCACTCATGAGGTGTTACTGCGTCTTGGCTGAATTTTACTGGGTTAAAGAAATATCGTTGATCTATGTATACTAGCGACAGGAGTATCGTGAATATAATACCCGTTATAATAATTAATTTTTTTGCCATTCGCTCACCTCGATTATCATTCTAACAATATTAGTAATATTTAACACCCGTGTTTTTCAACTTTTTTACATTATGTTAATATAATTATTTAACTATCTAGTTCAGATGGTTCTTCTATATATTCCTACGATTTTAAGTTAGTAATAGTTTCACTAAAACCCAAAAAATGTTTATCTAATTTTATGGATGGTTATGTTTTACTGTGAGAGAATTTGAAAGGAGATACCCATGAACACAAGTATAGATCGAATTTTACTAGAAGAGGATGGTTATTACCCAAACCACCCGTTTTTGCCAGCTTTAATATATCGTCAGGCGGTGGATATGCCTATCGATGAATCTGAACAATTGTTTAAGAAACACAGGTGGTCCAACACATGGGTTGGCGGAGTATTTGATTATCACCACTATCACAGTCGAACCCATGAAATTCTTGCGTTAGTAGAAGGATCAGCCCGCTTGAAGCTTGGCGGACCAAACGGTCGCACAGTGGACGTGAAAAAAGGAGATTTAATCATTATTCCAGCCGGCGTTGCTCATAAAAATGAATGGGCCACTGATGATTTCCAAGTCCTTGCTGCTTACCCATTCGGTGAATCATTCGATTTAAAAACTGGGGATAAAGAGGAATACGAAGAGGCACTTTCTCAGATCCCTGATGCGCCGGCTCCTGCAGCAGATCCTTTATTAGGGGAGAACGGACCGTTAATGGAATTATGGAACCGGTCGTAGATCCATAAAAATCCGCTTTAAGAATTTACCTTAAAGCGGATTTTTTAAATTTTATAGCGTTTTGTAGAAACCAGTGGCTTTACCAACAAAACCAAATCCCTCATAAATCTTGTGTGTCGCTTTACGTTCATCACGGTTTCCACTGTTTAATTGAATGGTTTTGGCTCCTTTTCTCTCTGACCAGTGCTCTGCCTCTCTCATAAGTGATCTTCCCACTCCTTCTCCTTGATGCTCTATATCTACCACAAAAGCAATTACACGAACATGAGGGCTATCAGTATGATATGCATAGCTGAAACTCATCCCAATCATACCAATTAGCCCTTCAGGTGTGTCATATACAAAGGTTTTGAAGTCCTCATGAGGCAAAATCGCTTCTAAACGCTCCCTCATCTCGTCTTCTGATGTTGGATAACCTAAGGTTTTCATAAGCCCCGCTAAGTCATTTGCATCTTGTATAACAGCTTCTCTTATCAAAGCTCTCTCTCCTATCCATTTCCATAACAAAGACCTGTTGAAGAGGCTTCTCAGCAACAGGTCTTTATTCTAGGTTATATTCTTGCAATTGCTTTCCGTCACAGCCTACCTGGAAGCATTCTCTTTTTTGCGAAGCTCCACTCGCCGTATTTTCCCAGATGTTGTTTTAGGAAGTTCCTCTGTAAACTCGATCTTTCTTGGATATTTATACGGTGCTGTTGTGCTCTTAACATGGTCTTGTAATTCTTTTACTAAACTGTCAGTCGGCTCATAGTTGTTCTGCAGTACAATAAAAGCTTTAACCACATTACCACGGACCTCGTCCGGGCTTGACACTACTGCACACTCCTGCACAGCTTTATGCTTCACAAGAGCATCCTCTACTTCAAAAGGGCCAATGGTATATCCGGAGCTGATAATAATATCATCACTGCGGCCTTCAAACCAAAAGTATCCATCTTCATCTTTTCTCGCCTGGTCCCCTGTCACATAATAGTTTCCGCGATGAGACATTTTTGTGCGTTCTGGATCCTTATAATATTCTTTGAATAAAGCAGGAGTATCCAGATGAACAGCAATATCTCCAACTTCTCCTATTTCTACAGGTTCTGCCAATTCATCAATGATTTCTACTTGATTTCCTGGGGTAGGACGGCCCATGGATCCAGGTCGTACTTCCATGTCTTTCAAAATTCCTACTAGAAGAGTATTCTCTGTTTGGCCGTAACCATCACGGACAGTAACGTTGAAATGATTCTTAAATGTATCAATAACTTCTCTGTTTAATGGTTCACCTGCAGAAACGGCGCTATGCAGGTCTGTAAGCTGGTAATCATCCAGATTATCTACTTTAGCCATCAAACGATACTCAGTTGGAGTACAGCATAAAACATTGACGCTATGCTCATCCATAAGGCTTAAATAGGTTTTCGGATTGAATTTACCTTGGTACACAAGACCTCTTGCACCCGTACCCAGTACAGATAAAAAAGGACTCCACACCCATTTCTGCCATCCTGGACCAGCTGTTGCCCATACTGTATCGCCATCCTGAATAGCAAGCCATTTATAAGCAGCGGTCTTCAAATGAGCATATCCCCACCCATGGGTATGAACCACTCCTTTTGGATTGCCTGTCGTTCCTGAAGTGTACGATAGAAAGGCCATATCACCACTAGCTGTATCAGCTGTCTCAAGAGTTGAACTGTAATCCTCTAATAATTCGTCAAAATCAAACCAGCCTTCTTTTGACCCTCCTACAGAAAATTTAAGAAGTTGATCACTTTCTTTCACTGCATCCAGGTGTTCAGTAAACGGATGGTAGCTGACAACTGCACGTACATCACCGTGAGTAATCCGGTACTGCAGGTCTTTTGCACGCAGCATTTCTGAACTAGGAATAATAACCAGCCCAGCTTTCAGGGCCGCAATATATACTTGATACGCTTCAATCAATCGAGGAATCATGACAAGGATTTTATCTCCCTTTTGCAAACCATGGTCCAGAAAAGCATTTCCCATCTTATTTGCCTGATGGAGCAGCTGTTCATATGTAACTTCTTTTTGGCCCCCGGCTTCACTGAGCCATAATAGAGCCTTGCGGGAAGGATCTTCCGCAAACTTTTCAATCTCTGATACTACATTATATCTTTCTGGGGCAATTAATTCTTCACGATCCACTTCATCTTCCTCCTCTACAATAATGAGCGTCTGTTCATTTTTACAGCAAACTAATTATATCAAATATTCTTAATTATTCAATATATTTAACTTTACTTAGGGCAAATCTATTGAGTAGAGTAAATTGACAGAAAATTATCTTTTCATGTATGATTAGTAACACCAAGTTCGTTCGTGAGGAGTGAGGTTCTATAATTGGAGGAAAAACCGGAAGACTAACAAGCCCATTGTCTCTATTACTTACCAGTCTTTCCATGATGATCATTTTATTATTTTTCTGCTTTTCTTATGTAACGGGGAGCTATAACTACACCATAGCCTCACTTATTGCTGTAAGCTTGATAAATTTCTCTGCTTTATTCGGCTTCACACGTATTAAAAAACCTTATAAAAAAGCCTTCAGATTAAAGTGAAATCTGAAGGCTTTTTTCGTGTTCTTATTCGATTAAGCGAGACGTTTGAAGTTTTCTCCAAGAATTTCGTTCATGGAATGAACCGTAATAAACGCTCGTTCATCAACCGATGTCATAAATTTTTTCAAGCGAGTGTAATCTTTGCGGTTTAAAATTGTCGTAATTACTTCCTTATCTTCCTGATTAAAAGCACCTTTTGCGTGGTGAATGGTTGCCCCGCGTCCCAGCTGCTGAACGATGAAATTACGCACAAGATCGCTCTCGCGGCTGATAATGACAATTTCTTTATTGTTATCAAACTGCTGCAGCGTGTAATCAATAACGAGACCATTTAGAATAACTCCGAAGAAAGCATACATACCGACAGTTGGACCAAATATAAAGATTGAAGATGCAGCAATCGCTATATCAGAGAATAGGACACCTTTACCTACTTCAATAGAAAAGTATTTGTTGAGAATCATAGCAATGATATCCGTTCCGCCTGTAGAGGCTCCCTGATGAAAAACAATGGCCATTCCCGATGCGGCAATAATTTGACCAATAATTAATTGAATCAATAAGTCATTGCTCAATGCTTCTTGCATTGGGACATAGGTTTCCAGTCCCCAAACCATGAAGGACAGAGCAAAACTAGCATAGATGGTTTTTGCTCCGAATTGAAAACCTAAGAATATAAAACCAACGATAAACAGAACGATATTTAAGCAGATCATTATCATTCCTAATGATAGATCAGGGATGACTTTATTCAATACGATTGATAAACCACTGACTCCCCCGGTCGCTAGATCGTTTGGGGAAAGGAAAAAGTGAACATTAACCGCTACGCATAAAGCACCTAAATTCATCATTAGAAAAGACCATAATTTTTTAAGCATCAGTAAGCCTCCTTTATTATAAATATTGAAGAATATTGTCGAACGAATTAATAGTACAATCGGGATTATAGAGCCCTTTTTTGCTTTTGTAAACAGCTTTGCATGTAAAAAAACAATTTATTTTATGTAAGCGATTGAAGCTGAAAAATTCACAATTTTTACTTTTTCAGTCGTTCCATTTACCCTTTAGATAAGTTTCATGCCCTAAGTCTAATTTCCTTAATCTCTATTTAAGATCCAGGATATTAGACCGATATAATAAGTAGTAAAAAGGATCAGCGATAAAAATAACCACCGCATAAATATGCAGTGGTTTAGGATGAATTCAAATCATTATTGATATTTTATTTAGGCAATCGAACCGTTACGGTCGTACCTTCACCTTTTTTACTTTCATAGCACATCGTGCCATTAAGATCCGATACGATTTTCTTCGTAACCATTACTCCTAACCCTGTTCCTTTTTCTTTCGTAGTGAAGAATGGCTCACCGATCTTGGCCAGCTCTTGCGCCGTCAAACCAGGACCTTCATCACTAACGGAAAGCGTTAGTTCATGACTCGACATTTTCGCATCGATCACCACTTCCCCGCCGTCCATCACATCAATTGCATTTTTAATTAAATTGATCAGGATTTGGTTCAGGCGCTTCGGTTCAGTATCGATTTCATCATCTAACCCTTTATGGTGAAATACAAGCTTCACACCTTTTTCCTTAGCTTCCTGTTCCAGTAAACGAATGACGTAAGAAACAACATGTTCTGGAGATACTTGTTCTAACTGGATAGAAGATTTAGGTTTGGATAACATCATGAAGTCTTGCACGATTGCTTCGATCCGGTTTACTTCATCCAGAATAATATCCTGATAATTATCCCTTAGCTCTGGATTAGCCGCACCAATTTGCAGGAATCCTTTTATAGCAGTTAAAGGATTTTTAATCTCATGGGCAATTCCAGCCGACATTTGAGTAATAGTAGAAAGCTGCTGGGATTTTTCTTTCAGCTGTTCCATTTCTTTAAATTCAGTCACATCTTCATGAATTCCTATCACGTAATCGGTTCCATTATTTTCTACTGGAAAGCCCCTTGACCGTATCCATCTTTCTTCTCCATTACTGCTTTTCACCCGGTATTCTACTTGATCCTTTTTCGTTCGCATCAGTTTCATAGACTCTACCACTTTTGGTTGATCCGCTTCGTTAATCACACGTAGGATAATGGACGGATTAGTAAAGACTTCGCGGCGGGAAATTCCAAATAAATTTTGGAAAGAAGGACTGATATAATGGATTTCATTAAACTGGGGATCACAAATCCAAAAGACATCTTTAATATTGTTAGCAAGCAGTGCAAAACGTTCCTCTGAATCTTTTAATGCTTGAAGCTGCTTTTTATATTGAGTGATATCCTGGGCAAATACCGTTATTCCAAGTTCTGTTGGATGAACTGTCATAAGCACGGTCGTATTTGTCTTTTGAATAAAACCTTCAAATTCACACGTTTCCTGGGTTTCCATCGCCCTTAAATAGTGTTGAAAAAAATTATAATATTCATGAATAGGGTAAACATCCCATAACTTGCGATTACAATTCTGTTCAAAAGAAATACCTGTAATGTGTTCCATCTTCTGATTAGCATAGGTGATTTCCCAGTTATGACTGATAATAGCTAACCCGTGCGGAAACTTATCTACCAGATGGGTCATTCGATGTTTCAGCTGTGAGTACTTAGTAGTTGAATATCGAATGCTCTGTTTTTTCGGTTTTTCCACAAATGTGCCTTTAAGAGATCTCGAAGGATAAATTTTTTCATCTTCTTGGGCTACACGGACAGGTGCTTCAGAATTGAGTCCCTCAGAGCTAACTCTCTCCTTTAAAGAAAATGCAATCTGACCGTTAGTAAGATGAACCATTTTACAATCCCATGGTCGAAAGGTGTTCCCGTTGTTTATTTGCAGAGATATGTCGCGTAGTCCTTCTGTTAATAACTGGTGTAAAACACGCTGCAAAGTATTTTGACTGGATGAAGGGAAGGACTGAAGCCATTCGGTGAATGATAATTCAACATCTTCCAGTTCAAGAGTTCTTTGCATCTCAGGATTGAGTGTTACCTTTTGAAGACGCAAATCCAGCAAACAGGCAGGTGTGCCATTCATACTCAGGACATCCAGAATTTCATTACTATGGACTTGGTCAGAATACCTCTCTCTTATCACCAATATTAAGACCTCTTTTCCTTTACCGTTCAAGATTTTCCAATACGTGTTTTATTATAACGCATGAAAGGAAAATTTTGAATATTTTCGAACAATTATTCTTAAATTTTAGGATTTATTATCTTTACAATTTATTTAATTTAAATTGATATTATGACTTTTTTCTACCTTATTTATTATTCAATACTTCTCCATAAAGTTAGTGAAGCATAACTTTGATAAGGAGACCAGTTTTTACTGAACGTTTCCATTTGTGTTTTGGATGGCTTGTTTTCCAATTCAAAATAGGATTTTAGAGCATTTTGTATACCTATATCTGCCTTAGGAAGCAGATTTTCTCTTCCCACCCCAAACATCAGCCAGTTTTCAGCTGTCCAAGGGCCAATTCCTCTAATTTTAACAAGATACTTCATTACTTCTTCGTCTGCCTGACGGGCGAGCCAGTCTAAATCCAATTCTCCTTCAACTATTTTACGGGAGGCATCAATCACGTACTCAGCCTTCCGCTGACTGAATTGAAGCTTTCTTAACTCTTCGTAAGGAGTCTCTGCAACTGTTTCAGGTTCTGGATAAAACCACACGCCGTCCTTTTGATACCCTAACCGTTCGACAAACCGGGTACTCAAAGTATGAGCAAATTTCATATTTAACTGCTGGTGGATAATAACTTTAACTAAGCAGTCGTAAAAATGGAAGTCCTTAACGATTGGGGTTCCTGGGTAAGCTGAAAATAACTCTTCCAGGTTAGTGTTTTGAAAGTGACGTCGCACCTTCTCAAGGTCGCGATCCCATTGAAATAAGTCACGGACATGCTTTATTAACGCTTCTTTAGCGTTTTCATCTTCGCTGGAAATGCTAAAGGAAGGCTGAGCAGTTGTACCCTGCGCCTGGACCCGGACAACGTGGGAGCCGTCCTCCAGCTTCACGGGAACATCTACCCACCGCTCTTCTTTATCCAGATTTGTTAAAGGGTCATAGGACCATCGTTTCAATGTATAATCGAAATCATAGTAGCTGTTTGCTGTAAGCATTTCTTTCCACAACCCTGTAACCCTCCTTTTATCATAATGATCTATTATAATGTGTATAGTTCACTTTCCCTTTTCTTCCTAAGCCTAATCTAAACCACGTACTCCCTGCTAGAGGTGGACGAACTAAACCTTAGGCGGGATAGGGATAAGGTTGTCATAGGCTTCGTTATAAAAGGTCCGTACCATAAAAAAACCTCCGCACTACCTTTGTGCAGAGGCTGTCTGTTATTAAAGGCTCCAAATTGGAAAAGGAAGCAGTTTTTTTACCATCAGATCGTTAAGGCTGCCAAAATGGTAGCCACGTTTTCTTAATTCATCAATTAATTGCTCAAGAGCTTCTGCGTTATCCTGCGAAACCGTATGCAAAAGAATAACGGCCCCAGGATGAATTTGATCGAGAACACTGTGATAAGCGTATTCCCAACCTTTTTGCTTATCTGTTTCCCAATCCTTAAAAGCAAGAGACCAGAACGCATGGGTGTATCCAAATTCTTTTGCCCATGCTAAGGTTTGTTCATTAAATGTACCTCTCGGGGGACGTACAAACGTCATGATCTCCTGATCTGTTAATTTCTTCACTTCCTCATTCACCCTGTCCAACTCATGTTTCATTTTTTCTTTAGAAACTTTTGTGAAATCAGGGTGACTCCACGAATGGTTACCGATCAGATGACCTTCAGCTGCCATACGCTTCAACAAATCAGGAGCACTTTGAATGTAATGTCCGGTCACGAAAAAAGTAGCAGGAACCTCTTTTTCCTTCAAAATATCTAATACCTTCCCTGTGTATCCTTGCTCGTATCCATTATCAAAGGTTAGATAAATAACTGGTGCCCCTGAAGGATCGACGTAAAATCCGTCCTCTTTTTCCAGCATAGGTCCGTATCGGCCTACATCCGGGGCTTCTCCATTATTGCTCTTTTTGTACCCCCATCCTTCTGCCTGTATCGATAGGGGCTGAAGAAGAAACGCACTGGTTACAACTAAAGCCAGAATATATTTCAACATGACTACCACTCACTTTTTGCTTAGTATGCGTGAGTCACAACTTAAATATAAAAAAAGACAAGTGGGAATATTACCCACTCGCCTTTTTTAAAGAATTAATGCAGCTGCCCATCCGAAAATGAATAACGGAATATTATAATGGAGAAAAGTAGGTACGCATGTATCCCAAATGTGGTTATGTCTCCCGTCAGCATTCAAACCGGAAGTAGGTCCAAGCGTACTGTCGGACGCAGGCGAGCCTGCATCGCCCAAGGCTCCTGCCGTTCCAATCAAGGCTGCTGTAGCCATTGGTGAAAAACCGGCACTGACACATATAGGAACGAATAAAGCTGCTAAAATAGGTACAGTCGCAAAGGAAGACCCAATCCCCATAGTGACTACTAGTCCTACAAGTAATAATATAAAAGCAATAAAGGCCTGTTTGTTCCCTAAATAATCTGAACTGATTTCAACTAGTGCAGTCACAGATTCCGTTTGGGTTAATACATTAGCATAGCCGGCTGCAACCAGCATAACAAAAGCAATAAATCCCATCATGCCAATTCCATCGTTAACCACTTTGTCCCCTTTATTAAAAGGAACGACCCGAAAGACAAACATAATAATAATTCCAGCAAGAGCCGCAATAATTAAGTTCTGCCAGACAGCCTGAATAATCAAAGTGACGAAAATGGCAAGAATCGTCCACCCATGCTTCAGTTGAAAACTCTCACTTAATTCAGGTTCCCCAACCGTATTCTCAGCTTCAACAAGATTTGGGGCTTCTCGTTTTTTCCGATACGTAATTAATACAGCAATAAACAATCCAACAACCATTCCAGACCCTGGAATAAGCAGCGACTGTGCAATCGATCCGATCCCAATAGTGATTCCATTCGCATCCATTGCTTCCTGAATGGTCTCATGAAAAATTAATCCGAAACCTGCCGGAATCATAACGTAAGGGGCTTTCAAACCAAATGTTAATGCTGCAGCTACAGCACGTCGATCCAGCTTCATTTCATCAAATAATTTTAACATTGGCGGAATTAATATAGGTATAAAAGCAATATGCACAGGTATAACGTTTTGGGATAAACTCGCAACAAAAGCAATAACGAATACAATCATCGTACGTCTGCTTTTTAATGAACGAAGCAAGAAATTCACCAGTAAAGACGTGATTCCAGAATAACTTATACCGACAGCAAACGCGCCAAGCAATACATAACTTAAAGCGACACTTGCCTGATCTCCCATCCCATTAACTAGTATTTCCACCGATCTCGTAATCGACTCGCCATTCATTAAACCAGCTGTTAGTCCGGCGGCAATAATGGCAATGATGACATTGATTCGTAACAAACTTAAGATCGTCATTACGAGGACAGATACAATGACTGCCCAGGCCATAACCCATTCTCCTCTCCATTACTCTCTTTTATTGATTAGCGATTTACCATGATAAAGTACAATAATAAAAAAATCAACCCTCTTATTTGAGAGTTAACCTAGAAAAAATTCACATAAACAATAATAACTGCCAGAGCCATACTTGAGCCCATAAGAATCTTTTTATGCGAAACTGGGACCGGATGTCCAGACACTTTACGGAAGCCAGCCATTATAAGTGTCAGCATAAACAAAAAGCCAAGCACAGGGGAAATATAAAAAATCAGCAGATCCAATTCATTCCCCTCCTATTTATTATTTGTTCATTTTATTCTCTAATTCTTCTAGCATAGAAATCAGGCGATCAATATCTTCTACAGAGGTTTCCTCAGGCTCTAATTCTTCAATTCGAATCATGAATTCAGACAGCCTCGTTTTTAAATCCTCAATTCTATCCTGCTGTGTCATTATAACGAACTCCTTTGTGCACTTTTTTAACCATGCTTATCATAGTACAAGCATAGCTTTATGTCCATCATGGACCTACTGAAAAATAAAACCTCTAATTATACAGATTATGAATTTCATGCTCATTACCGAAGATGAAAAAATGTTAATAAAAAGAACACCTTATACTAACTCTTGCTTAAAAATGGGAGAGTGAAAGTGATGGTACTTCCATAATTAAGTTCACTATCAGCCCATATAGACCCCCCATGTTGTTCTATAATGGACTTTACGATAGCAAGACCAAGTCCCGTACCTCCCGACTCCCTTGAGCGTGACTTCTCTGCTCTGTAAAACCGGGTAAAAATTTTAGTGAGATCCTCTTGTTCCATACCTTCTCCATTATCTTTAATAGAAATAGTTAAATTAGATTTTGCCTGCTCGGTTCTAATGGCAACAACTACATGGTCAGCTCCGTAACGGACTGCATTTTCCATCAGATTATTCATTACTTGAACTATTCTCACAGGGTCAATAGAAAGAGTTACGGAAGGAATCTGCCCGGGAATTTGTACACGTACCTGTTGGCTTCTTCCGTCTTCTGCTACATCTTCTAATAGATCTTTAAAAAAAGCACGGCTGTCCACAAATTGCTTATCGATAGGCAGCTGTTGAAGGTCTAATTTAGAAAATTGAAAGAGATCCTCTATTAGACGATCGAGCTGATCGGTTTTTTGACTGATTACCCGAAAATACTTTTTCTGCATTTCATCCGTTTGAGCTACTCCATCTTGCAGTCCCTCTACATACCCTTTGATTGAAGAAAGAGGAGTACGAAGATCATGCGATATACTTGCAATCAGCTGCTTGCGGTCTTGTTTATATTGCTCTTCTTTTTCCTGCGATTGCTTTAAGTGTGTCCTCATTGTATTGAAACCACCGATGAACCTGCCGATCTCATCTTTTTTTCGATATTGAATCGGATAATCTAAATTTCCTTCTTTAACTTCCTCAGTTGCTGTATAAATTTCTTTCAGAGGATTAAGAATCGTACGTGAGATATACCACGTCCAGCCGACTATAAGCAGGATGAGCGCGATTAATCCGCTTCCCACACTAATGAGAATACTTCTTAAAATTGTATCGGTGAAAGGCATGCGGCTAGATAATTCGACAAATAAGATACGGTCATCCTCGGCCTGGACTTGAAAAAGAGTAGAACTATCCCTGATGGCATCATTTTCAGCCGCTCCTGACTCCGTTTGTGATGTAAACACAGTTCTGCCCTCTGCATCCGTAATTTCAATATCTGCTGAATACTGATTTGCAAGCGCATTGAGTTCAGGATCAGGAACAGGGGTGTTCGCTAATTTGCTTTTAAGTTTAGATTCTAATTCATGGATTGAATCTCGATAAGCACGTTCTTTTTCCTCTAATTCGGAAGATTGGAGGTGAAGAAGGGCTCCTGTCACCATAATAGGCAATAAAATAAGAGATAGAAATGCTAAGATTAAACGTGGCTTCAATCGCCCCATGAAGATCCATCTCCTCCATCGAATTTATAACCTACACCCCATACGGTCCTAAGAAAAATAGGATTGGAAGGGTCCGATTCAATTTTTTCCCTAAGCTTCCGCATATACACCATTAATGTATTGAAATCACCCATATGGTCATAGCCCCAAACCTTATCAAAAAGCTGCTCCTTCGTGAAGACTTGTCCTTCATGGCTAGCCAGCAGATGCAGGATTTGAAATTCCCTTGCCGATAATTCAATCGGATGATCTTTCATTAAAACCTTGTACTCCTTAGCATCGATTGTCAGATCCCCAAACGTTAAAATGTCCTGATGTAAGGGGGCGTGCTGTGAAAAGTGCCGATAACGCCTGAGTTGTGCTTTAATACGTGCTACTAACTCACTCGGACTGAAAGGTTTTGTAATGTAATCATCTGCGCCGATACCAAGGCCGATAATTTTATCGGTTTCGCTTTTCTTAGCTGTCATCATAATAATCGGAGTCATCGATCGTGATCGGATCAGCCTGCATAATTCCATTCCATCAAGTTTTGGGAGCATTAAATCGAGGACAGTAAGAGTTGGATTTTCTTTTTGAAACAATGCCAACCCTTCCTGCCCATCTTTTGCATGCGTCACTTCATAACCTTCCATCATTAAATAATCTCTAACTAAGTCCGCAATTTCAAACTCATCTTCGACAATGAGTATTCGTTCCTTTTCCATATTCATCCCCCAGTGCCTGCATACCACTATAATTTGTCATTATACGGCAACGTCTCTTTGTTTGAAAATTACCCAGGACGAGATGGTGAAAACCAGGAAATAGATGAGCAGCACTATAATGGAAAATGTCATCGTCATTCCTTCCACAACTGGAGTTCCGTCGATATACTGCATAAGGTTTGTGTTAGCGAATAGCACAAATCGCACCCAATCATACTGGCTGAGCAGCTGAACAATCTGCGGTCCTGTAAACATAAGAAATATTGAAAACCCAATCGCTAATGAACTGCTTCTAAAAATGGTAGAAATCATAAAGGCCACCGTAGCCATCATAATAATTTCTATACTTCGAAAACCAATCAAACTAATAATATGTGCTACCATATGCTGCTCAACAACCTGACCATCCGTAAAACTCAAATACGGTAACTCGGATGCTGAGAGTCCGAAAAATGTAAGACCAAAAATGTAAGAGAATCCAAATAATAATACAAGCATTAAAAGTGCAAACATCATCGTTGTAATAAACTTAGCCAGCAGGATTTTTCCGCGGCGCACAGGACGGATCAACAGCAGTTTGATCGTTCCTGTAGAAAATTCACTGGCTACAATCCCTGCTGCAATGACAATCGTGAACAGAGTCGCCACTGCTGTAAAATTAGTTGCGTCAATCATAAATCCCCATAAAGAGTCGTTAGCAACAGGTGGAACGTCATTATCTAAACGATACTGTTGAATGGCAATCTCCTTCCTCATGGCTTCTCGGCCTGCTTCAATGGAAGGACCTTTCTCCATCCCCTCTTCCATTTGTGCAATTCTCGCTTCCGCTTGATTTCTCCAATTGGACTGGTCTCCACTTTCCAGCACATACTTTTGTAAAACGGCAAAACCAAGGAGTAAAGCAACAAGAATTCCGATCATAATCCACGTTCCTGTTTTTTTATAAATTTTAACTTGTTCATTTTGTAAAATTTTTAGAAAATGCATTAGGATTCCTCCCGGGTTAATTCTAGGAATGTGTCTTCCAAGGTTTGAACATTCGAATAGATTTGGTAAAGTTTAATTTGGTTTGAGACCAATAATTCTGCTAATTCAGGGAGCTCTTCTTCTTCTGAAACCGTCAGTTCTATCCAGGCATCCTGCTTTTTAGGCTGCAAAGAACGGTCGGTTAATAGCTGGAAAGCTTTTTCAACAGGGGAAGCTTTCAACTTAACTGTAAGATCTATATTTTTACTTACAAGATCCTGTATGTTCTCTACGCGAATCAACCGCCCGTGTTGAATAATTCCAATTCGGTCGCACATTAGCTGCATCTCGGACAGTAAGTGGCTCGAAACAAAAACTGCCAGATTTTCTTCATGAGCGATTCTCCGGATATACTGACGAATTTCTCTTATACCTGCAGGATCAAGGCCGTTAGTTGGCTCATCCAAAATAAGTAAGGAAGGCGAATGGAGAAGAGCCTGAGCAATGCCCAGCCGTTGTCTCATTCCCAGTGAATATCCTTTTACCTTCTCATGAATTCTTTTTTCCAGCCCTACAAGTTTAATGATCTCCTCTAAACGTTTCTTTGGAATTTCCTTCGGCGTAAGACGAGCAAATTGTTTCAAATTTTCAAATCCAGTGAGATAAGAGTACATTTCAGGATTTTCAATAATACCGCCTACGTGAGCGATGGCCTTTTCGAAATCATGCTGAATGTGATGGCCTTGAATATAGATCTCTCCTTCAGACATCTTCATGAGCCCCACAAGCATTCGAATCATCGTGGTCTTTCCTGCTCCATTGGGTCCAAGAAAACCAAATACTTCTCCTTGATAGATATCGAGGGATATTCCATGAATAATGGGTGTATTTCCTATGCTTTTCTTAACATTTATAATTTGAGCAACGGGTTGGCTCATTTTTGTCCCTCCTCTAAAGCTTGTTTAGATTATTATCTCTAAAAAAACTTAATAGACATTTATAAAGTTCTTAAAAAAATCTTAAAAATCCCATATCAATTAGAAGAAACTGGGACCTCAGGTCATCCATAATATGGATGACCTGAGGTCCCAGTTTTTACAAAACTAACTGATGTTTTTAATATGTTACATTAAGATATAAATTATTACTTATGGTGGGAGGTACTTTGCACGTTTTTGACCATGCTTAACCGAGCTGAATCCGTACTATAAAGAGAGATGAAAATGGAGATTAGGATAATTAGGATAAGCATAGCTTTATGTCCTACATGGACATACTGGAGAAGAAACATGCTATAATACTTGCCTAAGAGGAGGTCAAATCCTATGGGGTTAGAAAATATAAATTTTAAAGAATGGATAAATGATCCAGGCCCGGCAGTTGTGATTATAAGCAGCGCCATTTTACTTTTCTTAGCTGTCATTATCATCCGAAAAATAATTCAATCATTCTTCAAACGAACCTCCTTTATTGAGGAACGAAAAGAACAAACGTTAGAATCCATGTTTAACTCCATCATCAGCTACGCCGCCGTCATCGGCTTTATTTTTATTGTACTCGATCAATTCATTCCTATTGGAAGACTGCTTGCTGGTGCAGGAGTTATTGGTATTATTGTTGGTTTTGGTGCCCAGAATTTAATTAAAGATTTCTTTGCCGGTTTATTTCTCCTTTATGAAAAGCAACTTCATAAAGGTGACTTTATCACCTTAAATAATACCTTTCACGGTACAGTAGAGGAAATCGGACTCCGGTTTTTGAAAATCCGGCAATGGAGCGGCCGGCTGCTTACCATCAGTAATGGACAGATTACAACGATTGAGAATTATAACTTCGAGCATATGCGTGTAATTGAAAAAGTCACGACTAACTTCAAAGAAGATCCAAAGCGCATGTTTGAGGTTTTAGAAGAAGCCTGTGCGCGAATGAATGAAGAACTGTCCATCTACGTGAAGAAGGATTTAGCAGACAAGCCGATTGAGCCCTTCCAAGTCTATGGCATGACCTCTTTAAACGATCACTATCGAGGTTATGAATATACAGTGACTGGACTGGTCTATGATCTTGTGTACTGGACAGCTGCCAAAGAAACCAGGCGGATCCTCGCTGAGACCATGCACAAACACAAGATTGCTATGGCTGAACAGCGTATTGAGATGAAGACTTATTCCTCTGAAACGGAAGAATAGGTCTTCTATTCTGCAATCAATCTAAAACTAATGTGATTTTGTATAGGAATCCAGGCTCCTATTTCCTGCTTGGTTACATTCTTTACAACAACTGTTTTGTCGCTTCCCTTTAGCTGAATGTAAACATCACCAAAGGCCGCTTCCCCCATTTCCTTCAAAGCTGGAGCGTATGCCTCCAGAAGACCTTTATAATCTACAGCTACGTCGTAGGACCTGCTATGAGTCGTTCCTTTTCCGAACACGGTTTGAAAAGCGAGAGGAAACTCTGTATTTTTTTGTGCTTCCAGTAAAATCATCTTCCTCAATTGTTCACTGTGACTGATTTGAGTGGCCAAACCGCCCTGAACCTTCTTCTCTTCGATTTGCTCATAACTTACT
The DNA here is from genome assembly GCF_052246795.1 of Halobacillus sp. K22. NCBI lineage: Bacteria > Bacillati > Bacillota > Bacilli > Caryophanales > Bacillaceae > Halobacillus > Halobacillus sp. K22. The sequence continues at coordinate 33,046 of NZ_JBQQCN010000005.1, read as the reverse complement.
TTCTCAGTCTGGAGGCCGCTTAAATTACTTAATTCATTCTCATTAATTTTTTGATATTTCCAGTTCATTGTTGTTTCTTTAGAGTTATAAGCAAGCGGCCATCGGCCAAGGAAGATCTCACCTCTATAACCGATCGCAAACGGGGAGGGAGTAATCGACGTTCCATTGAGCATCTCGATTAACTTTGGATTGGTAATGTTCACGTTTGTCTCTTTGAGAAGTTCCTGTGTCCTGCTTTCTTTTTTCAGTTTCTGCTCAACGCCGCCAGGCTCATTCGTGTACGTATTCTCTTCAGCTATGCTGACCACATGCCCTGGCATCTCGTGTTCCATTCTATCTTCCTGTTTCGCTTCAACTGCGGCTCCCAATAAGCAGCCCCAAGTCAGACACACCATTATAGCCATAACAAGTATTTTCCTACACTCCATCTTCCAGACCGCCTTTCGTTTTTCTTAGTCTGCGAAAGATGGAGTTCTCCTATGCTGGAAACCTCAGGAAAGCAATTTATTCATAGCCCATTGAGCTTTTGTATCAAAAAATTGGATGGCCGGTCCGATGCCTATTAAAATAACGAGAGTCCCAAAGCCAATCGGTCCCCCTAGTATCAGAGCTCCTACCAATGCAAATGCTTCAGTCAGCGTTTTGGAGAGCGTTAGACTGAAGCCAAATCGCTTTTGCAGAGCTACCATAAATCCATCCACTGGATTTAGAGAGAACTTCGATTGTAAATATAAAGCAACCCCGATAGCTATAGTGACAACTCCGCTAAGAAGTATAACCAGCTGCTCCCAGAAAACCGAGAATATAACTGCATCTAATACGGTTAAGAGCCAAAAATCAATGACTTTCCCCAGGATTAATATAGTAATTACCGCAAGTACATCAGGTCTCTCTTTTGCGATTAGAGCATTACTTACAATTAACAAAGCGCCGATGATAATTACCCAGTTTCCGACTGTAAGCCCGAAAGACTCTGTTAATCCAACGTTCAGCGCATCCCACGCCCCAGCTCCTAAATCGGCTTTAATCGTTAAAGATATACCAAAAGCAATAATAACAATTCCAACTAAATAGAATATCGATTTAAAAGCCATGTTCTTCATAAACTTCTCTCCCTTTTCCATAAGCAACGTTAAACAACGTGGTTAAATTTTATAAGTAGATGTTTCACTATAGGGCCGGATAGTTGAAGACTCGAATCCTAGATAAAGGGGGGGCCGTTACTCGAATGGGGAGAAGGGCTGGTGGGGAAATAACTCGCTTTCCCATGGGGAAACGGTGAGCTTCCTCGCTCGTTTCACTCCCTGCGGGATCTCACCTAGTTCCTTCTCCCATGGGAGTCTCGCCATTTCCCCACCAACCCAGCCGCGGGAGAATAACGGACCCCTCCAGAGTAGAGAGTATGCTCTCCTTCTTAACTGGTCTTAAATGCTTCTATCACATTGTGCATAAAAATTTCCTCATTATCCCCTGCTCTTTTTTCTCATCAAGCAGACGAGGTCTTAATTAGTTTCGAGTTGCTGATTTGGCAAGGTCCGGAGGGGAACGGGGAGACTCCTGTGGGATAAACATGATCGATGAGACCCCGGAAAGCTTTAGCTTGAGGAGGCTCAGCACAGAAAGGGAGGTTCGACTAAGAACGCCACGTCGTGTGGCAACGTCGAACGACCCTGCGTCGTGCAGGGCCGGAAAGCGAGTCGTTCCCCGCAGGACCTAATTCTCTCACTAGATATCTCGAAACTGAGTCTTACAGTATCGGGAGCTTATATGGAACAAGCATTGAGTTTTAATAAAGCTTTTTCATAAAAAAAGAGCTCTTATCCTTTTTCAGGATAAGGCTCTTTCATAATACTAGCTTAGTTCAATGCACTCAAGTGTTTCTTCCACTTCAATACTGTTTTGAACAGATTGTACCATCGAGCAATTGTTCCTTGATATATCAAGATTCTTCAGCAGTTTATCCTGATTCAGTCGATAACCTTTCACAGCATAATGGAGATGGATTTTTTCAATTCGATTCGCCATCTCCGAATTACGTGTAACATCCGCCGTAACTTTGATATCTTCAAATTCAATCCGCTGTTTATCGAGAATTTTACGGAAGACTCCGATGCTGCAGCCGGCAATGGAAGCTACCATTAATTGATAAGGTCGGAAACCGAATGTTTCATCTCCTGAAATATTCAATTGTCCATAATCAAATGATGTACGTACCCCGTTCTCTTTTAAATAAAAATCCATGTTCCCCACTCCTTTCGAATTTTATCAAGCCTTTACTTATATAGTAACCGTTTTAACCCTCACCATAACCTTCTAAGTAAAAAGACTTGCCCTATTTATTGGGATTCCTTTACGATAATGAAGGTATCATACATTTGGAGAGGAGGGAATTCTTTGGTCTCCACTCGTACAAGATTTTGGATTTTAATTGGACTGGTTACAATATCAGGATTTTCGCAGGGAATGCTTCTTCCACTGCTCGCTGTTATTCTTGAACAAAATGGTGTCTCCTCTTCAATCAATGGCCTGCACGCAACCGGGCTGTACATCGGGATTCTCATTTCCTCTCCCTTTATGGAAAAGCCACTTCAGAAGCTCGGATACAAGCCCGTGATTATGATTGGAGGAGCCCTGGTATTTATCTCATTGGCTCTTTTCCCATTCTGGCAGGCTTTGTGGTTCTGGTTTATATTAAGAGTCGCAATCGGTGTCGGTGACCAGGTGTTGCATTTCGGCACCCAGACATGGATCACCGCTACATCTGCCTCGCACTCACGCGGCAAAAATATTGCTTACTACGGACTTTTTTTCAGTTTAGGGTTCACCATTGGTCCTTTAATGACCAACTTGCTAGAGTTCAGTATCTACTTGCCGTTTCTATTATCTTCGGGACTCAGTTTTATGGTCTGGCTTATGATGTGGAGAGTTAATAATGAAACTCCCCCAAGCGATCAGGCTACTGCTTATGGAACCAGCTCTTACAAGCGATTTCTAGGGGCTATTAAAATCGGCTGGGCCGCATTTCTTCCTCCGATGGCTTATGGATTTCTCGAGGCTACTCTCCATGGAATCTTCCCTGTCTACGGATTAAGAATAGGACACGATGTGAATGTTCTATCATTTATCATTCCATCTTTTGCAGCGGCCAGTCTGCTATCGCAAATCCCTCTGGGCGCACTTAGTGACCGAATAGGTCGTAAGGTCGTCATCCTGACCGTTGTATCCGGAGGGATTGTTGCATTTATTCTAGCGGCCATCTTCGAGGAATCAACCATTGGCTTATTCGCTACGTTCGCTCTGGGTGGACTTTTTGTTGGCTCGTTATTCTCCTTAGGAATTTCCTATATGACCGACTTGCTGCCCAGGGAACTGCTGCCAGCAGGAAATATCCTATGTGGAATGGCCTTTAGTATTGGAAGTATTCTTGGTCCATTTATTTCCGGAGCCTTCTTAGATTTTATGCCAGGTCTGTCATTCTTTTATATTATCGTCGCTCTCCTGGTTATTGTGTTTGCTGCCACCGCTTTATCCAGCGATCCTCAAACACAAAAAACTGCGGACGCTTAGGTCCGCAGTTTTCTTTATTCAGCCAAAGCTTCACTTAACTTCTCCAGATTCTGCTTCATCAGACTGATATAATTTTCCTCGTTCTGAATATCTTCTTCTGTCAGCACCGAAAGATTATGAATGCGCAGAGGTTCAGCTCCAATTTCACTTTGAACCACTTCCGCCACTTTAGGGGTGATGTTCTGTTCAAACAGAACATGGTTTAAATCATGAGCTTCAGCTGTCTCAATAATATTCTCCAATTCCTTTTGGGAAGGCTCATTGGATGGACTTAAACCGGAAACAGCAATTTGTTCGATTCCGTATGCCTGCTCCCAGTAACCATAGGCGGCATGAGAAACTATGATTTCATTTTTTGGCTTATTTTCTAATTGTTCGTGAAATTGCTGATCCAGCTCCGTTAGCTTCTGTTCTAGTTCTTCAAAGTTTTGGTTAAATTGTTCCTCTTGATCAGGCTTTAGCTCTACAAGCATTTCTTTTATATTTTCAGCTAACTGGATCGCCCGGATGGGATCAAGCCATACGTGCGGATCATTTTCTCCATGATTATGGCCTTCATGATCGCTCTGCTCTTCATCCTCATGGGACGTGCTATCTTCTTCGTCAGTATGAGCATGATCCTCGTCTTCATGGGCATGTTCACTGTTCTCGGTCTCTTCCCCGTGGTTATGCACGCTCTCCTCTAAATCAATCCCTTTAGCCGCTTCCAATACCTTAACATCTTCAGGTTTCAAAGAATCAGAGATTTTTTGAGCATAACCTTCCAAACCTGCTCCATTGTATATAAAGGCATCAGCCTCAGCCATATTCACCATTTCCTTAGTTGTTGGCTCATACGTATGAGGATCTGTCCCTGGCGGAAGGATGGTTTCCACTTCAGCTGCATCTCCGGCAATTTGTTCCGTAAAATACTGTAAAGGATATACAGTCGTATGGATTTGCAAAGGAGACTTATCATTTTCTCCAGATGAACCTTCCTCACTTGAAGTGTCTTCACTGCATGCCGCCATGAATAACGCTAAGATCGTTATAAATAATATTATTGCTAGTTTTTTCACCATTTCTCCTCCTCCATTACGTCAAAATTGTATCGTAACGATTACAGTTTGTAAATAGTAACCGTTACTTTTTGAAAGTTTAAAAAAAGAAGTCTGCGATGCCTGACACCGCAGACCTTTAATTGCATTGAGGACATTTTCCGTAAATTTCAAACTTATGATTTTCAATATCATAGCCTTTTAAATTTTCATTGATGCTGTTCATCGGACAAAATTCAATAGACTTCGTTTTTCCACATGTGGTACATATAAAATGATGGTGATGACCATGGGTGTCACACCCCAGCCGGAAATGTTTCTCTCCTCTAAGCTCAGTGGCCTCCAGAATTTCTTCTTCCGTAAGCAGGTAAAGATTTCGATAGATCGTATCATAACTGACCCCGGGGAAATCCTCTTGAATCGTTTTTAAGATCTCTTTTGCGGCGATGTACTGATCCTGCTGAACAAATATCTCGACAATCCGTTCTCTTTGTTTCGTTCGTTTATAACCTTTTTCCTTTAAACGCTGTAACGCAGTCTCAACATTCATTATAATTCACCCTTTATCCATTGTTGGGTTCTAACTTTTTTGAAAAGAATCGTCATCACAAGAATAATTACGGCAACCATAACAATCGTTCCGCCCGGAGGCACACTCAAATGGTAAGATGAAAACAAACCGATTAATACGGAGGTTTCACCAAATGCAATCGAAAGTCCGATTGTCTGCTTGAAGCTCCTCGCCAGGCGTAACGCTGAGGCAACTGGAAGTGTCATCAAGGCAGAAACGAGCAGGATACCCACCACCTGCATGGAAGCGGCAATAACGAGCGCTACCATAACAATAAATAACAGGTGAATCCACCGGCCGTTCACCCCGGAAATCGTTGCCTGTTCTTCATCAAAGGATAATACAAACAATTCTTTATAAAATAGTATAACAATAGCAATAACCATGATAGTAATAATGAGCACTGTCCACATGCTTGTCCGATCCACAGCCGTTACACTTCCAAATAGATAGCTGAACAAATCGGTATTGAAACCGTCAGCAAGTGAAATAAGAATAACTCCAAGCCCTATTCCACCTGATAGGATGATCGGAATAGCAAGTTCTTCATAATGCTTATAAAGTTTTCGGAGTCTTTCAATTAAAATTGCACCGCCAACCGAAAAGACCATCCCCATATAGACAGGGTTCCAGTCGTTAATGCCTGTGACCTTTTTTTCCAATAACAAGCTTGCTGCAATCCCCGTTAAAGTAATATGGGATAAAGCATCCGCAATAAGCGATAGGCGTCTAACCACAATAAATACACCGAGAAGAGGGGCTACAATCCCGATCAGAATCCCAGTAATCGCTGCGTTTTGTAGAAATTCATACTGAAAAAAACTATCAATCATGAAGGATTCACCTCGTCATGATGATGATTATGAGTCAACTGCTGTACAGAATGGCCATACAGGCGGTTTAAGTCTTCATCGTTGAATTCTTTATACTCCTCAGTATTTCCGTGGAAGTGAACGGTTTTATTCATACAAACCACCTGGGTCGCATGCTCAGTGATGGTTCCGATATCGTGCGTTACCATTAACAATGTAATTCCCTGTTCTTTGTTTAAACGGCCGAGCAGATCATAAAATTCGGTCACATGCTTAGCATCCACCCCTACCGTTGGTTCGTCTAAAATAAGGAGAGAAGGATCGCTGACCAGCGCACGAGCTATAAACACCCTCTGCTGCTGTCCTCCCGATAACTCTCCTATATTAGAATGAGCGTAATCTTCCATTTCGACTGTATGCAAAGCCTGCATCGCTTTATCTTTATGTGTTTTATTAAAAAACTTAAATGTACCAATTCTTGAAACCAAACCTGCTTTCACAACCTCGAGCACTGTGGCTGGAAAACCGGAGTTAAAACTATTGGCTTTTTGGGAAACGAAACCAATTTCCTGCCAGTTACTGAAGTTTTTAATTGGACGGTCGTAAAGAGTAATGGAACCCCGGTCAGGTTTAGCAAGGCCAAGCATGAGCTTAATTAATGTGGATTTGCCTGAACCATTAGGGCCAACCAATCCCAGGAACTGCCCCTGTCTAATGGTCAAATTCACATCTTTTACGACCCATTCTCTTTCATATTTAAAAGAGACCTGTTCCATCTTTACAATTGGATGATTACTCATTTTAATCCCTCTCAAAAAATAATAATGATTACGATTTAAATTATATAAGACATAGAGCTTTAAGTAAATGACAGGGATGTTCCCCTTCTATTCAACTAATTCATAATGGTTACGATTTAAATCACAACTTTCATCATAAAACAAAACGGCTTTTCACGCAATACTTATCCATTAGAGAAGCTTTATTATTACTAAAAAAATGGCTCTGTTAAACTTCCGTGTTGATATTAAGGATAAGCTCCCATTACTTGAAGACTTGATTTCGAGATATTTGTTGAGCGGAAGGTCCTCCGGGGGACGATTTCGCTTTCCGCGGGAATGCGCGGAGCCTCCTCAGGCTTCGCCTTCCGGGGTCTCCCCTGTCATTTTCATCCCGCAGGAGTCTACATCGTCCCCCTCCGGACCTGGCTGAATCAGAAACTCGAAACCACTAAATACGCGGTTTGCTTGGCGAGAAAAAAAGATGAGATGAAGAGTGTATTTCATGCTAAAACGATGTGAAAAAGCTTGTCATATAAGCATTTAGGACCTATTTAGAAGAAGAGCATTCTCTTTTCTGAAAGGGTCCGTTATTCTCCCTTGGCTGGGTTGGTGGGGAAATGGCGAGACTCCCATGGGTGAAGGAATCAGGAGAGATCCCGCAGGGAGTGAAACGAGCGAGGAAGCTCACCGTTCCCCCATAGGAAAGCGAGTTATTTCCCCACCAAACCTATACCTTTTAAGTAACGGACCAGGATTTATCTGGTAATCGAGTCTTCCATAAACCGGCCCTATTGTGTAATAAGCTTCTTATGAAAAAACAACAATAAACTTTAACAGAGACAATAAAACCGCCAGAGTAATTTTTCCTCCGGCGGCTTGTTGGAACTATAAATACTTGTTGTAGCGCTTTTCCAAATAATCCTGTAAAGCAGAAAACAGCATCGTCAGCGGCCAATAAACTAATGCAGCTGTAATGTACATCGTTAACGAATCGATCGTTCGTCCTGCTGCAATTTGAGCCTTGTTTAAGATTTCCGGTACAGAAATCATCGCTGCAAGTGACGTAGCTTTTAAAAGATCCAAAAATACGTTACCAAGCGGCGGAATGGCAATTCTCGTGGCCTGTGGCATGATGATCCGTCTTATTGTCTGCCAATAGGAGAATCCTAAAGCCCTTGCGGATTCCCATTGTCCATAAGAAACACTATTTAAGGAGGCGCGATTTATTTCCGCAATATAAGCGGCACTGTTTGTACCAAAACCTATAATAGCAGCCATTATCGCAGAAAACTCTATACCAATAAGCGGAAATCCATAGTACAACACAAATAAATAGACGAGAATCGGCGTTCCGCGCATGAATGAGATATATAAGCGGGCAGGCCATCTTAGCCAAATCGGATCCGCTCCCCTGGCAAGTGCAAGGAAAAAGCCAATAATCAGCCCTATGGTCATACCTATCACTGAAATAAGCAAGGTGAGCGGAACCCCTTCTAAAATGAAGGGAAGATTGTTCCAGGCGGTTTCCGTATCAAAAAGCTGGTCTAATTTAATCTCATCAATTTGAATTCCTAACATAATAAACCCTTACAAGTCGATGCCTTCAAGCTCACGGACATCTTTTTCAGGTTTCTTGGAAGCATCTTTTCCTCCGAAGAATTCTTTTGAAATTTCCGTAAGCATGCCGTCTTCTCTCATCTCTTGAAGCGTGGCATCAACCTTCTCTTTCAGCGTCTGTGCATCCTTAGGCATCACAATCGCTGAAGTGGTTGGGTGGAACTGAAGATCAGGATGAAGCTGTACTTCAATCTCTGGAAGAGCTTTTAAAGCGAGTGTCTGCAAATAGTAATCATTAATGATGAAATCCGTGCGGCCGTTCGCTACGTCACGAAGGTACACATCATTCGCAACATTTCCGTAACTTTTTGTTTCTGCACCAAAGTGCTCGGCAATTTGAGAGTATACCGTGGTAGCTCCTCCTCCGTGTACCTTACCTTCCAGATCTTCCAACGTTTCAATTCCAGAAAGATCAGATTCACGGACGACCATTGTAGAATAAGAATACTTATAAGGTTCACTGAATGCGAATTTTTCCTTACGATCCTCTGTCGGCTGGAAATCGTTAATAACCATATCCACGCGGCCACTATTAATGGAGGATAATAACGCATCTACTCCGTACTCTTTAAAAGACAGTTCAAGGTCCAGACGTTTAGCAACCTCTCTCATTATTTCGATATCATAGCCCGTCAGTTTGTCCGAACCTTCCGGATAGTAAGAGGCCGGAAATAATGTCCCAGCTGTACCGACTACAATTTTCCCATCTTCTTTGATCTCACTCCATTTTTCACCAGATGCCTCCTGGCTGGAGCTGTTATCTTCACTGCTTTCACTGTTTTCATCTCCACTTGATCCACAAGCGGCAAGTATCACAGAAAGCGTAAGTATAAGTATAAATAAAAGTCCTTTACGCATTTATGAATATCCACCTTTCTTAAATTGTTAAGCACCTATTAAATATAGCAATATTAAGGCATTTATATCAACCAGCTTGCTCGAATATTGATTTCCTCCATTGTCAAAAAATAGTGCTTCTTTTACTCTTGACTAGACACGTTTTAGTGGTATATTAATAATATATATCAAATTATAATCATTTTAATCTAAATCCAAAAAAACACCCTTCCACAGCTAGTTGGTTATGATAATCGTTATCAATTATATCAAGGAGTTGAGAATCATGTCTTCTGAATCCCGGTCTCTCCCCATCCAAAGTCGTTTCATTTATCCTTCTTTTAATTTTCTGAAAACGCACGGAGAACTTCTGGCTGCATTATTAAGCGGAGTTCTTGTGTTGACCGCCTGGCTTTTATCCAGTTACATCTCTGAGAGCGCTTTTGTATTTATTCATATCGCTGCTTTTGTAATCGGTGGCTTTGCAAAAGCCAAAGAAGGTCTTGAAGACACCATACACGAAAAAGAACTGAATGTGGAACTGCTTATGATTTTAGCAGCCATTGGTTCTGCAGCTATCGGCTACTGGACAGAGGGAGCCATTTTGATTTTTATCTTTGCGCTGAGTGGGGCCCTGGAAACATACACATTAAATAAAAGCCAGAAGGAGATCTCTTCTTTAATGGACTTGCAGCCCGAAGTGGCGCTAAAATTGACTGAACAGGGATACGAAATTGTTCCGGTAACTGACTTGCATATAAATGATCTGATCTTAATTAAACCAGGGGAACGTGTCCCGGCTGATGGAACGATTATTAAAGGTGCAAGTTCAATTGATGAAAGTACGATTACTGGAGAATCTGTCCCTGTAACCAAGGGGATTGAAAAAGAAGTATTTGCTGGCACAGTGAATTTGAATGGAAGTCTAACTGTTGAAGTATCCAAGAAATCAACAGACACGTTATTTCAAAAAATTATACTCATGGTTCAATCTGCACAAAGCGAGAAATCTCCTTCTCAGCTTTTCATTGAGCGATTTGAAAGTACTTACGTAAAGATTGTTCTCTTTGTAGTCGCTGTGATGTTATTCCTTCCCCATTTTTTATTTGGCTGGAGCTGGATGGATACGATCTATAGAGCGATGATCCTGCTTGTAGTTGCTTCCCCATGTGCTTTAGTAGCCTCCATTATGCCGGCTACTTTGTCGGCCATTTCAAACGGAGCACGTCATGGTCTCCTTTTTAAAGGCGGTGTGCACCTTGAGAATTTGGCGCATCTGAATGCAATCGCGTTTGACAAGACGGGAACGTTGACTAATGGAACCCCTGAGGTAACCGATGTGTTCTATGCAGGAGAAGAAAGTAAAGAAAAGATCCTTTCTATTACAGCTTCCATCGAACAGGAATCGAACCACCCTATTGCGCAGGCTATTGTGCGGTATGCTTCACAGGAAAAAGTGCCCCTAAGCCCAGTGGAACACATGCAGGATATAAGCGGAAACGGTGTAAAAGCCTTTCACGAAGGAAATGAATGGAAAGTTGGAAAGCCTGATTTTGTCGGGAAAGAGGAAGCCTACCTTTTCCAGAATGGAATCGCTGAAACATTAGCCAAACAAGGTAAAACCGTTATTTTTGTAAAAAAGAATAATGAAATTGCTGCTGTTTTTGCTATGAAGGATACGGTTCGGGAGGATACCAAAAAGGCTATAGAAGAATTAAAAAAGCAGGGTGTTTATACCATAATGCTGACAGGCGACAACTCAGCTACCGCTGAAGCTATTGCATCTGAAGCCGGAGTTGACCACTATATTGCCGAACTGCTTCCTGAGAAAAAAGTGGAAGAGATAAAGAAATTGAAAGATCACTTCACTCAGGTAGCCATGGTAGGAGACGGAATTAATGATGCTCCCGCCCTTGCTACGGCCAATGTAGGAGTGGCTATGGGGGGAGGCACCGATGTAGCACTTGAAACATCAGACGTTGTTTTAATAAAAAATGACCTATCGCGGATTTCACAAGCGAGAAGATTATCTTCGCGCATGAATCGGATTGTTAAGCAGAATGTAGTCTTCTCCATAACCATAATCATGCTGTTAATCATCAGCAATTTCCTTCAGGTTATTGATCTTCCTCTCGGTGTAGTTGGACACGAAGGGAGCACCATTCTGGTTATCCTTAATGGTCTGCGATTATTAAAATAAACAAGCACTCCCGGCTCGACTTTGGAACCGGGGTGCCGTTTATTTTGTTCAGGAATATTTCTTGTCTCTCCGACGACGACGGAAGATGGCGTTGATTTCACCACCTAATATAATAACGATGCCGGATAGGAAAAACCAGATCATTAAGACAATGACTCCGCCCAAACTTCCATAAAAAGCTGAAAAGTTTCCGAGACTGCTCACATAAAAGGAAAACAATAAGGACACGAGCTGCCACCCGATGGTAGCAAAAATTGCGCCGGCTACTGCGTCCCTGTATTTCAAACGAAGACTTGGAGCGGTTACATATAAAAAGGATAAAACAATGAAGAAGATAATCGACGAAATCGCCCAACGAAGCGTTCCCCAGGCTTCAATAAAACTATCCGATAAGCCAAAAGAAGAAAAGATAAAAACTCCGACCGTATGTCCAAGAACCGGCAGCAAAAAAGCAATACAAATAACGAGAACCATAGCAATGGTCAAGATGATCGCTATAAACCTTGATACAAGGAAAGACCGTTCTTCTTCTACATTATGAGCGCGGTTAAAAGCACGCATAATGGCGCTTACGCCAACAGATGCTGCCCACAATGTACCAAGGAGACCTACTGATAAAAGACTTCCGCTTCCACTTTTTAACAAGGAAGTTACGTTTTCTGTAATCAAGTCAAAGGTTTCAGGAGGAGCATAGGTACTAATCACAGCCAGAACTCGTTCTTCGTCAATATTTAAGTAACCAAGTAACGTAAGCAGGAAAATCATAAATGGAAATAATGATAACAGGAAGAAATAAGCAAGCTGAGCTGCCAGCCCCGCAACATCATCATCTCTAAAACGGGTCAGCAGCTCTTTTCCAAATGTTAAAACGCTATTCAAAATTTCCATCACCCTAACTTAAGAAGCTTCTTTTGGATCATCTACTGCTTTCAATTGTTGTTCAACCTCTTTATTAATCTCTCCTACTCTATTCAATACGTCTTCTGCTTTATTCAATATTTCAATTAAATCTTCTAATCCTTTACTTACCCGTTTAGAAAATTGTTCATAATTTACCCTAACCGAATGGATGGCGTCCGATGGATTGGTTACGTAACCTTTATACTTCGTTCCAGCTTCGCGTGACCTCGTCCCTACATACTGTCTTGTATCCCGGTCCATTAGTACAAGCGCACCGCCGACCAAAGCTCCAATCACTACACCTTTCCATAACTTTTGCTGTCCCATAACAATTCCTCCTTATAAATGGTTATCTTTTTTTATTTGCTCAAGTAAGCGAAAACACCCTTCACTTACCAGTTCATATACGTATTGGAAATTCCCGGTAAAATACGGGTCCGGTACGTCAACTTCCTCATGAGAGGTATAATCCAAAAGTTTAGCTACGGTCACTCCGTTTTTTTCACGGATGGAATTGAGATCCTGAATGTTTTTACTGTCCATAGCAATAAGATAATCATAATCGTCCCAATCCGCTTCTGCAACCTGTCGAGCTTTCATTCCTTCATAGGAAATGGAATGTTCATCTAAAATTCCCCTCGTTCCTTCGTGAGGAATCGAGCCTTCATGCCAGTGCCCTATACCAGCAGAATCAGTTGTAATTTCTTTTTCCAGTCCTTCCTTTTTCACTAAGTCCTTAAATATGGCCTCAGCCATAGGAGAACGGCATATATTACCTAAACAGACAAAAAGTACACGAATCATTTCCTAAGCCCCCAAGTATAGTATTTCATGTTTAATAATTTCTATGAATCCTCTTCAATTCCTGCATTATCTCGACAACTCTAGTGGATAATTTCCCCCAACTTGTGATTATAAACCAGGATTTAATTCCTCTAACTTTTGAAAATTCCTTGACTTTTATACATAATTTTCGGAATATTTTATATATAGACATAATTTTCAAGAAATTGAAGGGGGATATTCATGGAGGATCAAGGGGCATTATATAACTTTTTTGATGCAGCAAGCGCGATTGTATGGGGACCGGTTTTATTAATTCTATTAGTTGGTACTGGTGTATACTTAACTCTAAGGCTTGGGTTTCTACAGTTTAAAACTCTTCCCTACGCTTTAAGGCTGGCCTTCAAACCAGCCAAAGAGAAAAAGAATGAAAAAGGAGATATCTCCCATTACCAAGCGTTAACTACCGCCCTCGCCGCAACTATTGGGACAGGTAACATCGCAGGAGTGGCGACCGCAGTCTTTCTTGGTGGACCCGGTGCAGTGTTTTGGATGTGGATTACTGCCGTATTCGGAATGGCTACTAAATATGCAGAAGCCGTTCTGGCCGTTAAATACCGGATTACGGATCAAAATGGAAATATGGCAGGCGGACCGATGTATTACTTATCCAGGGGGCTTAAAACAAAGTGGCTCGGGAAACCTCTTGGGGTTCTTTTCGCCATATTTGGAGCCGTAGCAGCTTTTGGAATCGGCAACATGGTGCAATCAAACTCGGTGTCCGACGTGATGGAAACAAGCTTTAGCGTGCCACATTGGGTAACTGGACTCATATTATTATTCTTTGCCGGGCTTGTTCTATTAGGTGGGATCCGCAGTATCGGGAGAGTAACAGCTTTCTTTGTACCAATCATGGCTGTTTTTTATATTGTTGGTGCACTTATTATTATCGTTATGAACTTGAATTTAGTACTTCCGGCTTTTGGAACTATTTTCAGTGATGCTTTCACAGGCAGCGCAGTTGGCGGTGGTCTTCTTGGAACAGCGATTCGTTTTGGTGTGGCCCGTGGTGTATTTTCCAACGAAGCCGGTCTGGGATCGGCGCCTATTGCGGCCGCAGCCGCACGTACGGATTATGCCGGACGTCAGGCATTAGTGTCCATGACCCAGGTTTTTATTGATACCATTATTGTATGTACCATGACCGGCTTGACCATTGTTATGGCCGGACAATATAAAGGACAGCTGGATGGAGCTGACCTAACAACCGCTTCGTTCGGCGTTTTCCTAGGTGATTTTGGGTCTTATATCGTTACGATCGGCCTGGTCTTCTTTGCCTTCTCTACAATTGTAGGCTGGTCCTACTATGGAGAAAAATGTTTCGGCTATTTAACCGGTCAAAGAGGATTAGGACTTTACAAAATTGTATTTGTATTATTCGTTTTCGTAGGTGCCGTTGCTCAGCTTGATACGGTTTGGAAGTTCGCAGACGTTATGAACGGACTAATGGCCTTTCCAAACTTAATCGGCTTACTGCTTCTATCAGGTGTTGTAGGAGCTGAAACAACCAAGTTCCTTAAAGTAGCTAAAAAAGAGCGGGAACAGGAGAAAAAAGCACAATATACAAATTAAACAAAAAAGCAGGCCCGAAGAAATTCCGGCCTGCTTTTTTGTTGAGTCTTTAAATCGTCCCTATTGATTTACAATTCTTACACAATCGGACCGGTTACTATAAGACTCAGTTTCGAGATATTGTGTAGAGAAAGGGGCTCCAGGGAACGACTCGCTTTCCGCGGCCCTGCACGACGCAGGGTCGTTCGACGTTGCCACAGGACGTGGCGACCTTAGTCGAACATCCCTTGCGCTGAGTCTCCTCAGGCTGGCGCCTTCCGGGGCCTCACCTGTCATGTTCATCCCGCAGGAGTCTTCGCCGTTCCCTTCCGCCCCTTTGCGATTATTGAGAGCACGAAATCTTTGCTTAAACGCCTTCCAATGAACAAGGATCATCTATAATCCACAAACCTGGGATTTAATGTTTGTTTACGTGTAGGAACCTTGTTGTAGAAGCATTTGAAGCAGAAGCATTATGGCTTATATCTCCAATGGCAGAGTCCTTTTACGCTGGGGTGGCGAAGGAAACAACGAGACTCACAATTTGAAAGCGGAAGCACCTTGGTCAGCGGCGTATGGACTGGACGTTTAAATGTGGAGGTGCCTTGTTCAGCCTCGACAAGCTTAAGAACGACCATGAAAGGAAGTGCCCTTCTTCCTATCATGGTTGGAGTTAAGACCTCGAGAGGCTAGGCACCAAAACTAGCCTAGAGCTGGCGGAGATAAAGAAAACACGAAGAGCGGAGCGATTCGATGTTGCCTTTTCGTACAGAAGCGAGGGAAGTCTCACTAGCCGCTAGGTGCTGAAGCTGGATAGCACTCCATGCCGTTTAGGAATTAAATTATGAATCCATCTATCATGAGTGTAAGAACGGGAGAAGGAGCTAGGCGAGACCCCACAAGGAGTGTTAACGACTGAGGAGCTTGCCTGTTACCCCTTAGGAAAGCGAGTTGTTTCCGTAGCCGCCCTCATTCTTTTTTGGCAACGGACCGGAGTTATCTCGAAACTGAGTTTTCAAGTAATGGGAGCTTATCTTTAAAATAAATTGATTTTACTGGAGGGTTTTATTAGGAGTAGATCTGCTTTTTGATCAGCAGCTTTTCCATCTCGTGGGGAGGCAATGGCTTGCTGAAGTAATATCCCTGATAGTAGGCACACTCATTCTCTCTTAAGAAATCCAGGACATCCTGATCCTCTATCCCTTCCGCTACAACCTCCAATTTGAAGGCGTCGGCCAGCTGAATCATCGTTTTGACGATTTCCGCGTCACTCGGATCGGTCAGTACTCTTTTGATAAAAGCCTGGTCAATCTTCAAATAGTGAATAGGAAACTGGCGGAGATAGCTTAGCGAGGAGTATCCTGTCCCAAAGTCGTCAATGGATAAAGATACTCCCATTGATCTAAGGTCCTGCATGGTTTGAATACATTGTTCCGTATTTCTCATGACACTGTTTTCCGTTACTTCAATTTCTAAGTACTGAGGCTCCAGTCTGGTTTCCATTAAGATGCGCCTTACTTTCTCAGAGAAATCATTGCGCTGAATCTCATTGGCCGAAACGTTAACAGCTACTCGCTCAGGCGCATATCCGTGATCAATCCACTCCTGATTCTGCCTGCAGGCTTCCTTGAGAACCCACTCATCGAGCTGGTTTATCAATCCAGTTTCCTCAGCAACTGGAATAAATTCTGCTGGAGAGACCCTCCCTCGTTTCGGATGCTCCCACCTTACTAAAGCTTCCATTCCGCTTATGTAGCCCGTACGGATATCCACTTTAGGCTGATAATGTAAATAAAGCTCATTCCCTGTGATTGCCTGTCGCAAGTCCCCTTCTAAAGTAATTACTGTTTCGTAATGCTGGTTCATATTAGGCAGGTAAAATAACAAATTCTGACCCCCGTTCCGTTTACAGAAATGCATCGCGATATCAGCACTGCTTAGCAGTTGAGCAACCGTTGATCCATCCTTAGGATATTGTGCTGCGCCGAGGCTTGCGGTAATAAAAAACTGTCTCCCCAGCAAGTTAATTGGGTGACGGATATTATGTAAAATCTCTTTCCCCAGCCTGACAATTTCAGACGGAGAATGCTCGCCCTCCAGGCACACAACGAACTCATCCCCACCCATACGGTACAGTTGATCTTTCGCAGAAAGTGAACGCTGTATCCTCTCAGCCATTAACAGCAGCACCTGATCTCCAGCCATATGCCCCATGGTGTCATTTACATACTTGAATCGGTCCAGGTTACAGAACATAATCGTAAATGGACTTGCTGCGCTGCTGAAGTCCGTAAAATCTTTATGAAGCCTGTTTCGGTTAGGGAGATTGGTTAAATGGTCGTGGGAAGCCATGTGTTCGATCCGCTGTTCTGCTTCTTCATAAGAAGTTACTTCAACTGAACTTCCGATAAATTCTGTAACTCTTCCATTTTCTTGGATAGGAGAAAGCGTAGTTTGGAAATACCTTCCTTTATAAAAATGTTTATAAGATATTGTCTTTCCTAAAAAACCCAGTACATATTTTTGACGGAAAAAAGCTGCCTGTTCGTACGTGAACAGCTCTTCTAAACTTTTCCCTTTTACCAAAGCTGTAGTCAATCCTAAGTCTTTCGCCAATTTCCCTTCAAACAGGGCATAGTAGAACGATTGATCTTCCTTCTTCTTTACTTTAAATACTACGTTCACGATAGCTTCAAGCGTACGTGAGAAATCCTGTCTTTGAAGAAACCGTTTTGATTCCAATTCTTCATATTCTTTTATGTGTGGGAGGATAATATTCTTCACTTCTTCCAAAAGGGTAAAGGAAGAAGTGTCTCCCGCTTTGGATGCCAGCTGCTCACAAATATGGGTAATTTTCTCTAAATCAATCGGGGTATCTTTATTCGCCACATTCTATATCTCCTCATGTGAAAACGCTTATGATCAAAGTATATCTGAACGAATGGATTAAAAGAAGACAATATAACCAGTTAGTTAGATTAAAGGTTTAATACATTCTTCCCCTTCACGCTGAGCAGCGTTCACGTAATCACTTACCTCGTAAGCTTCCAGACTTTCACCGCCCAAATCCTGCACAAAATCATGCGCTTCTTCTGGCTTCCATTTAAGGGGTTCAATCCATTTTTCCTGTTCTTGTTTTGGTAGAATTACAGGCATTCTGTGGTGAATATCCGCCATAAAACGGTCCGCTTCCTGAGTTAAGATGGTACATGTAAAGCGTTCTTCCTCTTCCGTTTTCCATTGATCCCAAAGCCCCGCAAAAGCAAACAATTTACGGTTTTCCGGATAAATGCGTAGCGGCTGTTTCCCATTTTCAGTTTTTTTCCATTCATAAAAACTGTCCGCAACAATCAGGCATCTTTTTTTGGACATTAGATGCTTAAAACTAGGCTTTTCATGAGCTGTTTCACTTCGAGCGTTAATCATTTTATAACCGATCTTAGGATCTTTCGCCCAGGAAGGCACCAGTCCCCAGTACATAAAGCCTGCTTTCTTTTCTTTACCATTATGAATAATAGCGAGAACCTTTTGACCTGGCGCAATATTGTATCGTGGTTGATAGTCCTCAATTGAATGATTAATTCCAAACTCTTCTACTATTTGAGCTTCTTCGGAAAACAAGGTATACCTTCCGCACATTCCTAACTCCTCCTACACATTTTTTATTATTATACCCACTCGAGATTCCTGTTTAACCGGCATACCAGCCGCATTAATTATTAAAAGGTCCAGCCGAATATGTAGCTGAACCTTTCGCGGAAAAGTTATTTCCCTGCTAATCCATACATAATAAAATGAATCGTTCGATCTAACTCTTCTTCATCTTCCCAGTCACTTTCCGGAGCAAGTAAAAATCGGGTGACCAGAAAGCCCACCACCGTCGAAATAATCATCCGGATAATCGAACGATTAGGGAAATCAATCACACTCCCCCGCTCTTTCAATTGATTTAAGGAGTGTTCAAATTTAGGAAAAACTTCTTCAAGAAATACAGACTCGTAACGAGACTGAAGTTCAGGCTGAAAAGCAATTTCCTGTAAAACAATTTTTAATAAGGGCGAATTTTCTTTTGCAAACTCAAACCGATTCTTAATAATTTTCTTAAGGAATGGTTCAAAATCTTCAGGTGGTTCATCAAACACTTCTTTTGTAAAGTGACTTGCTAAAAAAGGAACAGTAAATTGGGTCATAAAAGGGGTCACGATAGAAAATAGTAAATCCTTCTTTGTTTTATAGTGTCGAAAGATCGTTCCTTCAGCTACTCCGGCTCTTGCTGCTATTTCGCTGGTAGAGGAAGATGCATATCCTTTTTCGGCAAAGATTTCTACGGCCGCTTTCAGAATTTGTTCCTGTTTTGGGGTTAAACCCTTTCCATCCTGGGCTTCATTTATAGCATGATAGATCTCTTTAAATTCACTCACTTGCGTCCTCCTCACTTATCAGTCTCTCTACTACCATTATAGACGCCGGTGCCGCTTTAACGCGAATATATTGAGAAGGGTAAACAAAATTACGAAACCGATCAGTACATACATGGAAAACTGAAATTCTGCTAACCCCTCGCCACGCAGCATAATCCCCCTCAATGCCTCTGCACCGTATGTGAGCGGCATAATACGGCCTATCGCCTGAAGCCAGACGGCCAGACCTTCAATTGGAAAAAGCCCTGAAAAGAAGACCTGAGGGACAATTACAAGAGGGATAAACTGAATCATTTGAAACTCATTTTTGGCAAAGGCAGAAAGCAGCGTTCCAAGACTAAGAGCAGTAAGAGCTAATAGAAAAGTAATCAGCAACACATATATTAGCTCTCCAGTCATATATACCTGTAATACATAAATGGAAAAAACCGCAATTAGTATGGATTGAAAGATCGTGAATAATCCAAAACCTCCTAGATATCCAAAAACTACCTCACTTCGCTTAATTGGCGATGCTAACAACCGCTCCAGTGTGCCTTGCGTTCGTTCTCTAAGGAAGGATACACCACCAACTATAAATACGAAAAAGAAAACAAAGAAACCGATCAATACCGGGCCGATATAATCAAACAGTTCCATATCTTCCGAACCATGCCAGAAACTTACATTAATATCATTCGATGGATTCTTTGGTCCTGCTGCCTGTAACTCCGTCCGTATGGCACCTGCTGTATTAGGATCGCTTCCTTCTAATGTTAATAAAGGCTTCTGTTCTTTCCACTGCAGGAAGGCATCAATCTTTCCCTCATCTATTTGCTGCTCCGCTTCAGCTAAACTCATGGAAGTCAACTGGAGTTCCGTTTCCTCAAGCGTTGCTTGAAAAGGATCAGGTACGTCAACGATTGCCATATTAAGCGTCTTACTACCTCCATCGAGCACCAGCCACATCAGGGTGAGCACAAAGATCGGGGCTGCAATCATTAAGGCCATGCTTCTTTTATCCCGGCGAAACTGCTTTAGTATTCGTTTCATTAACGTCCACGTATTCATTGAGCAGCACCCCCATAATGCAAAAATAC
Organism: Halobacillus sp. K22; assembly: GCF_052246795.1. Taxonomy (NCBI): domain Bacteria; kingdom Bacillati; phylum Bacillota; class Bacilli; order Caryophanales; family Bacillaceae; genus Halobacillus; species Halobacillus sp. K22. The sequence goes on along the minus strand of NZ_JBQQCN010000005.1, from coordinate 12,829 downwards.
TTCTTCGATGGTTGAAGCACCAATCCTATCTTTTAATTGTTCAGGGGAATCTACAGCAATAACCTTGCCATCGCGGAGCATCGCCAGACGATCACATTTTTCTGCTTCATCCATCACGTGGGTGGTAACAATTATAGTTACCCCGCCTTCTTTTAACCGGTATAATTCCTGCCATATTGACTGTCTTAATACTGGATCAATCCCTACAGTCGGTTCATCCAGAATAATAATTTCTGGTTCATGCACAAGCGCAGCTGCAAGAGAGAGCCTCCTTTTCATACCGCCCGAATAGGTTTCGACCGGCTGGTCAAGGTGTTTTGTTAAATCCACCATATCCATGACCTCTTGAATACGTTGCTTCCTTTTTGTTTTAGATAATTTATACAAGGAAGCAAAAAACTCCAAGTTTTCTCTAGCTGTTAACTCTTGATACAAAGCATCCGATTGAGCCATGAACCCGTATTTCTTCATTTGTTTAAGCGAAGGCATCAATTCATTATTTAGAAAAACTTCGCCTTTCCCAGGTGCCAGAATTCCTGTCATCATTTTTACCAGCGTTGTTTTTCCGGCTCCCGAAGGGCCTAACAAGCCAAATATTTCCCCTTTTTCAATTGAAAGATTTATATCCTGAAGAATGGTGGTTTTTCCGAACTGATGGGAAATACCGTTCATTTGTACAACAAAATCCATACATTTCGCCTCCCTACCCACTAATTGTGAGTGATTACTCACTTTTATTAAACACCATTATGCTGAAAAAGTAAAGTGAGTAATCACTCATTTAGTGTAATTAAAAAACACAGCCCTTCGACTGTGTGTTCAGAATCCAAAATTCCGATGGATTTTATGGCTATATTGACGATAGGCTCCTGACTGGTTAAGCTTCCTCTTTTCCATCATTAAATCAAAACGTATTCTCTTCTCGGATAACTCTCTTTTATAACGGTCCGCACGGTCTGGATCTTTGATTTCCGAGAGCAGCTCTTCCAACTGTACAATTTCTTTCTTGAGCTGCATTTCTTCTGGAAGCATATGAGCATTTTTTAAGATACGATATCCATTTCTGAGTTCTGCAGGGACGTAAGCAAGATCATCTTTTGGTAAAGGCTTCCCCTTGCCCGGAAGGTCCTCAAAATCACCACGTTCCATGGACTGCTTGATTTTCTCTTCTATAATATGACCAAAATCCATAGCTTCGCCTCCCTTTATTCCTATAATTTCTTGGAATACAGCTGCATCGCATCAAGCCCAGAATTCTGAACAGGATCGTGGACAAAATTTATTTCTCTTGCGTCTTTAGTTTTTGTTAACTCTTCATACACCTTGCCTGATAAAGATAATCCTGCTTGAGAGGCCTCTTCGACGGTCTGCGCATAATGAATCTCTTTAATACCAGCAAAGTAAGCAGCCGTTAAACACATGGGACACGGTTCGCCGCTAGCATAAAGAGTACAATCACTTAAATCTGTGGTCTGAAGGTCTTCCTGAGCTTTTCGGATGGCCACTAATTCTGCATGTGCGCTTATATCCGGCTTCCTATGCAGCTCATTAACACCTTCTGCTACGGATACGCCATTCTTTACCAGTACTGCTCCAAAAGGGTGACCGCCTTCTTCTACGTTGGTTACTGCAAGCTTTAATGCTTTTTCCATCCATTCATTCACAGTTACCTCGCCTCCTTTATTTTATTCAGGTGCTGAGTCAAGGAATCACGCAACCCCCTGGCTAAAGCATCGACTTCAATCACACGCTTAAGTTTATCAGGATTATTTTTATCGTGATAACGTACATCATTTACATCCTGGACGGTAACCGCTGACGGATGACGTTCCGCAAGTGTCATATAGTTTCCAGGGGTTACTTTTCCTTCTTCCAATACTCGCAGGTAAAAACCGGTGTAACCCGTTTCCATCACTCTTGCAGGAAAATCTTTAATACCGTGAGTACGAGCAATAATATAACAGGGCTTTCTAGGTTCTGAGATCTCCAGGAGAGCGTCCCCCAGTTGGAATTTGTCTCCAATATGAACCTCACGCTCATCAATTCCATCAACTGTTAGGTTCTCGCCAAAAGCTGGATAAGAGAAAGACTGACCATAGTGCTCGTCCCAATTCTTATAATGCTGAGCAGGATAAAGACAAACGGCTTTATCTCTTCCTCCATGGTTTTTCTTATCCGCCTGCTCATCTCCTTCAAAATTATAAAACGTTAAATAAGTACTTTCCTGAACAGGGGTTTTGCGGTAGGCACTTTCCAACTCTCCCTGCTCTGTCTCATACACCTCTGGGCGTCCTACATTCAAAGATAAGAGTTTATATTTCATTCAATGTCCCCTCTCTATAGCTTTTCACCCATGCGGGAAGAAAATCATAGCTCCATGCATCACTTGGATAATCAACAAATACGTCTTCTCCATTTTCATACAAAGCCTGAATTAATTCATTAATCGCCCCAAAATAATAGGTGTACAAAAATTCGTAGCTGAAAGGTTCTTTAGGCATATGATTCTCCGCACAGACAGTTGGATCGCTATAATTTAAATACGTACGACAAGGAATGGGACGAACCTCATAAGCCATACACAACTGGGTTTCCGGATCAAGCATTGGACACGGAAGGTTGAGCTTTTTGTACTCAAGTTTTGTTGCCGGATCATCGGGATCCATAGCAAGAGCGGTATCAAGCTTCTCAGCCTGCTGGTTATAATATCGTTCCCAGTGTTCAAAGATCGCATGCTTTCGTTGCTCGGAAAATTGCTCGATGGAGCGAAACATCATTTTCGCTTCCATCCGGCTCAGAACAATTGGAAAGTAGCAGCAGAATGCACATCCCTTAAAACAGTTTGCTTCCATTCCACTGAATGATTCCATACGGTTAATTTCATGATCAACCTCTTTAAGCAGATTTTGAAAACCTTGTAAAATCACCGTCTCGGTTTCAGCCTCACTATCTAGTAATTCATCTATGATGTTATCAAAAAAAGCTGGGTCAATTTCGTAGGATTGATTGAGCCGTTCACATTTTTCCAGGATTTCATGATGTTTTAAAAAACGGTCCATTATAAAACTCCTTCTTTTTCGTTGCCTATATTATACATGGAAGTAGGCCTATAAAACTACATTGTTATAAAGATTGATTTTTGTATCGACCTTCTGTCAAAAAAGCGTTACTATTAGTTTATAAAATAAACTAGAATTTGACACCTGTGGAGGTACGTCCTAATGTTCTCAAATGCTGAAATTGGAATCGATCTTGGTACAGCCAATATACTTATCTATTCTAAATCTAAAGGTATGCTTTTAAACGAGCCATCGGTAGTAGCTTACAACACTGAAACTCAAACTGTAGTAGCCGTAGGTAAAGAAGCTAAGGAAATGGTAGGTAAAACACCTAAACATATTATACCTGTACGCCCGCTTCGTGATGGTGTCATCGCTGACTATGACCTAACAGCTCAAATGTTAAAAGAGCTCTTGAAAAAGGTATCCAAGAAATCAGGTATGTCCATGCGCAAACCTACAGTGGTTATCTGTACGCCTTCAGGATCTACTTCTGTAGAACGCCGGGCTATTCATAATGCCGTTAAAAGTTATGGAGCAAGAAATGTCCATTTAATTGAAGAACCCATTGCCGCTGCCATCGGTGCCGATCTGCCAGTTGATGAACCAATTGCGAATGTCATAGTTGATATCGGGGGAGGGACAAGCGAAGTTGCCATTATTTCGTTTGGCGGCGTTGTATCCTGTAAATCCATACGTACTGGTGGAGATGTAATGGATGAAGAGATTATCCATTACGTAAGGAAAGCGTATAATGTGTTAATAGGTGAACGTACAGCAGAAGAAATTAAAATGGAAATTGGCTATGCTTTAATTGACCATCCTGAAGTTACCATGGATGTTCGTGGGCGCGACATGGTTACCGGCCTTCCGAAAACGATCGAGTTAAAATCGACTGAAGTACAATCGGCCATTAAAGAGTCCCTGGAACAGTTATTGGAAACCATTCGAGCTACACTTGAGGATTGCCCGCCAGAACTAAGCGGCGATATTGTTGATCATGGAGTCATCCTTACGGGAGGCGGTGCTTTATTAAACGGTATGCAGGAATGGCTATCAAATGAAATATCCGTACCTGTGCACATGGCTCCAAGCCCTCTGGAATCAGTAGCTATTGGGACAGGAAAGTCTCTGAAGATGATTCAAAAACTGCAAAAAGCATCCACTAATTAAGAAGGTTTGTTAAGAAATATATTGTGTTTTTTAAAAGATGAGATGTTCCCCCATTTCATTCCCGCTGGGTTTAATTAGATGGCTTACACATTTGAGCAGAAGGAAGGCGCCTTGCGATGTCACGGTCGCAAGGCTTCTTTCATGTGAAGACTCCTTTATCGTATAAACAACAGGTATTTCCCTCTATGTAGTGTGTTAACGAGTAAGTCCAGGGCAGTTTAATTCTTCAATACTAACACTTGTATGGACAAAAGCGTTTGATTTGATAGAATATACCTAGAGGCTTCAGCTTAAGATACTGCTGCACGAAGTCCAATTAGGACAGATTTTTTGATAAGGAGCAGGATCTCATTATGAAAACATCAACACTATTAAAATGGATAACAGGAGCCTGTGAAGCATTTTTGGCCATTCCTATTGCCGGCGGCGCCTTTGTGTTAGGGAATGGATGGGCTCCCCTTCTATTCATGTTTATTTTTCACTTAATCACTCTGGTAGTATCCATTAGGGAAAACCGCTTTTTCGTCGGTAGTATCCTTGGTCTTGTTACAAGTGCCATAGGAGTCATCCCATTCATTGGCTGGATTATGCATACGACTACAGCTATCGTGCTTTTAATAGATGCTGGAGTTTCCTCTGGCACGGATAAAAGAGCAAAGCTAGCTAAGAAATAGAAGCATCTAATCACACCAGAAAATGTATTTATCAATCTTTCTACAATAGAGGAGGATGCGTCTATGTATACAGTACTTTGTTTTTTTAGAGTCAAAAAAAAGAACGTGGAAAAATTCGTGAAAATGACTAGGAAAAGCGGCGATATCCTGGAATCTCACGGCACCATTTCCCATCATGTCTATTTTTCCAATATGCTTACAGGCAGACAAGGCTCTATGGGTGTACTCAATTTAATGGACGTCGAAGAAGATGAAGAATTGCTTATGGCGCAATCCGTTTTCAACAGTGAAGATCATTATTATGAAGTGATGAAAAGTGTGAAATCAAATGACATGATCCATTATCTGGATGAGTATATTAAAGATTTAGTGGAAATGACGCGTGTAGTCACATCTTCTTTCACTACTAAAAACCCTCAATAAGTATTGGGGGTTTTTTGTGATTACATGTCTTTCCATTTTAAGTGTAGTCATTAAGCAGACGTGCTATCATAGAATTACAATTTATTGGAGGTGGAGGAAATGAAAATCGTTGTATTAGGAGCAGGTGCTTTAGGGGCATACTTTGGGGCACGCTGGCAAGAGGCTGGACACGAAGTTGTTAACCTTGTAAGAGAAGGAAGAGCAGAACAACTGGAGAAACACGGATTACAGTTACATAGTAAAATGGGAGATTATACCGTTTCCGAACCAGTCATTGCTAGAAGCCCGGAAGAAATAGAGGATGCCGACTTAGTCTTTCTCGCTGTCAAAGGCTATCATCTTCACGGAACGATCGATTGGCTGAAGCAGCTGGTTCAAAAGGGAGCCAAAGTCTTTCCAGTTCTGAATGGCATGGAGCACATTAGTATTCTGCAGAAAGAACTGGGCGAAGAAGCCGTCATCGGCGGTCTTTCCTATATTATTGCCACCCTTGATGAACAAGGACATGTTGTGCATTCCAGCGAGTTTCACGATCTTGTATTTGGACCTTTGCACCCTTCCCAGCAATCCCTATGTGAAGAGCTTGCTTTTGCTTGTAACCAGTCGAATCTTAATGGGAGTACCAGCCCGAACATCCTAGAAGATATGTGGAAAAAGTATATGTTCATTTCTGCTTTTTCCGGCATTACGACGGCTGTTAATCAACCAATCGGGGAGATCCGTTCCTATCCTCAGACCTTCCGTATTGCTGAACGCATTCTGTTCGAAATGAAGGAACTTGCTAATGCTCACCAAGTAAACTTAACAGATGAGCAGGCAGAGAAAGCGTTTGAAAACCTGCGTAAACTTGACCATGAAATGACTTCTTCCATGCATCAGGATCGAAGAAAAGGCCTGCCGCTTGAGGTCGAACATCTTCATGGCGGAGCATTAAGACTTGGGAGTGAAGTCGGGCTGTCCATGCCTTATACAGAAACCATTCACGCCATGATCAAACCCTATGAAACGTATCAGCAGTAAATAAAAAGCAGTGTCTCCAATGAGTGGGGACACTGCTTTTATTATGGCAAGATTATTTGTGACTTTTTTTATAAAGATTATTAAACAATAGGGCCGGATAGTTGAAGACTCAAATTCGAGATATATTGGGCCCGTTACGAAATGAGGAGCGGGATGGTGGGGAAATAACTCGCTTTCCTATGGGGGAACGGTGAGCTTCCTCGCTCGTTTCACTCCCTGCGGGATCTCACCTAGTCCCTTCTCCCATGGGAGTCTCATCATTTCCCCACCAACCCAGCCCAAGTAGAATAACGGACCCTTTTATAAGAGAGAATGCTTTCCTTCTTAACTGGTATTAAATGCTTCTATGACAGGCTATTCCACATATTTATAGCATGAAAAAGTGCCACGTTCCCGTGCTCTTTTTGCTTATCTAGAAGACATCATAAGTAGTTTCGAATTGCTGATTTGGCAAGGTCCGGAGGGGGACGATGGAGACTCCTGCGGGATGAACATGATCGGTGAGACCCCGCAGAGCTTGCTCGAGGAGGCTCAGCACATGCCCGCGGAAAGCGAAATCGTCCCCCGGAGGACCTTCCTCATAACCATTATCTCGAAACTGAGTCTTTCGGTATCGGGAGCTTATCTGTGAAAATGACTAGTGCTATTTTTAGTTATCTGCATACTCCGCTACGTTCGGTCTTTTCCCATATTTCAAATCTCGGATCGTTAAACCAAAGTCCATTTGCAGATGGGGATAATCTTTAAAGTTCGACCAGTCCCCCCCCCATTCAAAACCAAGATCTTTCGCAATCGCCACGACTTCCATCCAGTCTGACTGTCCATTGCCGTTGCCGTCTCTTTCCATATCCCAAACCACACCATGATCCGTTTTCAGGGCAAAGTCGATAGCAAGGCCATAATTGTGGTAGGATTCGCCTCCTTTGGCATGGGTCACCACTTGGCCTTCTTCGGAGCGTCCTCGTGCATAAAGCTCATTTTGACTTTCAATCGAGCGGTGTCCTTCCGTGATTGCAATTTCTATTCCCTGTTCTGCAGTTAGAGCTACCAGCTTCTCTTTATATTCTTCTACTCTGGGATGAAGTTCCTCAGGCACCGGTACATCTTTTTTTACAAAGGGAGATCCGGGCCATTGTTTTTCAATCTCTGGAATCAGGATATAGACTACCAGTCCGAGCGTCACTATGAATACGGTAAAACTTATTAGTTTCGATAGGATTTTCACTTCATTGGCAATCCTTTCATCTAGTATCTAGTAATTTAAGAATACCATATGAAAAGAATATTAAGCATTTTTTTGAGCTCAGTCTATAAAGTCACGAGGTATTTCTTCCTTGATTTATTCAAACGTACCGTACACCAGCACTTCTCCGTCCGCTATCATTTCCTGTCCTTTAGAGAATACTGTATGAATTTCTAAATCTTCAGAATCCATTAATACAAGATCAGCATCTTTTCCAGCTTCAACGCTTCCTTTATTATGAAGCCCTAAAATACGAGAAGGGTTCGAGGTAATAACCTTTAAAGCATCTTCTAAAGGGACACCATGCTGTTTGACCGCTTCTTTAAATGCTTCAAAAAGGGATTGGATTTTGCCTACCTTCATACCGACAAGGTTTCCTTTTTCATCAAAATCCGGCAGACTTCCCTGCGCATCCGATGTAAAAGTCATCTGTTCCACAGGAACGCCCCGGTCGAGCATCCGCTTCAGCGCCTCACTGCTTTTCACCTCGCCATCTTCAATAAACTTAGGAATGGTACTTGTGGTGAAGTCTACAAACCCGCCTTTTAGTGCATAGTCGATGCCATCTTCAAATAACTGCTTCGTCCGGTTTATATGGGTAGGGTAAAATTGACTTATTGGAATATCTGTGGTGGCAACGACTTCTTCAATAAGAGACAAGCCATCTTTACTGTCGCCTAAGTGAATGTTAACTACTCCTTTTTTTCCAGAAAGCATGCCACCAATCCTTGCCTGAGAAGCGATTTTTGCCAACTCCTCCACCGTGGGCTGTGAAGAGCGGTGATCAGCGATGGCAATTTCGCCCGCGCCTATAATAATATCCATCAGAATAATGTCATCCTCAATTTTACCTGTCAGCGTTTTAACTGGAACCTGATAGGATCCGGTATGAACGTAACAAGAAAGGCCTTCCTCCTGCAGAGCCCGCGCTTTCGCTACTAAGTTAGTCATTGTCCGGGTGGTTCCATCTGTGCCAATCACACCGACAACAGTCGTAACTCCATTTTTAGTCGCATCGGTCAGTTTTAATTCAGGAGTGCGGGACCGGAAACTCCCTTCTCCGCCTCCTCCCGTAATGTGCACGTGACCATCTATAAAGCCGGGAGTTAACGCTTTACCTTCCGCCTCGATTACCCGGACAGAATTGGTGTTGCTTGATATATCGATAGAGTCACTTACCTCTGCAATTCGCTGATCAGCGATCAGGACATCTTTTTTACCTGAAAACTCAGGAGTATATAGGGCTGCATTCTTAATTAATGTAATCATCATAACTACCTCCTGTATCCTTAAGTGAAATTAACCAATACCGCCGTGATAATGAACGCACTCGCCAAACCAAACATGAGTAATTGGAATTTAATAATAAACGTGAACCACTTTCCCCAATCCAGCCGAGCAGCACCAAGTGTTCCCATTAAGGCGGCAGATGTCGGAACGATAATATTCGTTAATCCGTCTCCTAATTGGAAGGCAAGTACGGCTACTTGGCGGCTTACTCCGGCAATATCTGCAAGTGGTGCCATTAAAGGCATCGTCAGAGCAGCCTGACCTGAACCAGATACGACAAAGAAGTTAAAGATAGATTGGAAAAGGAACATAAGCCAGGCAGAAATAACTTCCGGTACTCCCTCAAACAACTGACCAGCCGAGTGCAGAATTGTGTTCAGTACAGAAGCCGTGGTTGGATCATCTCCACCTAGAATGATGATAATACCTTTTGCCATACCAACGACCAGGGCAGCCGGAAGCAGGTCTTTCGCTCCTTGAGCAAATCCTTCAGCAATATCATTTACTTTCATATTATTCAATTTAAAAATTACCCCGATGATCCCAGCTACAAGACCAATCGTAAAGAACTGACTCGCAATCTCGGGAATATAGTACGCGTGCTGAATAACTCCCCAAATAATCCAGCCAATACCTGCAGCGACAGTAAGCAATACAAGCATGTGTCCTGTTCTGAATTTAACAGTCATGTCTTGATGATCAAAGTCATCACGGAAGTATTGATCAGACTCGTAGGATAAGGATTGCGTCGGGTCTTTTCTAATTTTGCTCGCGTATTTCCAAGTATAAAATGTTCCAACCGCTGTAAACACCAGCCACATTACAAACCGGAATGGTGTGCCGGATAATACAGGCACATCGGATACACCTTGAGCAATAGCTACTCCAAATGGGTTCATCCAGGAGGTCCCAAAGCCGATTTGTGTTGCTACATACGTAATCATGATCCCAGTGATCGCATCATATCCTAAGGCGACGACAAGCGGAACAAGAATCATAGCAAAAGCGATAGCTTCCTCTCCCATTCCAAAAACCGCTCCGCCTAAAGAGAATAAGAAGAACATAACTGGAATAATCAGAACTTCTTTCCCTTTGGTCCTGTCAATAACGGATAAGATGCCTTCTTCAACAGCTCGAGTTCTCATAATAATTCCAAAGGCACCGCCAATAATAAGTATAAAAGCAACGACTCCTACCGCAGACCCCCACTTATCTCCAGAAACTAGCCCTTCAAACACATAATTTAATAAACCGGCTCCTCCTCCGGGTTCAAATAAGCTGGTACCTTCACTGGATCCCTCTTCCACGTTGAAGCTTCCAGGGATTAAGACCGTTTGCGTCTCCTCTGCACCCGAATGTTCATAAGTAACTTCCTTCGTTTCAAACATCCCCGCAGGAATGAGATACGTAAGGACCGCCGCCAGTAATACTACGAAAAAGATAATCACGTATGTGTGCGGCATTTCGAATCCTTTTTTCTTGTTATCCATTACAAGTTCCTCCTTTATTTTTTCCTCTCCCCTGGTTACATGCAAAAATCATGCCAACCTCAAATTCTGAATATTTAAGTATTTAATTATCCAAAAAACGACTTTTGGTTGTAATTGGGTGTTATAATAACAACTAATTATCATCAAAAGGAAGGTTTACATGAATAATCATTTAACTCTGATCACAGGCACACCTGAAACTAAATTGGCCTTACATGAACAACTTGAAGATCTATTGGGGGAGTTTATTCAGATCACAAGCTACGCCGTCGATGAGTATGTACCGGAGGAATTAAATAACCGCCTCATTATTTTTTCTTCCTACTTAGTTGAAGAAGAAGCCTCCCCCATTGTTTCAACTTCATCTCCATGTAGGACAGCTCGCAGAACAATGAACTACCAGCACATAGATCGTTTGTTTGAACTTGAGAAAGGAACTTCTGTTCTTTGCGTGAACGATACGCGGCAAATGGCAGAGGAAACGATCGATACTCTGAAAAAAATCGGCATGAATCACCTTTCCTACTTTCCATATTATCCCGGCAAAAAATCAGATAAAAAAATTGAAACGGCCGTTACCCCTGGAGAAATTACTTTTGCCCCTTCTTCCGTAAAGACGATTATTGATATTGGTGTTCGATTAATTGATATTACCACCTTAATCGAAATACTGGATCATTTTGAACTTAAACAGCTGCTGGGCGGAACAATCTCCAGTCGTTACACCGGTAAGATTATCGAACTCAGTAAAAAGCTTGCTGATATGAATCGCCAGACTGAGTTGTTAAATCATCACCTTCAGCAGGTCGTAGATGGAGTGAACGACGGAGTGATGGCGATTGACAGACACGGAAAGGTAACAGTTTTTAATCCCTTCATTCAAGAATACAGCGGTATATCCAGTACTCACGCTATTGGAAGAACAGTGCCTCAGTTATTCAAAGATACCAAACTGCTTCAATTTTTATCGAATCCCCAAGAGGAGGGAAAGTACTTTACCATCAATGGGTATAATCTGATGATCTATCGCGTGCAATGGGAAGAAAGCGAGAATGTCATCTTCATTTTTAAAAACACGGATGAAACCATTAACATGGAAAAAGCCGCGCGTAAGCAGTTGCTGAAGACAGGATATATTGCTAAACATTCCTTCGATCATATATTGGGAACCAGCCCCGCTATCCAGCAAGCGAAAAAAATAGCCAGGCAATTAGCAAGTACAGAGCTGCCCGTATTGATTCAAGGAGAAAGCGGCACTGGAAAGGAATTATTTGCGCATGCCCTTCACCACCATTCAGAACGTGTCTATGAACCTTTTCTCGCCGTTAATTTCAGTGCTTTACCTGAGGATTTGCTGGAGAGTGAATTATTTGGCTACGAAGAAGGATCATTTACCGGGGCCAAGAAAGGCGGAAAGAAAGGGTTATTCGAACAGGCGGATGGCGGAACGATCTTCCTGGATGAAATTGGAGACATCAGCTTAAAACTGCAGGCGAGACTGCTGAGGGTCATTCAGGAAATGGAGATAAGGAAAATCGGCGGTACTAAAACGATCCCGATTAATGTGAGGATTATTGCAGCTACAAATAAAAATTTACTGGACTTAATCGAGAACGGAGAATTTAGAGAGGATTTATACCACCGGTTGAAAGTACTATTTTTAAATGTTCCTCCTTTAAGGGAACGTAAAGCTGATATCCCTGCACTGGTAAGACAATTTTTACAAGTGAACCAAAGACAGGATCAAGAGTTTCATCCTTCTTTAATGAACGAATTGATGCGCTATGACTGGTACGGAAACATCCGGGAATTAAAAAATACCATCTCGTATCTAATTACCGTATCCGAGAATCCGATCATTACTATGGAAGATTTACCAGGTAAAGAGTTTTTCCAGAGACCGAAAGCACAGTCCCGCCCTAACTCGGAAAGTGTTATGGATGAAAGGTTAAATCAAAAGATTTTAACTGTGGTTAAGGAGTTAAATGATTCTTTCACGAATGCCAGTCGGAAAAAAATTTATGAAAGCCTTGACCACAGCACTCTGCATTTAACAGAACAGCAGATAAGAAGAATACTGGAGAATTTGAAAGCCCGCGGATATGTAACGATTAAACGGGGACGCTCCGGCACCCAAATCACTCCCGAAGGCATTGCCTTCTTATCAAACTCTTAGCTCAAGTAAATCTCTCTGTCTATTTTTCCAAATAAGCTCCCGTTTCTGGAAGACTCAGTTTCGAGATATATCGAGGCCGTTACTCTATGTTGGAAGGGGTAAATAACTCGCTTTCCTATGGGGGAATGGTGAGCTTCCTCGCTCGTTTCACTCCTGTAATGACCCCCAAATGTTGGACACCTCACGAAACCTAGGAGGGATCCACCATATGTCCAAACTTACTTCCCAAGAAAAACACTTGGCCGTACACCGCTATCTAACGGAAAATGTCAGTTTTCGAG
>NZ_JBQQCN010000004.1:0-189332 GCF_052246795.1 Halobacillus sp. K22 | reverse complement strand
GCTTTTTGAAAAACCGTTCATAAGCGTCAGAAAGATGTTTGACCGACGTTTGGATGGCCGTGCTATCCACTTCCTTTAACCAAAGGAATTCTCTTTTAAGCTTGGGTAGTTGTTTGGAACAAGTAGAGTAACTCAAACCTTTTCCGGTTTCCTTGTAGGCACTGCTCCATTCAGAGAGGAAATGATTGAAGACAAAACGAGCGCAACCGATTGTCTTAGCGATGAGCGATTCTTGGGTTTTATTTGGATAGATACGAAAGTTATACGCTTTATGCCTCATCCTTTTCCCCCCCCTAATCAGGAACGTACGTTCTTGATTTAGGATATCACGGAAGGGAGAATATTCACAGACATTCGCCTTACGGCGACGGCATTCATCTCCCCCTTACCACCGGTCTTCGACACGGCGCTTGAAGAGGGAGTCTTCTGCCGATGAATGATAAAGAATAGATTTAGATAGGATAAGGAGTCCGGGGTATGAAAGAGGATTATGTAGATTTCGTTCAACTTTTATGTAAACAAACGGGTATTGACCTCTCCCTTTATAAAGAAGCGCAAATGAAACGAAGATTAACTTCGCTGCGGGATAAACGTGAATATTCTACATTTCTAAATTACTATTCTTCCTTTCGTTCAAAGCCACACTTGTTGAAGAGCTATTAGACAGAATGACCATAAACGTTTCAAAATTTTATCGTAATCGAAAGCGATTTATAATTTTTGGAAATAAGGTTCTTCCACATCTTCTGCAAAATAAAGACCGCTTAAGAATATGGAGTGCAGCATGTGCCTCTGGGGAAGAACCTTATACGCTGGCTGTGATTATTAATCAATTCCTTTCTTTACAAGATATTGAGATCATTGCTGCAGATTTAGATGCTCGAGCTCTGGAGAAAGCTAAACAAGGGGATTATCCTGAAAGATCATTAAAAGAAGTGCCTAATCGAATAAAAAGAAAGTACTTTCTCAAGGAGGGGGCCGCCTACAAACTCAATGATGGTTTAAAAAGCTGTGTCTTTATTGGCTGATCCTTACATCCCTTCCTGTGATCTTAATGTTTGCAGGAACGTGTTAATCTATTTTACAGAGGAAGCTAAGCATCTAATTTACGAGAATTTCAGTCGGTCTCTTGTAAATGAAGGAATATTTTTTGCAGGGAGCACTGAGCAAATATTTGCGCCGCAAAAATACCAATTAGAAATCTTTGACACATTTTTTTATAAAAAGAACGAAAGTTAAAGTTAGGTAAACGCTTCCATTGGCTTTTTATAAAAATTCGAACAATTTTGGGACACAAACGTTTATGCGTATGATATAGTAGTACGTAAAATTTATTGCTGAGATTAACTCAGTTCATTATACGATCAGGAGGGATGTTATCCATGCGTTATTTAACAGCAGGTGAATCTCATGGTAAGCAGTTGACAACAATTATAGAAGGAGTACCTTCCCATTTACCTTTGCTAAACGAACAGATAAATGAATCTTTAATAAGACGACAAGGTGGATATGGCCGTGGAAAAAGAATGCAGATTGAAAAAGACTTAGTAGAGATTACTAGTGGCGTGCGACATGGTTATACAATGGGTTCACCTATAACATTGGTAGTCCACAACGACGATTTTAAACACTGGACCGATATCATGGGAGAAGATCCGCTTCCTGAAGATGCTAAAATACGTAGAAAAGTAACGAAACCGAGACCGGGACATGCTGACTTAAATGGTGGCATGAAGTATGGCCATCGTGATATGCGAAATGTTCTGGAACGTTCTTCTGCGAGGGAGACAGCTGCCAGAGTTGGCGCAGGAGCCGTGGCAAAAGTATTGCTAAGTGAACTTGGAATCGAAGTGGCTGGATACGTACGAGAAATTGCCGGCATCGTAAGTGATGTAGATGAAAGTCTGACGTTAAAGGAACGTAGGGAAATATCTGAAAATTCACCTGTGCGTACTTTTGATGAAAGCGCAGCTGAAAAAATGAAAAAAGCTATTGATGACGCTAAAAAGGATGGAGACACCATCGGTGGGGTCGCTGAAGTTTATGTAGAAGGTATGCCTCCTGGGCTTGGGTCTTATGTTCAGTATGACCGTAAGCTGGATGCTAGAATTGCCGGGAGTGTTATGAGCATCAACGCATTTAAAGGGGTAGAATTTGGGATTGGTTTCGAAGCAGCCCGTCGGAACGGTAGTGATGTACATGATGAAATTCTCTGGAGTGAAGAACGTGGCTATTATAGACGTACAAACCGTCTAGGCGGGTTTGAAGGAGGTATGACCACTGGTATGCCAATTGTGGTCAAAGGTGTTATGAAGCCTATTCCTACTCTTTATAAGCCGCTTCAAAGTGTGGATATCGATACTAAAGAGCCATTTAATGCAAGTATTGAGCGTTCGGATTCCTGTGCTGTACCCGCAGCCTCCGTTGTTATGGAGCATATTGTAGCTTTTGAATTGGCTAAGGCTATTACGGAAGAATTTCCATCAGACTACTTTCCTAGGTTAAAACGTGCTGTTGATGATTATCGTAAGGAAGTCAGGGAGTTTTAGATGAGCTCTTTGACTATTCATGCAAACTCCCATGATTACGAGGTCATAATAGACGAAGGAATTCGGCACGAACTGCTAAATTATATCTCCAGTGATTATCAGAAAATACTGATCATAACAGATAATAAAGTTTCTAATATCTACCTGGAAGACGTAATCGGTGGACTAGGGAATGAGTTTGATACTCACACTACTATAGTTCCAGCTGGAGAATCATCTAAAAGTATGGAACAGTATGAACGATTACTGAATGCCTGTGTAGAAGCTCAGCTTGATCGCCGCTCCTTAATCCTGGCTTTAGGTGGAGGCATGGTTGGAGATCTCGCCGGGTTTGTGGCTTCTACTTATTTAAGAGGGATTGATTTTATACAAATGCCTACTACAATCTTAGCGCATGACAGTAGTGTTGGAGGAAAAGTTGCGATCAACCACCAGAAAGGTAAAAACCTTATAGGGAGCTTTTATAATCCTGTAAAAGTTATTTATGATACCGAAACATTGCTTACTCTTCCACCAGAAGAGATCCGCTCTGGGTATGGAGAAGTCATTAAGCACGCCTTCCTGAGCAGCCCTGAATGGTGTAATGATCTGTTTCCAGTTTCGATAGGTAATCTTTCGAGTGAACAAATAAAAGATGACCTTATGAAAGGGATTAAGGTTAAGGCTGGAATTGTAGAGAGCGATGAGCGTGAAAAAGGAATACGGAGGTATTTAAATCTTGGCCACACGCTGGCCCATGCGATAGAAGCTGAGCTTGGTTACGGCAAAATCACTCATGGTGAGGCTGTCGGTATCGGTTTATGGTTTGCTTTACGAGTAAGTCAAAGGAAACTGGACGCAGCCCTGCCAGTGGACCGCTATGCCGTGTGGTTGAAGTCCAATCATTATCCTGTTGAAATTCTTAAGAGCCTGGAGATAGATACCTTGCTTAAACGGATGAAATGGGACAAAAAAACCGTTCATCAAAAAATTAATTATGTACTGTTGAATCAGATCGGCTCTCCATGTGTCGTCGGATTAAACGATCAGGAAATACAAACAGACTTGAATCTATTTATTAAAGAGGTGAGTGCCACATGATCCGAGGTATCAGAGGGGCTACTACAGTGTCAGTAAATAGATCAGAAGAGATCATAGACAAATCTGTAGAACTAATGAACGATCTTATTAGTCAGAATCAAATCCAGCCAGAGCAGGTTGTATCCGTATATTTTACAGTAACAGAGGACTTGAATGATGGTTTCCCCGCCAAATCCTTGAGGCAGATAAAAGGATGGACTTATGTCCCTGTTATGTGTATGAGAGAAATCCCGGTTCCCGGAAGTTTACCTAGATGTATCCGAGTGATGGTAACGGCTGAAACTGATGCTGCTCAGCATCAAATTAAACACATCTATCACTATGAAGCCAAACAGCTTCGGCCGGATTTAAAGAGTTGAGAGGAGCGGTCCTGTATGAAAGCTAAAGACATTTTAAGAGAAATGAAACCTTATAAACCAGGAAAAGGAATAGAGGAAGTAAAGAAAGAATACGGGCTTGAGCGAATTGTTAAGCTTGCTTCTAACGAAAACCCATTCGGTTTTTCTCCTAAAGTGAAACAAGAACTTCCTGAGTTGATTGCTAATTTAGAGATTTATCCTGACGGGTATGCAGCGGCAGTGCGTAGCAAAGTAGCTGAATTTATTAATGTCAATGAGGATCAGCTTATTTTTGGGAATGGTTCTGATGAAGTTGTACAAATTATTTGCCGTACGTTTTTAGAACCTGGAGCTAATACTATTATGGCTGCCCCTACGTTTCCACAGTATCGGCACAACGCTTTAATTGAAGGTGCTGAAGTGAGAGAGGTTCCGTTAGTAGAGGGTCATCACGACCTGGAGGAAATGCTAAGGCAGATCGATGATCAAACGAGGGTTCTATGGATTTGTACGCCTAATAATCCAACAGGGGTACATATTGAGCGTGAAAAGCTTAAATGGGTCATGGATACTTGCCCGGACCATGTTCTAGTAGTTTTAGATGAAGCTTATTATGAGTATTTGGAAACAGATGACTATTTTGATTCTTTAGGTGCATTAGACACCCACCCGAACCTTGTTGTGCTGCGCACATTTTCAAAAGCTTATGGTTTGGCGGGGCTGCGAATCGGATATGGAGTGGGTCATCCCGATGTGATTCGCATGCTGGAACCTTCTCGTGAACCTTTTAACACGACGACTGTATCACAGGCCGCTGCCATTTTAGCATTAGATGACCAGCAATTTCTTCAGATGTCGCTTGAAGAGAATAAAAAAAATAAACATGCTCTCATGAATTTTTGTGATGAAAATGGCTTATCCTACTATGATTCACAAGCCAACTTTCTGCTTATCCATCTTCCGTTCAGTGGTGACGAAATGTTCCAGCATCTGCTCGCTAAAGGATTTATTGTGCGTTCCGGAGAAGCATTGGGACTTCCTAATACAATCCGTCTGACAATTGGCCGTTCAGAAGACATGGCTGTTATCCAGGAAGAAATGAAACAGAAATTAGCATCAGGAGTAAAGTAAATGAAGCAGACAGTATTAATCGTGGGCTTAGGACTGATAGGCGGCTCTTTAGCTATGAACGTTTCAAAAAAAGAAAACGTCCATGTTATCGGCATTGATCAGGATCCTGAAACCATAAGTATGGCCAGAAAGCAGGGAGTGATTCATAGTACTTCACATGATTTTAGTGAAGCCGTGAAACAAGCGGATGTGTGTGTGCTGGCTACTCCTATTTCTATAACCATTCAATATTTAAAACAATTAGAATCTATTGAGCTTTCTAAATCCCTTCTAGTAACGGATGTATCTTCTGTAAAAAACAATGTACTGGAAGCGGCAAATAACTTAAGTCATTCTAAAGTCTCTTTTGTGGGCGGACACCCGATGGCAGGATCCCATAAACAGGGATACACCGCTGCTAAGCCTCATTTGTTTGAGAATGCTATCTACGTGCTTACGCCTTCGCTCCATGCATCTGTTCATGAGGCAGAAAGGCTGAAAGACTTGTTCTCTGAAACGGAGGCAAGGTTCTTAACCTTTTCCACAAAAGAGCATGATGAGATGACAGCGGTAATATCTCATTTTCCTCATCTCATTGCTTCTTCACTGGTCCACCAGGCTAAACAATGGCAGGAAACTCATCCTTATATTGAACAGCTGGCTGCCGGAGGATTTAAAGATATTACCAGGATTGCTTCGAGTAACCCTAAACTTTGGCAGGATATTTTCTTCCAGAATCGTAATTTGCTAATTTCCATGCTGGATGATTGGATGAAGGAAATGGGCAAGGTAAAAGAATTTTTACAAAATGAAGAGAGTGAAAGGACTTATGAGTATCTCTTAGATGCTAAGCATTACCGTGATGGACTGCCTGTAAGAGACAGGGGCGCAATCCCTGCTTTTTATGATATTTACGTCGATATTCATGACCAGCCTGGAGCTATCTATCATGTTATAGGATTATTAGCCGATGAGGAAATTAGTATTAAAAATATTCAGATCCTGGAAATTCGTGAAGGGATCACAGGCGTACTGAGAATTAGTTTCGCTGAGAGTGACGAACAATGGAAGAGTAAAAAAGTGCTTGAAGCCCATCAATATGAAGTGATGGTACAACAGTAAGGGGTGTTTAATATGTCAGCCATAGAGTTAAATCCTCCGCAAAAAAGTTTGAGAGGTAGTCTTACTGTACCCGGCGACAAATCTATTTCCCACCGGGCAGTGATATTTGCGTCTTTGGGACAAGGTGTCTCCCAAATTACAAACTTCTTAACAGGTGAAGATTGCATGCGAACGGTGGAAGTATTTAGACAGCTTGGTGTTCAAATTGAGCAGTCAGGAGATGAGTTGACTGTACATGGGAAAGGTCTTGCACATTTAAAGGAAGCTGAAATCCCCGTAAACTTTGGTAATTCAGGCACCACAGCCCGCTTAATGAGCGGAGTATTGGCTGGTCTGCCGTTATTCACTTCAGCATACGGAGACGCTTCCCTGTCCAAACGTCCTATGGATCGTGTAGTTCATCCTCTGCGCGAAATGGGTGCTAGTATTTCAGGGCGTAAGCATGCCTCTGTGCTGCCTCTCGCATTCGAGGGAACTAAATTAAAAGGGGCAACCCATCATTTACAAGTAAGGAGCGCACAAGTGAAATCTGCCCTTCTTCTGGCCGGGATGCTTGCTGAAGGAGAAACAAAAGTGGTGGAGCTTGGAATAACAAGAAATCATACAGAGATGCTGATGTCTCAATTTGGAATTAATATCGATGTAGAAGGTCCTAAGATTACTATCCAGGGAGGGCAGCAGCCGACAGCCTCTAATTTTAGAGTTCCTGGAGACATATCTTCTGCAGCATTTTTTATTGTTGCGGCAGCCATAAGCTCTAATAGCGCGATCACGATTAAAGACGTTGGGCTAAATTCTACTAGAGATGGAATTATTCAGGTTATGAAACACATGGGCGCTTCTGTGGAAGCTAACATCCATTCTTATGTAGGCGATGAACCAGTGGGCGATATTCATGTTGAAGCTTCTCCTCTAAAGGGTGTTAGGATAGAAGGAGAAATGATTCCAAATTTAATCGATGAAATACCAATTGTTGCCCTGGCTGCAACTCAAGCAGAAGGAACTACTGTTATAAAAGATGCGCGCGAGTTAAGGTTTAAAGAAACCGATCGAATTGCAGCAGTTGTGAATAACTTAAGAGCAATTGGAGCTCAAGTAGAACCCCAGGAAGATGGAATGATTATCCATGGACCCACTCCTTTAATAGGGGGGAAGATCGATTCTTTTGGAGATCACAGGATTGGCATGATGGGTGCGATCGCATCGCTCGTTTGTGATAACTCAGTAACGATTGAGGACAAAGAGTGTATTAATATCTCTTACCCGACTTTTTTTGATCATTTAAACGAACTGTCCAATTAAATAGTTTTCATAGTTTTCAATATGCTCTCATACGATATAAAAAGCCTGATGGAGGTTTGAGTCGTATGGGAGCTTATTGGTTTAGCGCTTATGTAGAGAAAGAGGGTGGAGGAGAGCGGGGGGAGTGGCTGGTTTGTGGAGAGAAATTTGTTCGTAATCGTGCAGGCACTAAACCTTATGTTCGTATGAATACGGATGGTTTTATCGCAATGCCTGGTTACGTAATGCTTGATATCCTTGAGCCGATTTCCTTTAGTTCTACTCCGGAAGACACAGCCGAGAATTACATAAAAAGAGGGTGTTCACTATTACTTATTCAACACCTAGTGACTAGCTTACGTGACTACCGGCATCATTATGACGAATTCTTAAATAAAATATCTGGAATCCCAGTAAACTATATGGTGGTTCCAGTCATAAATGCTAAGCTTGTAAAAGCGGAGATGGTCCGGTTTTTTGCCAGGAAAGGCTGCCCCTTTTTATGTATCGATGTGGATTCGACCCAGGACTTGAAAGATGTATCTTGGGATTGGTTGGTTCAGGCTCAGGCACACAAGAGAATTCCATTGACTATCCGTGTCAAAGATTCTGAAAATACGTCGAACAACTATTCAGAAATATGGTCATTACTTAGTATGCAGTATGGTATCATTAAGTTATCAGAATTACAGGATGATGAGATAGTTTCGTTTCAAAATCTAAAAGATAGTGGAATATTTCCAAATCGCGGTAGTTTTACATCAGGTGGGCAGGCTGATTATAATTTGTTTAGGAAGGCTCAACGTTCTAAATTTGATGAACAAGAGAAATTCATTTATCATAATCCTGTTCCAAGTGTAACGATTGTCAATGGGCAGGTTAAGCAAGTCAATCAAACCTTGGTTGACCGTAAACCAGGCACACACATTCAAGTAAGACTTCACAAGCACTTTGTTTAACAAAGAAAGGATGTCATCATGGAGGAAATACAAAAAGCAGTCCGTCAGATGGAAGCCCATAAGACGGAAGATGCAATAGAGACTCTCACACAATATCTACCAGAAGCGGATGAAGAAGAACGCTTTACCATTGCAGAACTTTATATTCAGTGGGGGATGATGGATGAAGCGAAAATGGTTCTTCAAGAACTGATTCAACGCTATCCAAAAGAGCAGGAATTGAAAGTGATGATGGCAGAAATTCATATCGATTTAGGAGAAGATGATGAAGCAATAGAATTACTAAATCAATTCGGGCCTGAAGATGAAGATTATCTGCAAGTACTTGTTCAGTTAGCTGACTTATACCAGGCTCAAGGGTTGTACGAAGTAGCCGAGCAAAAGTTATTAATCGCTAAACAAGTGGAACCTAATTCAGCCATTATCGACTTTGCTTTAGGCGAACTGGCTTTTTCAAACGGTGAATATTCAAAATGTGTTCCTTATTACGAGAACGCTATGCATCATCAGCCGGTCATAGGAGATATAGAAGTAGCTACTCGTTTGGCAGAAGCGTATGCAGCTAATGGAGAATTTGAGCAGTCACTCGAACACTACCAAAACGTTGAAGAAGAGAATCCGGATGTTATGTTCCGTTATGGTTTTGTTGCTTTTCAGGCAAATCGTAATGATATAGCCATTAAAGTCTGGGAAAAGTTAATCGATAAAGATCCTTATTTTCATTCGGTTTATCCTCATCTTGCGCAAGCCTATGATTCAGAAGGTATGCCTCAGGAAGCCTTGGACATGGCTAAGAAAGGTCTGGCAAAAGACGAATTTAATAAAGAACTCTATCATTTGGCAGGCACGTTAACTCACAAACAAGGAAACAAAGATGAAGGCTACAGGCTGATGAGAGAAGCTGTTGCATTGGACCCAGGTTATAAGGAAGCGGTTTTATTCCTTATCGAGAACTTTAAAGAAGATGCGGACTATGAAGCCATTATTGAACTTATTAATCAGTTAATTACTCTTGGAGAAGAAGACCCTAACTATCTGTGGGAACTTGCCCAGGCTTATGAAGAAGAGGAGCAGTTTGAAGAAGCATATGAGCAATATAAACAAGCTTACCCTTCGTTAAAAGAAGATACAGCATTCTTAAAAGCCTATGGATACTTCCTGGTTGAAGAAGGCCGAATGAAGGAAGGCCGGGAAGTATTTAGAGAATATTTAGCAATAGACCCCGCGGATACTGAAATTGAAGACTTTTTGGCGAGGCTTATGGAGCAAGAATGATTTGAATAATGAGGCGCGGGAGGGGCGCATATGCAAACACCTATATCTGTTGATGAAAAAAAAGACTTCGTCCGGTGGTTTCTAAATCATTATCAATTAAAAAAACGGGAAAGTGTATGGATCCTTAATTACTTGATGAATCATGAATCCTTATTGTCCAGTGTGCATTTTGTCCAGGAAGTGAAGTTTTGTCCTAGAGGTATGGAAATAAGTGCTCAAGGTGTATCCGATCCCCCATTTCGATTTTATAAAGGGCAAGTCATGACCAATGATGCAGAGAAGTCGTTCCATGATTTGAGAATGAATCAAGATGAACCCGTCTATATTCAAATGAATTTCGATAATGCTCAGCAAAGCTCCAAATACGCTCTTGTATTAGAGGAAAATCCTTACCTTCCAAAAGACTATTACTTGAATGAACGCGATAAGAATGAAGCGGAACGATTGCTTTCATTAAGCCTTCTAAAGCATAGACAGAAAGAGTTGGAAGGAAGGATTGATGCTGCTTTAATTGGGGGCGAAAGAAATAAATTTAAAGAATTGTGTAATGAATTAAGCAGCCTGAAACAGGATTTAAATACCTTCTTATAATATGCACTAGTCAGGAGCATTTTTTATCGCTCCTGACTTTTATTTTTTCGACAATCTAGTACAATAGAGAGAAGAAAGGCAGGAGATGACACGTGCGATGGACAGAGAAAGATATAAAGCAATATTTACCTGAGAAAGAATATATCGATACACTGCTGATTCCTATGATTCCTTTTGATCCTGCTTCGGACCAACTAATGGGAAAACAAGCATTTCAAAGGGAAATCAATCAAATCTTTACTAATTTAATTGAGAAAGAATACAGAGGACGGATATTTTTAGCCCCTGAATATTATTACATAAGCGGTACGGCAGAAACGGAAGCGCCAAGGTTGAACAGCTGGATTAGTCAATTTAGAAAACAGCCTTTTGCACATGTATTTCTTTTCACGTTTGATGCTAAATGGAAAAAATGTGAGGAGGAACTCCTAGGAAAATTGTTATGGGTCCCAGCTATACAAAGTGGGAATATTCAATCCACAGAAACACAATCTTTTGTAAAAGAACAAGCGGAACAAATCAGTGAACTAATCCAGGCATACTGGTAGTAGAAAAGTTACGACAAGCCTTGATAATTTATTGACCGCGCCTTGAGATTGCGCTATCATGGTAATGTCCTAGTAAACTGTGTGTAAAATATCCATGTCATATGGATTACAGCATAGAGGGGGGAAAAGAATGAGCGATAAAAAACGAGTATCCCGTCGTCAATTTTTGAACTACACACTGACTGGTGTAGGCGGCTTCATGGCAGCCGGAATGCTTGCACCAATGGTTCGGTTCGCAATTGATCCAGTATTGCAAACCAAAGAAGGCGGAGATATGCATTCCGTTGCCTCTGTTGATGAGATTACAAATGAACCAACAAGAGTGGAGTGGACCATTGACCAGGTAGATGCTTGGTATGAATCGGAAGTACAGAAAACAGCCTGGGTATACAGAAATGAAAATGATGAGATTGTGGCACTTTCTCCTATCTGCACCCATTTAGGCTGTACAGTTGACTGGGCTTCACAGGAAGACTATCCTAACCAATTCTACTGTCCATGTCACGGTGGACGTTACACGAAGGATGGAGTGAATGTTCCAGGAACACCTCCAACTGCGCCGCTTCCAGTTTTTGAGCACAAAGTGGAAGAAGGCATGCTTTACCTTGGAGAAGCACAATCTAGAGGAGGGGGGAGTTAACAATGCTGCAAAGACTTTATGATTGGGTGGATGAGCGTGTTGATATTACACCTTTGTGGCGTGATATCGCCGACCACGAAGTTCCGGAGCACGTTAACCCAGCCCACCATTTTTCAGCTTTTGTTTATTGTTTTGGAGGATTGACTTTTTTTATTACAGTCATTCAAATCTTGTCAGGGATGTTCCTGACTATGTACTATGTACCAGATATTGAGAATGCTTGGAAATCCGTTTATTATTTACAAAGAGAGGTAGCATACGGTCAAATCGTCCGTGGCATGCACCACTGGGGAGCGAGTCTTGTTATCGTAATGTTATTCTTACATACGTTACGGGTATTCTTCCAAGGCGCTTATAAGAAACCTCGTGAATTAAACTGGGTAATCGGAGTTCTATTGTTCTTCGTTATGCTTGGTCTTGGGTTTACAGGATACCTGCTTCCATGGGATAACAAAGCATATTTTGCTACTCAAGTAGGTCTTGAAATTGCTGCTGCAACACCATTTATAGGAGATGCGATACGAACGCTGCTTGCGGGTGATCCATCGATCGTTGGGGCTCAAACCCTTACCCGTTTCTTTGCGATCCACGTTTTCTTCTTGCCGGCCGCATTGTTCGGATTAATGGCCTTTCACTTTATTTTAATCCGTAAACAAGGAATTTCCGGTCCACTATAAAATGTAAGTTAAAAAAGGAGGGAAAGCTGTGCATAGGGGAAAAGGGATGAAGTTCGTCGGTGACTCACGAATTACCGCCGAATCAAAAGCCAATTTACCAAAAGACTACTCAGAGTATCCAGGCCGTACCGAAGCGTTCTGGCCTAACTTCCTTCTTAAGGAATGGCTCGTAGGTTCCGTTTTTCTAATCGGTTTCCTTATTCTGACTGCTGCTCACCCGTCACCTTTAGAGCAACAGGCAGATCCAACCAACGCAGGTTATATTCCATTGCCGGACTGGTATTTCTTATTTTTATACCAATTCTTGAAATATGAATTTGCTGGTGGAGAATTTATTGTACTTGGTGCAATCGTTATGCCAGGACTGGCTTTTGGAGCTTTATTACTGGCGCCGTTTCTTGACAGAGGTCCTGAACGACGTCCACATAAAAGGCCGATTGCTGTCGGATTAATGCTACTTGGATTTATTGCAACTTTCTGGCTGACATATGAATCGGTTCAACACGCGGACTATGAAACCCGCTCTGAAAAATATGGAGTCAATGTAGAAGCTGTAGAGTCAGAGATCGATAAGTCAGGCGAAGGCTACGCTTTATATGAAGCTAACTGTTTAAGCTGTCATGGTGACTCTTTACAAGGGCAAGGTAATTATCCATCTTTAATTGACGCTGAGTTATCCGTAGACCAAATTAAAGATATTGCTGTAAATGGAATCGGGCAAATGCCGGCAGGAGTTTTCGGAGGTTCTGACGAAGAATTGCAAGTATTAGCTGAATTCATTGCTAACGCTGGCTCAGGCGGAGGCGAAGGTTCAGGAGAAGGGTCTTCTGAAGGCGAAGGGTCCGGTGAAGGTTCAGGAGAAGGCTCTTCTGAAGGTGAAGGATCCGGCGAAAGTTCAGGAGAAGGTTCTTCTGAAGGCGAAGGATCCGGTGAAGGTTCAGGAGAAGGTTCTTCTGAAGGCGAAGGATCCGGTGAAGGTTCAGGAGAAGGCTCAAACGAATAAGTTTTGAAATTATAGCCGCGCTCAAGGAGCGCGGCTTAATTTATATAGGGGGAACCAAGGTTGAAAGAATTAGTCTCCTACATACTCAAGGATCGTGGGTTTTTAATCTTACTGTTTATCGTCAATCTTCTTGGGACGATATACGGGTATATTTGGTATGGTAGTCAGTTAGCTGTTACAGAACCTAAGTTTTTAATATTTGTTCCTGACAGCCCAACAGCCAGCCTGTTTTTTACAATCTTCTTAGGGTTTTATATCTTCAATAGGAATGTGCCATATATTGAGGCACTAGCTCTTATAACCCTTCTCAAGTATGGACTATGGGCCGTTGTTATGAACTGGTTAACTTTTGTTGAATTCGGCTCTCTCCCCTGGACAGGTTATATGCTTATCGTGTCTCACGCTGCGATGGCATTCCAGGGTCTTTTATATGCTCCGTATTACTCTATAACTATGAGGCACATTGTAGTTGCAGCCATATGGACACTGCACAATGACGTCATTGACTATGTTTTTGAACAAATGCCTGTATACCCTGCGATTATGAAGCATATGGATCAGATCGGATATTTCACATTTTGGTTAAGCTTGGGATGTATAGGGGTCGCTTATCTGGTTTCACAGAAGAACTCAAGCGGTCTAAATTCTTCCCCTTCTTCATAGACTCTCTATAAGACTTTTTAAGAGAGGGGAGAAGTGGAATGGGACGGGCAATATTGGTCTTACTATGTTCCGTTATTTTCACACTCACACCGATGAATAAGCACCTTTACCTATCTGGACATTCAGAAGATTGGACATCCTTTTTCTTGCAGTACAAGCTTCTTATACAGGATGGAAAATATGAATTAGCGGGCAAAGCATTGAATAACCGAAGGGTTGAATTGGAAAACTATATGGAGACCCTATCTCCTCAAAAAGAGGAGATAGGGAAAGAATTGCTTCAATCAGTGGGGTTTGGCCAGCAGAGAAATAATTCTGTTGAGGTTGATCAATTGCTTACTTTTATTGAAACGGTAAGCGCTAACAACCATGTGGAGAGTATAAATACCATCGTTTTTAACTACAAAAATAGTCTGGTTGACATTCATTACTTAACAGAGGAAGAGCTTCAAAGCGAATGGGAAAAAGTTGTTCCGAGCCTTCTCACGTACTATTCTTATGATCAGTTAATTCCTATCGATGAACAACTTTCGCAACTTGCAGAGGGAGATTCCGAGCAAATCCGCGAAACTATTGCAGTAGAATTGAATCAGCTGCCTGAAGCTGTGCCTGCTTTAAGTATGGATGCATTATTATGGACGGTGTCGATTATTGGAGGTACAATATTAATAACGCTGGCTTATGTAGCTTTTAGGAAATATCAAGCCATTACCATTGTGAAAGGGTCAGTTAGGAGAGAAAATAGTTGATTTTTTCAGCTGGTTTGACTAAAATTGACCTAAGAACTTTATTTACATCCAAGACGGAGGAATGAACCATGATGAGTTTTATTCTTTACTTTGCCCTAATTTTGATAATTCCTATTTGGGCTCAGTCAAAAGTAAAGAGCACCTACAAAAAGTATTCAAAAGTAGCTATCTCTTCATCCATGTCAGGAGCCGAAGTAGCTAGAAAAATATTAGATGATAATGGTCTGTTTAATGTGGCTGTAGAAGAAGTCAGAGGACAGTTATCTGATCATTACGATCCTCGTACTAAAGTTGTACGCTTGTCTACAGATAATTTCCATGGTCGTTCTGCAGCGGGAGCCGCCGTTGCTGCTCACGAAGTTGGGCATGCGATTCAGGACGCTCAGGATTATGCGTTCTTACGTTTCCGCAGTGCGCTTGTACCGGTTGCAAGCTTCGGATCAAACATCTCCATTTTCTTAATCATTGGTGGAGCTCTTCTTCAAATGACCGGCTTAATTTTTGCAGGGATTGTGTTCTTTGCCTTTGCTGTGCTTTTCCAGCTGGTGACGCTGCCTGTTGAATTTGATGCTTCTAATCGAGCTATGACTCAGTTGGTCTCAACGGGAGTTATTAGAAACGAGGAAGAACGTCCGACTAAGAAGGTATTAAATGCCGCGGCTATGACTTATGTAGCTGGCGCGCTTGTAGCTCTAGCGGAACTGCTTCGCTTCATCTTCATGTTTTTTGGAATGGGAGAAGAATAATAATTAGTTATGCCCCGCCTCTCAATGGAAGCGGGGCATTTTTTATGGACTCATTTAAAATTTAGTCACTGATTGGGTTTTTATTTTCATCCAGCGTGAAACCTTCGCCCATAACATCATGAACATGACTTACGGCCACAAAAGCATGGGGGTCTATGTGATCTATGATGCTCTTTAATCGTACAATTTCATTTTTTCCAATGACGCAGTAAAGGACATCTCTTTTTTCACCGGAGAATGAGCCGCGTCCTTCGAGTATAGTAATGCCGCGATCCATTTCCTGCATAACTTTTTGAGATATTTCTTCACTTTTGCCAGAGATAATGGTTGTACCGCGTGCAGCGTAGGCTCCTTCCTGAATAAAATCGATAACCTTAGCGCCAATAAAAACTGCTACTAGTGTGTACATCCCTTTAATCGGATTTAAATAAGTAATGATGGAAACAAAAATAACGATCGCATCAAATATAAACATGGCTCGCCCCATACTCCAACCTAAATATTTATTGATTAGGCGAGCGATAATGTCGACACCCCCTGTAGTTCCTCCATAACGAAAGATAATGCCTAAACCGACACCGATAAAGACACCTGCGAATAAAGAAGCTAACGTTAGATCAGATGATAAATTAAACTCAATCATATATATCTGGGAAACTCTAATAAACAGGGAAACAGCAAGGATGCCTATTAATGAATAAAGGAATGTGTTACGTCCAAGTATTCTCCAGCCTATAATTAACACTGGAATATTGAGAATAATATTCATAAGGGCAGGATCCCAGTTGAATAAGTATAAGAGCAATAATGTAATACCGGTGAATCCTCCCTCGCCGAGTTCATTTTGAATGTTAAAATGAACAAGACCAAATGAAAAAATAGCAGAACCAATTAAAATGAATAAAATATTTTTAAGACGCAATCCGAAGATTTTAATGCCTGCTCACCTCCATAAATGTCATACGTTTCCCATTATAGAGTTTTCTTAATGAACGGGCAATTCTAAGTTTTTAAATAAAAAAATTTGTCAAATCGCGCCCTTTTGGCTACCATTTATAGAGATGCTACAGATAAAAGGGAGCGGATAACGTGAACTATACAACGAAAGATATTCAAAAGCGTGTGGATGAATACATATCCCAGTTTAAGGAGGGCTATTTTTCTCCGTTAAGTTTACAAGCGAGACTTACCGAAGAAGTTGGTGAAATGGCTCGTGAAATCAACCATCATTATGGAGAAAAACAAAAGAAATCCACAGAAAAAAGTAAAGAATTAGAAGAAGAATTAGGAGACGTCCTTTTTGTCTTAACATGTTTTGCCAATTCTTTGGACATGGATTTATCAGAAGCGTTCGAACAATCAATGAGCAAAATTGAAACACGAGATAAAGACCGTTGGACACGGAAAGAAGGAGAGAGTTCAAATGAGTAGTAATATTAAAGTGATTGTGGCCGGCCCGCGAGGTAAAATGGGCTCTGAGGCGCTTAAAATGATTGAGAAAGAAATGAACTTAACGCTCGTTGCCTGTTTAGATCGTAAAAACGGAGGAAAGAATGTCACTGAAATAGAGAACCTGCCGAAACTGGATGCACCTATTTACCAGGATCCGGAGAAGTGTCTGAGTGAAATAGAAGCTGATGTGCTTATTGATTTAACAACTCCTGAAAATGGTTATAAGCACACAAAACTTGCCTTGGAACATGGCGTACGTCCTGTTGTAGGAACAACGGGATTTACACCTGAGCAATTAGAGGAACTGAAACAGATCGCGGAAGGAAAACAGATTGGAGCTGTAATCGCTCCTAATTTTGCGGTAGGGGCTGTACTCATGATGCAATTTTCTAAATGGGCTGCTAAACATTTTCCAGACGTCGAAATCATAGAAAAACATCATGATCAGAAACTGGATGCCCCTTCTGGTACAGCTGTAAAAACGGCTGAACTCATTAAAGAGGTCAGAGAAAAGCATCATCAAGGACACCCGAATGAAACGGAAAATATGGCGGGAGCCCGAGGCGCTGACTCTGATGGAATGAAAATACACAGTATGCGCCTGCCTGGATTAATTGCTCACCAGGAAGTTGTATTCGGAGGGCTAGGACAGACGCTTACAATTAAACACGATTCTCATCATCGTGAGTCATTTATGAGTGGGGTTAAACTAGCCGTTGAAAAAGTAATGCACCTGGAAGTCCTGGTGTATGGTCTTGAACATTTATTAGACTAAAAGGGAGACGGAACGATGAATATTGCGTTAATCGCTCATGATAAGAAAAAAGCGGATATTATACAGTTTGCTATAGCTTACAAAGACACATTAGAGAACCACAAGCTATTTGCTACAGGTACAACGGGTAAACGCATTGCTGATGCCTCAGGTCTTACCATTACCAGATTTTTATCAGGTCCTTTAGGCGGAGATCAGCAAATAGGAGCAAAGATTGCTGAAGAAGAAATGGATATGGTTATTTTCTTTCGTGATCCTTTAACAGCTCAGCCTCATGAGCCGGATATAAGTGCCCTGCTTCGCCTGTGTGATGTACATCAGATTCCACTTGCTACTAACCTGGCTGGAGCTGAAGTACTTATTCATGCTCTTGACCGCGGTGATTTGGAGTGGCGGAATATAATAAGAGAAAAGAAGAAAGAGCAGGAGTGAACTTATGGCTAAAATAGGAATTACCTGCTACCCAACGGTAGGGGGGTCAGGCGTAATCGCAACAGAACTTGGCAAGCTTCTTGCAGAGAAGGGGCATGAGATCCATTTTGTAGCCTCCCAGGTTCCTTTTCGGTTAAATCGTGTTTATCCAAATATTTATTATCATGAGGTTGAAGTCAGTAATTACCCTGTTTTTCAGCATCCTCCTTATGATCTTGCCTTAGCTAATAAGATGGCAGAGGTCATTAACAGGGAAGAACTTGATATTCTCCATGTGCACTATGCAATGCCTCACGCCATTTGTGCCATTTTAGCCAAACAAATGGCTAATCGTGATGTGAAAATCATTACAACTCTTCACGGTACTGATATTACAGTATTGGGAATTGATTCGAGCTTAAAGCAAATGATTAAATTTGGAATTGAACAATCTGACAAAGTTACAGCTGTTTCTGAAAGTTTAGTTCATCAGACTCAGGATCAGCTTTCAACTGATAAACAGATCGATGTGATCTATAATTTTGTAGACGAGAGAGAATATTATCAAAAGCCCTCTAACTCATTGAGGGAAGATTACTGTATTAAAGAAGACGAGAAAGTAGTTATTCATATATCAAATTTTCGCAAAGTAAAAAGAGTTCCTGAAGTCGTGCGTGCTTTTGCTAAAATTGCTGCTGAAGTGCCTGCGAAGCTTCTGCTTGTAGGAGACGGGCCTGAGTATTCCGATGTGCATCAGCTTGTAAATGATCTCGAGCTCGAAGGCCGAGTGCTTTTTCTTGGAAAACAGGAGAATGTCAGCGACCTACTATCCATCTCTGATTTAAAATTATTATTGTCTGAAAAAGAGAGTTTTGGTCTGGTTCTTCTGGAAGCTATGGCCTGCGGGGTTCCATGTATAGGCTCTAACATCGGAGGAATTCCTGAGGTTGTTGATCACGGGGAGACTGGCTATATTACCGAATTGGGAAACGTAGATCAAGTCGCTTATTTTGCCCTGAAGATGCTGACCGATGAAGAATTAATGAACAAGCTCTCTGCTAATGCAAAACAGGTGGTAGAAACAAAATTTGCCTCGGAAACGATTCTTAACCAATACGAAAAACTTTATGAACGGGTGCTGAATAATGACTGAAACCAATGAAGCAAAATTGGTAACAGCCTTTGAACTAATAAAAAAGATAGAAGATGAGGGAGGAGAAGCTTATATTGTAGGTGGAGCAGTGAGAGACTATCTTTCCGGCCGGCCACTTGGAGATATAGATATTGCTACCTCTGAGCCTCCCGAACATATACAGCGAGTGTTTGACAAAGTAATACCTGTAGGCATTGAACACGGAACCGTAATAGTCCGGTATCGCTCAGTATCCTATGAAGTAACTACATTCCGTACAGAAGAAGGATACGAAGACTACCGTCATCCTGATGAAGTTACATTTGTACGTGACATAAAGGAAGATCTTGCAAGGCGTGACTTTACGATCAATGCAATGGCTATGGATCGACACGGAAACATAATAGATCCTTACAGTGGACGAGCAGCGATTGAAAACCGCCAAGTAAAAGCTGTAGGTGATCCTTTTGACCGCTTTACGGAAGATCCTTTACGAATGATGAGGGCAGCCAGGTTTGCAAGCCAGTTAGAATTTGAAGTAGAAAAAGAGACGAGGAGGGCGATTTTAGCTAAGTCCGACCTGCTTGGTCACATTTCCATGGAAAGGATTGCAGTGGAAACGTTAAAACTTTATCGAGGTCGAGGATACAAGAAAGCTGTTTCCCTGGTGTGGCATACTAACCTTATTGCTTACTTGCCAATCTTTAATACGATGACGTCCTTTTTAAACACTGTACCGCTTGTGCGGTTATTCTCCTGGCCAGAACTGATCACTTATTACCTGGCTTATGCTCCTTCATATTCTATCAAAGAATGGATGAAAGGGTGGAAGCTCTCCAACAAAGAAAGACGTGAAACAGAAAACCTGAATATTGCTCTTCACGAATATCTCGTCGAAAATCGTCTTACTTCCTGGATTCTGTATGTGCTGCCTGAATCCTTACACCATGCCTTCAGTAGAGTGTTACAGGCGAGAGGTCTGGCAGATGAGTCTATACTTTTTCAAATAGGCGAGGGCTACGAGAGATTACCCATTCACTCGAACAGGGATCTTGAATTTCAGCCGCAGGATCTCATTTTTTTATACCCCCATCACCATAAAGGGCCCTGGATTTCTGAATATATGAAGCAAATAGAGTACCAAGTCGTTGAAGAACAATTATCCAATGAATATGAAAAAATAAAGGAGTGGGTATTACAGTGGAATCCACCCGAAAACAACTGATTGATTTGTTGGAAAAGGAAAAAGGCTATATATCTGGACAGCAGTTATCAGAATCATTAAATATCTCTCGTACTGCTGTCTGGAAGCATATGAATGAGTTAAAAAAAGATGGCTACCAAATTGAAGCAGTTCGAAGGAAAGGATATAAAATTCTTTCTTCTCCTGATAAGATTAGCGGAAATACGCTTCAGTGGGGACTTGAAACCGACTGGCTGGGCCAGCAGCTCATTCACTTCGATCAAGTAGAATCTACTCAGGAAATTGGGCACCAGCTAGCCAGCCAGGGAAAGCCGCATGGGACGGTTGTGATAGCGGATGCTCAAGGAAGGGGAAGAGGAAGGATGGCAAGGAACTGGCATTCTCCAAAAGGGAAGGGTATATGGATGAGTATCCTACTACGTCCTGACCTTCCGCCAATGAGAGCGCCTCAACTTACGTTGCTTGCCGCCACGGTGTTAGCCAGAATGATAAGAGAGAATACTTATCTCTATCCCCAGATAAAATGGCCCAATGATTTACTGATTGATCATAAAAAGGTTTCAGGGATCCTTACAGAAATGCAAGCCGAACATGACCAAATCCAATATGTCGTTTTAGGAATCGGCATGAACGTGAACCAGAAGTTGAATGAAATTCCGCAAGATATCCGCCATAAGGCCTCCTCTTTAAAGATTGAATCAGGCCAGGAATGGGACATTCAACAAACGATACAATCCATCCTGCGTTTGTTTGAAAATACATATGATACTTATGTAGAGCAAGGGTTTGAACAAGTAAAAAAGGAATGGGAGTATTACGGTTACCGAATTGGAGAAAAGGTCACGATATCGACGATGAGAAGGAAGTGGCAGGCTACGCTTGTGGGGATAGAACCAGATGGGGCACTACGAGCCAGAGACAAGGATGGGAATGAAGAAAAACTATATTCAGCCGAGATCCATTGGGGTGAAGGAGGTTACCATGCTTAATAAGAATCAATTTATAAAAATGAAGCAGAAAAAAGATAAAATAGCCATGATTACAAGCTATGATTATCCATCGGCTAAATTAGCTGAGCAAGCGAAAGCAGATATGATTTTAGTGGGGGATAGCCTGGGAATGACAGTCCTTGGGTATGAGTCGACCATTCCTGTTACGATTGATGATATGATTCATCACGGCAAAGCCGTGAGGAGAGGAGCTCCTGATACGTTTACGGTTGTAGATATGCCATTTATGTCCTATCACATTTCTACCCAGGATTCTTTACACAACGCAAAGAAACTATTTCAAGAAACAGGAGCCCAGGCTTTAAAGCTGGAAGGCAGTGGAGACGTCATCCAGACGATGGAAAAACTGGTGCACGCAGGTATTCCAGTTGTGGGACATATAGGTTTAACACCACAATCCGTTCATGTTTTAGGAGGTTACAGAGTTCAGGGGAAAGATAAAGCGACAGCAGCCCGTTTACTTCAAGAAGCAAAAGCGATTGAAGCGGCGGGAGCGATTGCTATTGTTCTGGAGTGTATCCCTAGACAATTAGCTGAGGTTATATCAAAAGAGTTAGTTATACCTGCTATTGGTATAGGAGCAGGGGCTGAATGTGATGGACAAGTGCTTGTGTATCACGATATATTAAAATACGGAGTTGACCGCTTGCCGAAATTTGTAAAACCTTATATTGATAGTAATCACATACTGGGAGAAGCTGTTCAATCATACGTGAATGAAGTGAAATCAGGAGAGTTCCCGGAAGATAAACATACGTTCACGATGGATACGGACAGTCTGCCTGACGTTTAAGGGGTATTGGAAATGAAGGTTATAAAAGAGATAAATGAAATGCAAAAAGCCGCTGCCGATCTTATCCAGGCAGGGAAAACGATCGGTTTTGTACCAACGATGGGTTATCTACATGAAGGACATGAACGTTTGCTCGAGGAAGCTCGAAAAGAAAACGATTTTGTAGTTTTAAGTATCTATGTAAACCCTCTTCAATTTGGAGAACATGAGGACTTGGATCATTATCCTAGAAATATTGAGCATGACCTCTCTGTAGCAAGAAAAAATGATGTAGACTTCATTTTTCTACCTGAAAATAAAACGATGTACCCGTCTCCATTATCCATAGAAATGGTCGTCAGCAAAAGAGCAAACGTCTTATGCGGACGAAGCCGTCCCGGGCATTTTGAAGGCGTAGTGACTGTTCTGACCAAGTTATTTAACATATGTCATCCTACAAGGACATACTTCGGCCAAAAGGATGCCCAGCAGGTTGCTGTAGTTGACGCTCTTATTCAGGATTTCAATTTCCCTATCCAATTGGTCTCTGTACCAACTGTGAGAGAAGAAGATGGTCTGGCTAAAAGCAGCCGGAATATTAATTTATCTCCTCAGGAAAGATTAGAAGCACCTGCGATCCAGAAAGGTTTGCAAAAAGGGAAAAGTCTGGCGAAGACTCAAAACCTTGAGAT
The DNA here is from genome assembly GCF_052246795.1 of Halobacillus sp. K22. Taxonomy (NCBI): domain Bacteria; kingdom Bacillati; phylum Bacillota; class Bacilli; order Caryophanales; family Bacillaceae; genus Halobacillus; species Halobacillus sp. K22. The sequence goes on along the minus strand of NZ_JBQQCN010000004.1, from coordinate 166,553 downwards.
CAAAGAGATTATAAAAGAAACACGGCAGTTTATTGAAAGGGAAACTCGTGGTAAAATAGATTATATTGAGTTACTGTCATATCCTGAGCTGGAGCCAGTAGAAGTCATTGATCGGCAAGTAATTCTCGCGGCTGCTGTTTATTATGAGAATGCACGATTAATAGATAACACGGTTTTCGCCCCAGGAGATATATCTTAAGGAAAAGGTTCGAGGAGGACTGGATATGTTCCGTACGATGATGAAGTCAAAAATTCATCGCGCTCGTGTAACAGAGGCTAATTTAAACTATGTCGGAAGCATTACCATTGATCAAAATTTACTGGACGAAGTAGAAATTCTTCCTCATGAAAAAGTCCAGATTGTTAATAACAATAATGGAGCAAGATTAGAGACTTACGTAATAGCTGGAGAAAGAGGAAGCGGTGTAGTATGCTTAAACGGTGCTGCGGCAAGGCTTGTACAACCTGATGATATTGTTATTATAGTGTCTTATGCTATGGTAAGCGAAGAAGAATTGACGGTTTTTAAACCTAAAATTGCGTTAATGAATGATAATAATCAGATTACAGAATTGCTTGAAGAAGAACCGCCGCTTACAGCTTTACCTTTTTAGTAAGTATATAGAGCTGCATTAGTACAGAGGGGATCTTTGCCAGGGCTTCATATAAGGCGGGACCCTTTCTTTTTGCTATTAAGTGAAGTTTGAAAGAGGGATAATGATGACTACATTTGCTATTGTGGATTTAGAAACAACAGGAAACGCTAAAGAAGATCGGATCATTGAAATAGGGATCGTGATTACGAAAGAGACTGGGGTCGTCATAAAAGAATTCTCTTCTCTTATTTATCCTGACCGAGGAATCCCGCCATTTATTACCTCTTTAACTGGGATAGAGGAAGAAGATGTATTAGATGCTCCCTTTTTTTCGGAAATTGTAGATGAAGTTTACCATCTTATTAAGGATTGCTATATTGTTGCCCATAATATTGAATTTGACCTTGGGTTTCTTAACGATGAATTTAAACTATGCGGTTACAAACCATTACATAATCCTGTTATTGATACCGTAGAACTCGCCCGAATTTTAATACCTACTTCCCCTACTTTCAAACTGGGACAGCTGGCTGATCTATTAGGTATGGGACATGATCGTCCTCATAGAGCTTTATCGGACGCCCAGGTGACAAGAGATCTGCTTATTCATTTGCTTAATCGACTGAACCGTCTTCCTGATCGCACCTTGTTTCACCTATTGAAGATAGAAGATAAACTTAAAAGTGAACTGCGACCTTTCATTCAAAAAATAAGGGATGAAAAACGTTATTCACTTGAGAAAGAAGATGACTACGATTTACTGCACGGAATTCCCGTAAAAAAATCTAAATATCCACAGGCGGAAAAACACTCCAAACTGCCTCCATTCAGTGAATGGGTCGATAATGCTTATGAAAATGAGGAAGGCATGAAGAAGGTAGTTCAGAATTATGAATCCCGTTCTGGTCAAAGGGAAATGACGGAGCTAGTGTTTAACTCACTAGACAGTTCAAAACATGCCCTGATTGAAGCAGGAGCTGGGACTGGAAAGTCGATCGCTTATTTGCTAGCTTCCTTATATTACGCCGTCCAAAGTGGTCAGCGTGTGCTTGTTACAACTCATACCACAAGCTTACAGCAACAGCTCCTTGAAGAGGAGATTCCAAGTTTAGAGCATTTATTTAAACGCCCGATTCGGACAGTTCTTTATAAAGGAAGAAGTCATTATATCAGTTTGATCCACTTTAGTTATGAACTGGATCAATCCCAGCAGGACAACTATGACATTGCTCTTACAAAAGCAATTATCCTGGTCTGGCTTACTGAAACAGCCACTGGAGATGTGGATGAAATTCAACTGCCTTCTAATGGCAGGCAGTTCTGGCACAAGGTTTCAGCCGAACAATCAACAAAGACAGTAGATTTAGATATAGGAGAGGATTCTTTTTACCATTGGGCTCAAGAAAAAGCCTCTCATGCGGATCTTCTAATTACGAACCATGCTTTATTCTGTATGGATTTAGTGAGTAAAGAACCTAGACTTCCGAGTTATGACCGTGTAATTGTAGATGAAGCTCATCATCTTGAACCTGTTGCCAGTCGTTATTTTGGAATAAGGATGAATTATAAGGAACTACAGAGACAGCTCAGTCAGTTTAGCGACATGTTTAAAAAGAGTACCTACCGCCAATGGGTCTTTCGTGAATCCTTTTATAGAGAAATGAAAAAGTGTCAGGCAACAGTGGATGAAGCAAAGGAAGAACTCAATCAACTGTCGAAGTACATTTTTCAAAGCATTAAAAGGGAAAGCAAAGGGGACAGGAAAAAAAGTGATGTTGGCCGCATTCAGTATGCATTAAAAACAGAAGAGTCTCCAGGCTTCCAGTCAACGGCCAGGGAGATGTCACGTCGGTTTACCGCTTTACTATTCAAATTAATTACAGGAATGGATCATATGCGTGAACAAATGCGCCTGGCTTCCAATATGGCTGAGGACCACTCGTTACCAATTCTAATCACTAGACTTGATAGACAAATTGAACTTTGTAATCAGATCCGGATGCAATTAAAGGATTACTTCGGCTCTGTTGCTGAAGATCATGTTAAGTGGATAGAAATAGAGGGCGAAGGGGCAAATAATTCTATTTACCTATTCAGTGAACCCCTGAACGTAGCAGATTTATTAAGAGAGGAATTATTCCATGCGAAAGAAAGTGTAGTGCTTACGAGCGCGACTCTATCTACCAATGGTTCTTTCTCTTATATGAAAGAACTATTGGGTATAGATGGGGAGAACTTGATTGAATCAAGTATTCCTTCACCGTATTCCTATGATCAACAGGTTCAGGTAATGGTTCCGAATGATTTTCCTGATATTAAATTAAATCCAGACGAATATATCGATGCCATTAGTGAAGCGATCTATTCCATTGCCGAAGTAACAAAAGGAAGAATGCTTGTACTGTTTACTTCTTATGATATGCTAAGAAAAACTTACAGCCTCCTTAAGGAGATCATTGATCCTGAAGAATTCATGATATTCGCTCAAGGGGTCTCGAGCGGAAGCAGAGATCGATTGAAGAAAAATTTTCAGTCCTTTGAGCAATCCATTTTATTAGGGACCAGTTCTTTCTGGGAGGGAGTGGACATTCCGGGTGAGGACCTTTCCTGTTTGGTCATGGTGCGTTTGCCATTTCAGCCGCCGGGCCAGCCTGTACAGTCCAAGAGAGACGCTCAAATGAAAGAACATGGCCGGAATTCTTTTATGGACAGGTCGCTTCCACAAGCGATTATCAGGTTTAAACAAGGTTTTGGAAGACTCATTCGGTCCAGCACGGACCGAGGGGTTGTATTCATATGTGATCATCGTCTAATGGAAGCAAGGTATGGGAAGTACTTTTTAAATTCAATTCCAGAAGTTCCTGTCACCTATCGATCTACCCGGGAGCTTATCAATCAAATGGAACAATGGTTATAACCCCAATGTAATTTCAATCAACACGGGCCTTCTAAACTGTTATACTAGAATGGCTTGATAAAAAGATAAAAAATTATAATTTCTGAATCATGGAGGGAATCATGTGGAAAATAAAGTAGAAACCCTTTCAACGGTCCGTATTCAAAAATCTGATGACCTATATAAAATTGTGGATACTCTGAACCGTACTTTGAAAGACAAAAATCTAATGTTTGGATTGGCTCTTGATGATGAGGACGATGAAACCGCAGTGTTCACCATTTACCGTACCTAGCTGGCTGAAGTGGAGCTTTATAATTATAGGAGCTCTCTTCATTCTCAGCGGGGCTTTAGCTGTATGGATGTACTTGAGTATTAATCAGGATCTCCATGCCGGGGAAGAAGCAGCCCAGGAGCTGGCGCTTAACCGCACTGAGCTCGCTAAAGTTGAAAATGTAAGCTCCTATCACGGGAAGAAAAAGGTACATATTGTAAAAGGAAAAACTCAAGAAGGCACAGAAGGACTTATTTTCATTGATTTGTCCGAGCGTAAAATCTTGAATAAACAAATGGACCTGGATATCGTAGCTGAGCAACAGTTGAAGCAAAGCTGGAGAGCGGATTGTCAAAATTGTGTATTTAAAAATATTCAACTAGGTTACGAAGAAGAACAGCCGGTATATGAATTAACGTATGTAGACTCACAAAACCGATATGTGTTTGATTACTTTAATCTAAATGGAGAGAGATTTGAGCTGCGATTTGCTTTTAAACAAAATTAAACGAAGGAGTGGATGATAATGGAATTAGCTAACCGTGTACAATCACTTACCCCATCCAGCACCCTGGCGATTACAGCACAGGCTAAGGCTTTAAAAGCAGAGGGCCATGATGTGATAGGTCTAGGAGCAGGGGAACCGGACTTCAATACACCTGCCCATATCTTAGACGCAGCAAAAAGAGCTATGGATGAAGGATTGACAAAGTATACACCTGCAGGTGGAATACCTGAGTTAAAGAATGCTATAAGTGCAAAACTAAATCGAGATCAAAATTTAACTTATACGAATGAACAAATCATTGTTACTACCGGGGCCAAGCATGCTCTTTTCACCCTTTTCCAGGTATTATTGAATAAGGGCGACGAGGTTATCGTTCCCGCTCCTTACTGGGTTAGTTATCCTGAACAGATCAAATTGGCTGAAGGAAAACCTGTCATTGCAACGGCTGATGAGTCGAATAACTTTAAGATTACTCCTGAACAATTGAAGGCATCGATCTCTGAGCACACAAAAGCGGTTGTGATCAATTCCCCAAGTAACCCCACGGGTATGATGTACTCAGAAGAAGAATTACAAGCCCTTGGTCAAGTTTGCCTTGATAACGATATATTAATAATTTCAGATGAAATTTATGAAAAGCTGGTGTACACATCAGAAGAACATATTTCTATGGCCCAATTATCAGAAGAACTGTATAACCAGACCGTAATCATTAATGGGGTTTCTAAATCTCATTCTATGACAGGATGGAGAATCGGATTTGCTGCCGGTAATAAAACTATTATAAAAGCTATGTCCAACATGGCATCTCACTCTACTTCGAACCCTACTTCCATCGCTCAATATGCGGCGCTTGCCGCCTACATCGGGAGTGATGAGGATGTAACTAAAATGAGAGAGGCATTTAAAGAACGCCTGGAAGTTCTTTACGATAAACTTACATCTATTCCTGGAGTAGAATGTGTGAAGCCGTCCGGTGCCTTCTACCTGTTTCCAAATGTTCAAAAAGCGGCCGAATCAGGTGGCTTTTCAGATGTAGACGAATGGGTAACAGCACTTCTTGAGCAGGAAAAAGTAGCTTTAGTCCCTGGTTCAGGATTTGGATCCCCGCAAAATGTTCGTTTATCTTACGCAACATCACTGGAGCAGCTTGAAAAGGCAGCAGATAGAATCAAACAATTTGTTAACAATCATCAATCATAAAGTTAAGCTGGAGGTATAAGCGTGAAAACAACAATTTCTCAAGTTTCAAAACATCTTAATGAAGAAGTTACTATAGGAGCTTGGCTTGCTAATAAGCGTTCAAGCGGAAAAATTGCTTTTCTTCAGTTGCGGGATGGAACCGGATTTATGCAGGGGATCGTAGTGAAGGCCGATATAGGGGAGGATAAATTCCAGGAAGCAAAAGCACTTACTCAAGAATCCTCCATGTATGTAACAGGAACAATTGTAGAAGATACAAGGTCTCCATTGGGATATGAAATGCAGGTGACAGATTTTGAAATCATTCACGAAGCTGTGGATTACCCAATCACACCTAAAGAACACGGCACTGAATTTCTAATGGATCACAGACATCTGTGGTTACGTTCAAAACGTCAACATGGAGTTATGAAAATCCGTAATGAAATTATTCGAGCAACCTATGAGTTTTTCAATGAAAATGGGTATGTAAAAATTGATCCCCCAATTTTAACCGGATCTTCTGCTGAAGGAACAACAGAACTTTTCCATACCAAATACTTTGAAGAGGATGCCTATTTGTCTCAAAGCGGTCAATTATATATGGAAGCTGCAGCGATGGCCTTTGGTAAGGTGTTCAGCTTTGGACCTACATTCCGAGCCGAAAAATCAAAGACTAGACGTCATTTAATTGAATTCTGGATGATCGAGCCTGAAATGGCTTTTATGGATCACGAAGACAGTCTTGAAGTTCAGGAGCAGTACGTGTCTCACGTTGTGCAATCTGTACTTAAAAACTGTAAAATTGAGTTGGAAGCGCTGGGGCGCGATACCGAACAGTTAGAAAAGATCAAAGCTCCATTTCCTCGTATAAGTTATGATGAAGCCATACAGCTTGTGAAGGAAAAAGGATTTGAGGACATTGAATGGGGAGAGGATTTCGGAGCACCCCATGAGACAGCTATAGCTGAAAGCTATGATAAGCCTGTGTTTATTACTAACTATCCGGCTGAGATTAAAGCCTTTTACATGAAGCCTGACCCAGCTAGACCTGAAGTCGTTCTGTGTGCTGATTTAATTGCCCCTGAAGGTTATGGTGAAATAATCGGAGGATCACAGCGAATCGATGATTTAGAACTTATGAAACAACGCTACGAGGACCATGGTTTGACTGGTGATGCTTATAATTGGTACTTGCAGCTTCGAGAATATGGAAGTGTACCTCACTCCGGTTTTGGGCTTGGACTGGAACGAACAGTAGCCTGGATCGCGGGCGTTGAGCATGTGCGTGAAACTATTCCATTCCCTAGATTGTTGAATCGACTGTATCCTTAAGTATGGGAAAAAACACCGATTACCCGCCTCTCGGCGTTATCGGTGTTTTTCTTTGAAATCATAATCGGGAGTGAATCGTATGGCTAAGTATCAAAGTTTTCAAACGATCATAGACAATCAACTGACGATACCGAAGCAACTGCTAACGGATTATCAAAAATTAAATATAGGAGAAAGAGAATTACTCTTGCTTCTTCAGCTTCACCGTTTCAGGGTAGACGGAAATTTATTCCCTACCCCAGAGGAACTAGCTGAATTTTTATCTGTCTCCAGTCAAGAGTGCTCACGTATTCTGCGCAGCTTAATTCAAAAACAGCTGCTGCAAATTGAACAGCAGCAGAACGAACAGCAGGTGTTGACGGAATGTTACTCCCTTGAACCTTTATGGGATAAGCTATTCAGCTACACCCCAAAGCGGAGAGAAGAAGCCCAGGAATTTAATGAGAATATTTTTCCATTGTTTGAGCAGGAATTCGGTAGGCCTTTATCCCCTTTTGAGATCGAAAATATTAATATATGGCTCGATGAGGAACATCAGTCCCCTGCTTTAATAAAAGCCGCCTTACGGGAAGCGGTATTAATGAGCAAACTAAATTTCAAATACATTGACCGCATTTTAAGGGAGTGGAAGAGGAAAGGTGTCCATACGGTGGAGCAGGCACGTGAGCAGGGAAAACAATTCCGCCAGGGAGGAAACAACACCTCAAGAAAGAAAGAAGAGGAAAATAATCAAAAGAAAAAAAGAGATGTTTCTTTATATTATAATTGGTTAGAGGAGGATTCATAAAAAGCCTACTATGCTGAATAAAACAGAAGTACGTTATTGTTTAGACGCTTTTGAACAGATGTTTCCAGAGGCAGAGTGTGAATTGAACCATTCAAACCCTTTTGAATTGCTGGTAGCAGTGGTGCTCTCCGCTCAAGCGACGGACTCACTTGTTAATAAAGTTACCCCTGAATTGTTTCAGAAATATAAGACGCCACTGGATTATATTGAAGTACCTCTTGAAGAATTACAAGATGATATAAAGAGAATTGGTCTTTATCGTAATAAGGCAAAAAATATTAAAAAGCTCTCTCAAACGTTAGTGGATCAGTTTGATGGACAAGTTCCGCCTACTAAAGAAGAATTAGAAAGTCTTGCAGGAGTTGGAAGGAAAACTGCCAATGTTGTAGCATCTGTAGCATTTAACGAACCCGCAATTGCTGTGGATACTCATGTCGAACGTGTGTCCAAACGATTAGGCATATGCCGCTGGAAAGACTCTGTTCTCGAAGTAGAAAAAACGCTTATGAGAAAAATTCCAAAAGAAGAGTGGAGCGTTACTCATCATCGAATGATTTTCTTTGGCCGCTATCACTGTAAGGCTAGAAGACCAAACTGTGAAGAGTGTCCTCTCCTGGTCTTGTGCAGAGAAGGAAAAAAGCGAATGAAAAAACAAGAAACAAATGACCAATTAAATGATTGAAAAAAAGCGAACTCCGAATGGAGTTCGCTTTTTTTAAGCAGCTTCGTCTGTAGATTCCTGTTCGTCTGTATTTGGCTGTTCGGGAGCAGGTTCTTCTGGTGATTCTTCATTAGTGCTGTCTTCAGAACCTTCACTTTCCCCGCTTTCACCGTTATTCCCCGAATTCTCGGAGTTCTGATTTTCATTTCCTTGATCGTTTCCTTCTCCACTATTATCATCCTGATTATTTTCATTTCCTTCACCGCTGCCTTCTTCAGGGGCAGGAGGTTCTTCATCCGTACCTTCGTCAGGTGGTGTGTCTTCTTCATTATCAGGGGTATCTTCGTTATTTTCTTCTGGAGCTTGTTCTTCCTCCTCAGAAGGTTCTTCAGTAGATGGCTCTTCTTCAGGAGATTCTTCTTCAGGGGTTTCTAATGGATTCCCTTGAACTCCAGGTACTTGGACTCTTTCTCCTGTGGACTCACTGCTTTCGGCTTCACCACTGTCGCTTATAGCTTTGACGGCAAACTGATAAGTTGAGCCTTGCTGCACATTAGAGACGCTGGCACTTTTATCTTTTGTCGTTGTCAACTCTCTATACTCCCCGCCATCAATCGATACGGAGACCTGGAACGAAACATCCTCTGTATCGCCATAGGACCAGTTTAATTCAATGGAATTTGATTCTTCGCTATATTCTCCCGTCATGGAGCTTACTGGATCCAGCTGTTTAAATTTCTTAGATACTTTTGATGGCTGATTGTCCACGTGGAAAAGCTCAGTTACAACGCGGCTCTGCGGTGTATTAGAACTAGGAAGCTTAGCCGGACGTGACCCTTCTTCAACTTCAAGTTGAACAACGGACTCCGGTTTATTAAAGTCAGCTGTTTCTTTACCTTCTGATAATTGCGTCATCAGCGGTTTGAAAATCTGCTTCGGAATATCTTTTCCGGCCTGAGATAAACCGCTCATATCATTATAGCCGGTCCATATGGATATAGAATAGTTGGTTGTATATCCATTAAACCAGGAATCCGGTGCAGTGTCTTCGCGGTTTGTCGTTCCGGTTTTTCCTGCTTCAGGTAGTCCGGAGATATTAGCCGCTTGCCCAGATCCTTCCGACATAGTAGTTTGCAGCATGTCACTGATCATGTACGCCGTGTAGCTGTTCATTGCGGATTTAGGTTCGGGTTTAGTATCCAGTGTATCTTCGCCTGGTACTTCAATTTTTCTCACCGTGTAGGGCTCATTATAAACGCCCTCATTTCCAAAAGCAGCGAATGCACCGGCCATTTGCAGTGGGTTTACTCCAGTTGCACCACCGCCATATGCCTCTACAGGTTGAGGATTCTCAATGTCTATCCCCAGCCCTGATGCAAATTCTACTGCCTGGTCCATGCCCACATCCTGTAAAGTTTTAATAGCTGGGACGTTGAGGGATCGGCTTAACGCATATCTTGCTGAGACCCAGCCTCTAAATCGGTTATCAAAGTTGTTGATATCTTTTCCATTAACTTCATATTCTTCATCTTTAATTTGATGATAGGTGGAGATTTTATTGTATTCAATCGCCGGACCATAAGCCATGATAGGTTTAAATGTTGATCCAGCCTGCCTAGTGATATCTGTCGCATAATTTAAATTACTGCCCTGGTAATCGCGGCCGCCTCCGATGGCACGGACAGCACCAGTTTTTGTATCTGTGACAGCTACCCCTGTCTGGATCTCCTCATCTGGCCACGATATAGGACCATCGCTGCTTAAGAGCTCCTGAACAGATTCTTGGGCTTTGGGATCAAGGGTAGTATAGATTTTTAATCCATCTCTGTGAATATCAGCTCCGTCCATTTTAGCTTTAACTTCTTCTTTTACTTTTTTTATAAATGCGTCGTAAGGTGTTTCTTTTTCAGTTTCTGTTTTGTCTAACATATCTTTTACATCTGTTTTTTTAGCTTCTTCGGCTTCTTGTTCTGTGATTTTTCCATGCATTACCATAAGATTAAGCACGGTATTTATGCGATCCTTGGCCAAATCCGGATTTTCAAATGGATTATAGGCGGAAGGGCGCTGAGGCAGACCAGCTAACAGAGCTGCCTGTGGTAAAGTTAACTCACTCAAGTCTTCTTTTCCGAAATACGTTTTGGCGGCTTCTGATACTCCATAAGCTCCTGCACCGTAATAAATTTTATTCATATACATTTCAAGTATTTTTTCTTTAGAATACTCCTGATCAAGCTTAATAGCTAAATATTGTTCCTGTACTTTTCTCTCAATAGTTTTTTTGCTTGTAAGGAACGACCTCTTGACGACCTGCTGAGTAATGGTACTTGCACCTTCAGCTCCAAATCCGCTTGTAATATTGGCTCCGACTGCTGCCACTATTCGCCTGAAGTCAATGCCGATGTGGTCGTAAAATCTTGAATCCTCAGTAGCGATCACTGCGTCTTTAAGCACTGGAGGAAGGTCGTCGTAAGTTACTTTAGTTCTTCGTTCGGCACCTGCCAAATCGGTAATTAATTTATCGTTCATATCGTAAACTTTTGAAGAAAAAGGAGTGGATAATTGCGATTCATCTAATTTAGGTGCACTTGAAATATAATAAGCGAATAATCCACCGGTACCGATCATTAATACAAGACCGACGATGAAGATGGTTAATAATATTTTCTTAAATAGCGGCTTTCCTTTCTTTTTCTTAGAAGCCTTCATCTGATTTCTTCTTGCTGTACGTGATTGGCCTTCGTTTGCCATTTACTTCTCCTCCAATTCAGAAATAAGCTTATCCAGAGCAGCAGCGTAATCAACTCTTGCCTGGAAATGGAAAGGAATTTGGTAACCTTCCTTTTTAATGAAAGCATAGGGAATTGATTTTCTTCCACCTTTCCACTGCTCATCCCAAAATATAAATAGTTGCTTGGAAGGAAGTAAGTATACTTCCTCCAGCGGAGTAAACTTGATAATCATAAAACAGATTCCGCCTTGCTGATCCACTGCTTTCATATGGTCAATCTGGTGCTGATGGACGTTGCTTAGTGGAAATGATGTCTTGTTTCTTGTTTCTTTTGCTTCGAAATCAATATACTTACCGCGATAAACCCCATTAAAATCTGTGGTAGAAGCTTGCTTAAAATAGGCTTCCTTTATTACAGCAGCACTTCTTTTTGGATAATCCACATTTACAATTTGGACGGGGGTCGGTTTCTTATGAACTACTGCGATTTGAGACTCTAAGTAGTATTCGTTCGTAACACTAATATCTTCTTCCAACGTCATTCCACGGTTACTAAATGTAGTCTTTTTTTGTTCTTTAGGTGTGGAAACGTTCTTAGCCTTAACCGACCGTTTTCCATTGGGATAATTCATTGCTCATACCTCCCTGCAGCCATGAGAGTATCATACCAAAAAATGAATACCAAGGATATATATTAAGGCTTCAATTTTTTAGACGTATGGACAACTAAAAGGTTTCATTTATTTGAAAGTATTCGACAATTAATTCAAACCATGGACAATTATACCATTTATTTTTGCGAACTAATTATTGTATTCGAAAAAAAGTTTCTGTTTAAGGGGGATTAAAAAAGCTGCTGCTAAATTTATTCAGCAGCAGCCCTCTTACTAAGTGGATGGACGGTTTTCACCAGCAAGTTTCGGGTTATCCGTTTTTGCCGGTTCAGGTTTTTTAGGTTTTTGATCTTTCTTTTTTGGCATAAAAATTCCTCCTTTACTGTCGAAGGTATTTGTTCAATTTGACTTGTTTTGTAGCATTAGTTCTAGTCTTGTCATTGAGGAAGGAGTTATACATCGTAAGAAGAATTAAAAGGGTATCAGGGTAGAGGAGGAGATGAATGTGCAAATATATCGCACTTCTTCAGAATTCGAGGAGCAGCTGCTTAAATTGAAAGACAAAATGTCACGTTTAGAAAAGCAGGTATCATTAAAAGCGGATGAAACTGTATTCAGTATGGCTGTAGCCCACAGAAAAGAAATGGATGACCTTTTTGATGGATTATTTCAGTTGAAGGAGCAGATTGATGAAGTGAGAAACGACCAGGAAGCTCATGCTATAAAGAAATACCCTCTTCCAAAGGACCAGGTTTCAGCTATATGAATCGTTGATATAAAGGTTATAATCATGGTAAGGTAAATAAAAAAGGTGTGAACATTTTGGGGTTAGAACAACATACAAAAGATTTGAAACAACTGATCGATCAACTGCATATTCAATTTTTGGAAACAGAAGGTCCGGTCGATAAAAAAAATCACGCTTTTTTTAAAAAGGTAAAGGAAGAAACCTCTCCCATGTTTGAGCTTAACAGCCGATGGAGTGAAGAAGCTGAAGAGTATGTAAAAAACCGGAGGGCCAGTGTTCATCCGAATCAGATTAAATCTACAAATGAAAATATAGAGATGATTATTCTGCACAGCTATTATGTGGATGTCCATCGAAAAAGGTTTAAAGAATTATATCAATCCGTCCATTATGTTTTAGATATGATATTAAACGATATGAAAAACGAATAAAAGTAAAAGTAAAAACCTCAGTCGCTGCACTGGGGTTATTGTTTTGTTTTTTTGCATTATTAGGATAGGAGAAGCGACCTGTAAGCACTTCTGAGAATATAGAAGTGAGGGGACCTTTACTTATGTTGAACAAGATAGAACCACTACTGACAAAAAAAAAGCTGCCGGAGAAATCCGGCAGCTCCTCTGTGTAGAAATCTTCTGTTTTTCTAACAGCCCCTAGTTCTTACTACTTAAAGTCAGGGAATGATGTTACAAGGCTGTTTCATTCGGATTAGAAAAAGCATTACTCAGATGTTGAACGATTTCCCGTAATTTTATCGATAATCAAATAAAATGCAGGCACGAGTAACAGGGTGAGTATAGTTGAGAATAACAATCCTGACACAATGGATACAGCGAGTGGCTTAAATAATACATCCCCTGTAAATATAATCGGCGTCAGGGCTGCAATTGAAGTTAAAGAAGTTAATACTATTGGTCGGACTCTTGCTCGTCCTGCTTCTATTACAGCTTCGATCTTAGATGAATAGGTTTCTTTATTTTGCTCGATAAATTCAATTAATATGACAGAATTACGAACAACAATACCTGATAATGAGACAATTCCTAGCACTGCTAAGAAACTTAGCGGCTGCCCGGAGACGAAAAGACCAATGATGGCTCCTGTAACTGCCAGGAATACGGTTCCGGTTATTAATACAGGCATTAATAAAGAGTTAAATTGAATCGCGATAGTCAGATAGATCAGGAATAATACAATGACAAACAGTTTAGCAACTTCCACAAAGAACTCCGTCTGAGCGTCTGTTTCCCCGCTTTCTACAAGAGAATAGCCTTCCGGTAAGTCTTGCTTAATTGAAGATACTATCTCATTAGACTTACTTGTAAATGCTTCCTCGGAGCCCTCTTTAGGATAAGCTTCGACGGTAATTGTACGCTTGCCATTTAAATGAGGAATGGCACCGACTTGTTCAACTTCTTCCTGACTGATTAATTCATCTAAGGAAAAGGAAGCAGGCGGTTGACCTTCGCTTGGATTTTGCTGGCTGACTACTGATAAATTCTCTAGATTAACTCCATTTGGATCTCCATCATCCAGGATGATTTCTAGAGGAAGACGCTCTACACCGTTGTCAAACGTTCCTAGAGGAACCCCTGTGTTAGCAAGCTGAAGCTGCGAGGTGATTTGACTGATCGGAATATTATTTTCAGCTAACTTATCACGGTCTGGATTAAATTGAGTAAATGGCTGCCCAGATCCTGCATTAATTGTAGCAATTTCCGCTTCATCGACATCGGCCAGACGATCCCTTGCATTTCTAGCTTCCTGAATGAGCGGCTCTAATTCAGGACCTTGTATCTTTACTTGAACCGGTGGGGACGGCGGCGGCCCTGAAACAATGGTTTCAAGAAAGACTTCTGCATTGGAAAATTCTTTTCTTAGTGGCTCTTCCCAATTATTAATGAAAGAAGAAGCGCTGGTTTCATCGCGGTCTACTCTTACTAACAGCTGTCCTGTATTTTCACCAGAGCGAGTCAGAGAAGAATTAAAAATGTTAGGGAGACCTGTACCCGTATAAATAGCGGATTCAGTAATGTTTTCTTCCTGCTCTGTTAAAAATTCTTTCATTGCTTCGAGCTGGTCTTGAGTCTCTTCAATCGGTGTTCCCTGAGGGTATTCTACAGAAATAGTGACTTCAGGACGATCGGCAGAAGGAAAGAACTCAAAAGGAATGCGAACAACCAGTGTGGCAAGCAAGGCACAAAGAATTAAACCTGAAAGGGCAGTGAGCCACGGTTTCCTGGTAGTCTTAGGCAGAATGGAATCGGCATATACTCGTTCGATCCAATTAAAGAATCCACCAAGGAGACCTGCTTTTGATTTGTTCTGCTTTTTCTGTCTGCGTTTTCTTGCATACTGTACTGTGGGCACAAAGGTTAAAGCAATAATCGTTGAAGCCAGAATGGTGAAAATTAACACGGTAGGCAAAGCCCTTATAAAGTCCCCGTTTGATCCGGATAAAAATGTTAATGGGAAAAAGCTGAAAATGATCATAAGAGTAGAGGTAACAATCGATTTTCTTACCTCTTTAATTCCGCGTATGGTCCCTTCTAAAGGACTATCTCCAAGCTGGAACCTTCGCTGAATATTATCATTAACCACAATGGCATCATCCACGAGTATTCCGATAGCAATAATCATTCCGATAATAGATATCTGATTTAAATCTACTCCTACATAAGGGAGCGGAATAAGTCCGATAATTATGGAAATTGGAATAGACAAAGCTACCAGAATAGCAGAAGAAATAGGTAAACCTAACACCATAATCACAATTACTGCAAAAAATGAAATGGAGAAAGAAGTAATTAAATTGGTGAAAACTTCTTCTATGATTGTGCTTTGAGTATAGAATTGATCAACCTCAATAGAAGAGGGCAATTCACCAGATAGTGAATTAATTTTAGTGCTGATGCTATCCTGTAAAGCTGATATATTAACTCCTTCCTTTGCGAGTATCGTCACGGATAAGGCAGCTTTTCCATCATAAGAAATGAGGTCATCGGCTTTTTCATTAATTACATCGATCGATCCTATATCCTCAAGGGTCAGACTCTCCCCTTGATTATTTTGACCTACTGTTAATTGAGATAATTCATCAATATTTGAGTATTTATCCAGAATAAGCTGGTAGATTTTATTATCTTCTTGTTCCGTTCCTATTGCTGCAGGCGCAATTTCGTTTTGGATGGAAGAGATCACCTGCGAAGGAGATAATTGATTTTCTTCAAGCTGATTATTATCTAAACTTACGGATACTTTTTGTTCGGGCATTCCTTTGATAAGGATAGATTCCACGCCCGCAATCTCAGTTAATTCGGTTCGCCAAGTTTCTAATTCATCTTTAAGATTATAGAGATCTTCATAATTATCTCCCAATAAGTTATAGGAGGCGACAGAAGATGAGTTAAGGTCTGTATTTACGTCGGGGTCCTGTACCTCTTCGGGGAACCCGCGTGAAACGTCAGAAACTACCTGTCGAATCTTTGAATTTACCGTATTCCGATCAGCGTCTCCTGTAAGTGTAGTGGTAATTGAACCAAAACCAGTAGTCGATGCTGAAGTGACTTGGTCGACCCCTTGAATGTTTAATAATTCTGTTTCCAATGGATTAATAACGGTTCGTTCTACTTCTTGAGGAGTGGCACCTGGAAATACAGTAGATATTGAAGCTACGTTAACATTGATTTCCGGGATTTCTCTTTTGGGGAGCTGAAGATAAGTAAAAATACCTGTAAAGATCAGCAAAATTATGAAGACCCAGATAATCTTATTGTATTGCAGTATTTTGGACATCTCTATTCCTCCTTATGAAATTAAAATTGAACAACTATTTATTGCGTATATCAAGTATAAACTTTTTTTTGACACATGTGTCAAATATTAATGTCCTGGATGTGTTATTGGAAGAGATTCTCATCATTTTGTAATCGCTTTACATATACATAGAATTGTTTTATAATAATCTTCCCAATAAAAGGGAGGGTATAATATGAACCAAGAGCAGTTAATTCAACATGCTAAGGATAGTCGAGGAAGTGCTTATACTCCCTATTCTAAATTTCCTGTAGGAGCAGCGCTGTTAACCGCAGATGGCACTCTGTACACAGGATGTAATATTGAAAATGCAGCATATCCGGTTGTGTGCTGTGCAGAGAGAGTGGCAATTTTCAAGGCAATTTCAGAGGGGCACGTTAAATTTCAGGAGCTGGCTGTAGTAGCAGATACGAAACGTCCTGTGCCACCTTGTGGTTCCTGCCGTCAAGTAATGAGTGAGTTTTTTGACTCCACCGTGAAGGTTCATGCTTCTAATCTGTCGGGAGATTACAAGACGATGACTATGGATGAATTACTGCCTTTTTCTTTTTCATCCGCTGATTTGCCGGAGTAATCTTCATAAGTAGATTTACATAAAAGGAGGGAGATAATCCTTCCTTTTTCTTTTCTTAAGCTGGAGTTTCGGATTTGATCTTTGAGGACTTTCTTATCTTTATTTTGTCACCATCGGCGGGAAATCATCAGTAATATGATAATTTCGCCCAGTACATCTTGCTGATGCATGACATACGCTGATAAGGAATAGACGAATAAGGAGTGAAAGTTGTATGCATCACCATTCAATGCAAGGTCAAGGCGCTCATTCCTGCAATAGGCGTCCGATCGTTTGCCCGGTACAGCAATGTGTAGTAGACAATTACTTTGTAGAAAATCAAGATTATATTCATCCGACTCATATATTAGTTCAAAACCATCATTTACTAAATAATTTTCATTATTTCCCTTATATGACTTCCGAGGCTAATTCTTTCCAAACTCAGGATTACTCTTTCCCGCAAGGATCTTCACCTGATTATAATTGGATGGATTACATGTCTCAGGGCCAGATGGGAATGGGTCAGGATCAAATGCAAATGATGGCTCAGGACCAGATGGGAATGGGTCAGATGCCTATGATGCCTCAAGGTCAGATGGGCCAGGGCCAGATGCAAATGATGCCTCAAGGTCAAATGGGAATGGGCCAAGGGCAAATGCCAATGATGCCGCAAGGGTCAATGGGATCCATGGAATAATAAAAAATAAGCCACTAATTGTGGCTTATTTTTCATATAGAAAAATTTACAGCCTTCTTTTTCGTAACTAATCAAATAAAAGGGGACGAACCATGAAAACGATTGTTGTAACAGGCTACAAACCTATGGAATTAGGAATTTTTAACCCTGAGGATGATAAAGTAATCTTTATTAAAGAGGCTATTAAGAAAAGGATTATGTCTTTAATGGATGAAGGTCTGGAATGGGTGCTGGTTTCAGGTCAAATGGGTGTAGAACTGTGGACCGCGGAAGTTGTACTCGATTTGAAAGAAGAGTATTCGATTAATTTGGGTATTATTCCACCATTTGAAAATCAGCAGGAAAGATGGAAAGAAGCCTATCAATTAGTATATGAAGAGGTAACTATGATGGCGGATTTCTACAAGCCGGTATATAATAAAGGGTATGAAGGCCCGTATCAGTTTCGAGCGAAAGACCAGTTTTTGGTGGAACATTCTGATGGATGCCTGATATTGTATGATGAGGATACAAAGGGCAGCCCTGATTTCTTTTTGAAAGCGGCTAACAATTACGCGGCTGTTCACACCTATCCTATTCTCTACATAACTCCATTAGATTTAGATGAAACAGTAGAAGAACTAAAAATGTCTAATCCTGATTACTGGAATCAATAATTTTTTCTGAATACTAAATTGACATTTCCGTCAGCTTTTGAAAAAATAAACGTAATGTGCTGAACAGAGGTGAAGGTAATGAACTTAGAAAATATCCACTTAACAAGTAAAGAAATTCTTGAAAAAGATTTTAAAACGTCCATGAGGGGCTACAATCAAGAAGAAGTTGATGAATATTTAGATTTAATTATCCAGGATTATGACCATATGCAGCAAGAGCTGGAAAGGTTACAACAAGAGAATGATCGATTGAAACGTATGTCAACCAGAGAAACGACACAACGTGTAAAACAACCTGCTAGTAATAATCATCAGGTAAACTATGATATTTTAAAACGAGTTTCAAATCTTGAAAAAGCCGTATTCGGAAATAAATTTGCTGACTGATACCCATTGATTTCCACGTGACATCGTGTAGAATATTTGGTACACTAGTTTAGTGCGTCTCATCAGGCGTTGACGAATGTAATGGATAATATACAATTTTTGAATACTCGGGTAATCGCTGTATGATGTTCATACAGAGGAAAGTCCATGCTCGCACAGTCTGAGATGACTGTAGTGTTCGTGCCTGACGAAATCATAAGTCAGGGTAGCTTACGTAAGCTAACGGCAAGGAAAATTCCTAAGTCTTTAACGATATGGAATGAATACTTTGAAAGTGCCACAGTGACGAAGCCAAAATAGAAATATTTTGGGTGGAACGAGGTAAACCCCGCGAGTGAGCAACCCAAATAAAGGTAGGGGCACTCTCTAACTGGAAAATGAACCAACAGAGAGGCCGGCGTATAGTCGGCAGATAGATGATTGCCACCGGAGTACGAGGTTGACCGCCGTTTGCAGTACAATGGAACAGAACATGGCTTACAGAGTATTCAAAGGTCACTTTAATTATTAACTACAGCACACACCCTTCTGAAAAGCCAACATTGCTTTTTAGAAGGGTTTTTTTATGAATACATAGTGGAGGAGATGATGAACATGGTTCAACAGGTTACTTTGATTGCTACCGCTGCCATGGGTCTTGAATCGATTGTCAGCAAAGAAGTAAAAGAACTTGGATATAAAGACGTTCAAGTAGAGAACGGCCGGGTTGTATTTACAGCAGATGTATCAGCCATTCCAAGGGCGAATCTCTGGTTAAGAACAGCAGATCGTGTGAAATTGCTGGTTGGTAAATTTAAAGCTGATACATTTGATGACCTATTTGAGCAGACGAAAGCTTTGCCTTGGGAGAATTTTATTACAGAAGACGGTGAATTTCCTGTAGTAGGTAAGTCTGTAAAATCAAAGCTGTACAGTGTACCTGATTGCCAATCCATTGTAAAAAAGGCAATAGTTGAACGTTTGAAGAAAAAATACGGCGTGGCTTCTTGGTTAAAAGAAACAGGGGCGTTTTATCGAGTGGAAATTGCTCTTCATAAGGACGAAGCACTTCTGACTATTGATACATCAGGCAGTGGTCTTCATAAGCGGGGATACAGAGTAGGACAAGGGGAAGCCCCATTAAAGGAAACCCTTGCTGCTGCCCTCGTTCAAGTAACGAACTGGCATCCGAATGAACCTTTTGTGGATCCCTTTTGCGGGTCAGGTACAATAGCGATTGAAGCTGCCTTAATTGGACAGAACATTGCGCCGGGTTTTAATCGTGAATTCGCTTCAGAGGACTGGTCGTTTATTCCTCAGAAGACCTGGGATGAAGCTTTTCAAGAGGCAGAAGACAGTGCAAATTATGATCAGCCTTTAAACATAACAGGATCAGATATCGATCCGGATTTAATCGAAATTGCTAAAAACAATGCTATGGAAGCAGGTCTTGGCGATCTAATTACTTGGAAGCAAATGCAGATGAGGGATTTCAAGCCCAAGCAGGAGAATGGTTATCTGATCTCCAACCCTCCTTACGGTGAGCGGATGGGTGAACGGCCAGAAGTGGAAGAGATGTATCGTGATTTAGGCGTCATCATGAGAGATCACCCCTCCTGGAGCGTCTATATTCTTACTTCACATGAAGGATTTGAAAAGCTCTATGGTCGAGAAGCTACGAAGAAACGTAAGCTATTTAATGGATTTATTAAGACTGATTATTACCAATATTTTGGAAAAAAGATACGTTAAAAGTATGGAGTGGACTCTACTAAAGTTACTGCCATAGCAATTGTGAAATGAATTCAACACTCCAGTTAAAGGAGAAGTGACCACGGTGACTCAAACGGTAAAAGAAAAATTTCTCGATTTACTGAAAGAACAATCATCTTATGAAGAAGCCATTGGTTTAATGGCATGGGATATGCGCACGAAAGCACCAAAAAAGGGAATGGATAACCGTTCCGAAGTTTTAGGGGTACTATCAGAAAAAGTTCATGAAATACAAACATCTGAGGAAATGAAGTCTTATATCGATGAATTAAAAGGGCAAGCGGAAGACCCAGTACTTGTTAAGTCGCTGGAAGAAGCGGAAGAGACTTATAATAAAACGGCTAAAATTCCTGGAAAAGAATATCGAGAATACGTAACTCTCCAATCCAAAGCGGAGTCCATGTGGACAGAATCGAAAGATAAGAATGACTTTGAAAGTTTTCGTCCTTATTTAGAACAGCTGGTTGAATTCAATAAGCGGTTTGCTGATTATTGGGGCTATAAAGAACATCGCTACGACGCACTCCTTCATAACTATGAACCTGGAATTACCGTATCAAAACTAGAAGAAGTTTTCCCTAGAGTGCGTAAGGCGTTAACTGATTTGTTAGATCAAATTAAGAAGGCTCCTAACCAGCCAGACCCTTCCGTACTTGAAGGGCACTTTCCTAAAGCTCAGCAGGAAAAATTCAGTGAAGAAATACTTAAGCGGATGGGGTACGATTTTGAAGCCGGCCGTTTAGATGAGACGGTTCATCCTTTTGCCATAGGTCTAAATAGGAATGATGTTCGTGTTACTACAAAATACGATGAAAAAGATTTTAGAACCGCTGTATTTGGTACCATTCATGAGGGGGGTCATGCTCTATACGAACAGAACATTGATCCAAAACTCACTTTTACACCTCTTGCAACAGGAACGTCCATGGGTATTCATGAGTCACAGTCTCTGTTCTGGGAGAATTTTATATCCAGAAGGGAATCCTTTTGGCAGAACCATTACGAGTTATTTAAAATGTATGCACCGGAAAAGTTCGAATCGCTGCCGCTGGATCAATTCTACCGGGCAATTAACGAAGTAAAGCCGTCACTTATTCGGATTGAAGCTGATGAATTAACTTACTGTCTTCATATAATGGTTCGTTACGAGCTTGAAAAAGCTTTAATAGGCGGAGAAATAGAAGTGAAGGACTTACCGGAGTTATGGAATAAAAAAATGGAAGATTATTTGGGTGTGAAGCCTGAAATGGACTCTGAAGGCGTGCTTCAGGATATACACTGGGCAGGTGGAGACTTCGGTTACTTTCCGTCTTATGCGCTTGGATACATGTATGCAGCTCAAATAGAAAATCAAATGAGTAAAGAAATTGATATTAACCGCGTGATCGAGCAGGGCGATTTTAAACAGGTTAAAGAATGGCTGACTTCTCGTATCCATCAGTACGGGAAGATGAAAAAACCACTTGAACTTCTGGAGGATGTGACTGGTGAAGAGTTGAACCCTGAGTATTTAGTCGACTATCTATCCAATAAGTATAAACATATTTATAAATTCTAATAGTAGTAAAACCCAGCTGTCTTGAAAGGCAGCTGGGTTTTACTTGTTAAGAAAATTCTTTTTTCAATTCTGGTTTTAATAATCCGGCGTCTTCATAAACAGGAGCTAACTGCTCGGTGAACTCAGCGAATTTCTCATCAGCTGCTGATAAATCTGCCTCTTCAACGTTAGATTCTAGTGCACTGGCAACCTCTTCATAGTAAGATTGAAGAGAAGGGAGCGCTTCTTCATAGGTTGAGATTACGTCTTCAGGTAAATCGGCTTCTATCGAATAATCTGCTGCGGCATCGGCAGCTTCAGCAGCGGCTTTCTGAGCTTCTTCTCCAGCAGACTGAATGGCTTCTGGATCAGGCTCTTCGGCAGCTACTGCTTCTTCATAAGCGGCAATTTTCGTTTGATATGGTTGGAAGGTATCCTGCATATTCATTTGAGCACTCATGATTTTTTTCTTCATTGCTTGGTCATCTTTATTGCTTTGTTCTTCATTTGACGATTGTTCTTCCGTTTGATTTTCAGAATCACTGCTTGAGTCGGCAGAAGAATCATTATTACATCCGGCGATAACTAGCGTACCTGCGATACCTAGTGTAAGTAACCATTTCTTCATAAATATTCCCCCTTAGTGTTATGTACCACGTTTATTCTAGGTGAGGCTGGAAGGAATGTAAAGAAATTGCAAAAATGTTATAATATACAGAAAATTTTGTTTAAGGAGGACTTCAATGTATTTACCAAATTTTAGACTAGATGGTAAACTCGCCGTTATTACGGGAGGGACCAAAGGTATTGGAAAAGCTATTGCCCTTGCCTACGCAGAATCAGGAGCCGATGTAATTCTAATCGCTCGTAATGAAAAGCAGCTCAATAATATGAGAGACACTGTTGAGTCCCTAGGACAACAAGCCTATACGATATGTAAAGATATCCAGCATTATAAGGCGATTAAAGAAGAAGTGGAAAAAATTCGGGGTGATCGTCCAATAGATATTTGGGTTAATAATGCAGGGATGAATATACGCTCTGAAGCTGAACATGTAAGTGAGGAAGAATGGGAGCAGATTGTTTCCACCAACATGAAAAGTGCATTTTTCTTATCTCAATACGCTGGGAGGGTTATGAAACAACATAAGCAAGGGAAAATTATAAACATATCTTCTGTAGGCGGTCATACGGCTTTGAGAACAGGAGTCGTATATGCTATGACGAAGAGTGCGCTTATTCAAATGACAAAGAATCTTGCACTGGAATGGGGGAAGTATCAAATTAATGTGAATGCTATTGGTCCCTGGTACTTTCCAACGTCTTTAACGGAACAGTTGTTACAGGATGAAGAATATGTCCAGTCCATTCTTGAAAGGACACCTTTAAATCGCATAGGAAAGCTTGAAGAACTGTCGGGAGCAGCAGTATTCCTAGCTTCAGACGCAGGTAATTATATGACAGGACAAACCCTGTTTGTAGATGGCGGAATGACTATCTATGGGTTTTAGGTAAAAAGTAGTGGCTGTGACAAAACCCCGCTAAATTATTTAAAAAGAGACCCCGCTGATCATCTTGTTCAGCGGGGTCTCCTTTTGTAATTTATGCATTTTTTTAAGTTTTCATAAAGGAAATAAGGTTCACCTACGCCGAAAAGAACCTTAATTTTAATAAACGAAGGATGCCCTCCTTTAAGCTCATAATCCAGCAGTATTTGGAGCATATTAAAAAAAAGGAGGTTGTGAAATGGCTTATATACTTTCAACCGGCCTGCAGGAAGCAGAGTACGAATATTCTCAAGACACGGTACAATCACTTATTTATAACCTTTTCCCTCTTAAATCTCATGAAAAGAAACGTCTTCTGCCAATCTTTGAACACGCCCAAATTAATAAAAGACAGTTTGCGGCACCTACAGATTGGTTTGAACATCCTCATGGGTTAAAAGAGAGAAATGAACTATTTCATGAAAAGGCGTTGAAATATGCGAAGGGTGCTATTCAATCGTGCTTGACAGATCATCAGTTCTTAAAACAAGAAGTAAGTGCTTCCAATATTGATCACATTATCTTCGTATCTTCCACAGGAATTAATACTCCTACACTCGATACTTATTTTATTAATGATTTAAAATTCAAGGAATCTGTGAAAAGAACACCTATGTTCGGATTAGGGTGCGCAGGAGGTACAAGCGGAGTGGCGCGTGCGTTTGAATGGCTTCAAGGCCATCCTGAAAAAAATGTGTTAGTAGTATGTGTAGAACTTTGCAGTTTGACCTTCCAACTAACAGATCAACGCGTGAGTAACTTTGTGGGAACTGCCCTGTTCGGAGACGGCGCATCGGCAGTACTTATGTGCGGAGAACGCTCACCACTTCGAGAAATGGCTTGCCTGCCCACGGCTAAGGTATTAAATTCAAGTTCTAGACTTAAGCCTGACAGTACAGATGTTATGGGCTGGAGAGTAGTGGATACGGGATTTGAAGTTATTTTTAATAAGAGCATCCCAAAATTAGTAAAAACATTCTGGAGTCTTCATATGAAGGATATGTTAGCTGAAAACTATTGGGAAAGCGATGATTTACCATTTATCGTTGCCCATCCCGGTGGAAGAAAGGTACTGGAAGGATACAAGGAAGTATTTGAATTGTCCAATGATACTTTAAAATTTTCTGAGAATGTGTTGAGGGAGCACGGGAATATGTCTTCCCCTACGGTACATTTTGTATTATACGAGGCAATGGCGAGTGAACCTGAAAAAGGTACAAGATCCTATATGACGTCTCTCGGACCTGGTTTTAGTTCAGAAATTGTAAGTTTGGAGTGGGTGTAGATGGAAGGGTTTTTATGGATTTTATTTGCATTTTTGGTTATCCAAAGGTTAGGAGAGTTGGGGCTAGCGAGGTCAAATCGAAAATGGATGCTGAACAGAGGAGCAATAGAATCAGGAGAAAATCATTACATTTTATTTATTATACTTCACAGTTTATTCTTTGTATCACTTCTTTTAGAGTTTACTTTAACCTCTTACCAGCACACAAGCAGTATTTTTTACGTTTCACTTAGTATGTTTATCGTTCTCCAGGTTTTACGGATATGGTGTATCTCGAGTTTAGGGAGAAGATGGAATACCCGTATTCTTGTTTTACCAGATGAACAGCCTTTAAAGAAAGGTCCCTACCAATTTATTCCCCATCCCAATTACGTCATCGTTTTTTTGGAATTACTATTTATTCCACTCTTATTTCAAGCCTATATAACAGCTCTTGTGTTTCCATTTTTGCATTTGCTTGTTCTTAAGGTGCGTATTCCTGCAGAAGAAAAGGCTTTGGAAGAGAGAGCTTAAGGCTTATTAACAATTGCTTTTTGCAGAAGAGGTCTGCTATAATCTAATTAGTACTGAAAATCATTATCATTTAGAAGGGTGCGGGAACATTCATGATGTTGATCATCTTCTTGGTTGTCGCTGTTTATAGTAGCTTGATGGTCTGGATTTTGGCAAAGGTTGGTTCGGTACCTGCGCGCTCGGTAATAGATATGGTAAAACGGAATGTAAAACCAACTCCCTCACAAAATAGAAAATCATATGAACGTACGATTTCAGCCAGGTGAACGCACCTGGCTTTTATTTTTGCTATAATAGAGAAAAAGAAGGAAAAATGTCGAAAGCTGATTTCTATGTAGCCAATTAGAACTCCTGTACATATAGTTGCTCAATCTTCATTCGTGTTACTGTATTGAAGCGTTGATAGGATTAAACATAGGTAATCAGAAGGCACTGAATTAAAAGGCAGAAAAATGTAAGGAGTGACTTATGAAAAAAAACCATGCATTAGCCTACTTTTTAGAGGATTTGTGGACGAGGGGATTTAAATTGAGTGATGAAGATGTAAGGTTTATTTATTTCGGAAAGAATTCAACAAATGCTTCGGAGTGGAAAACGATTATTGCGGTCAAGATTACATTAAAATTCCAACAGTCTTTTGACCCCAGTTTTTTTATAAGTGTATTGGAACACATCGCTAAGCCGCATATTAAGTCCAAACGTCAGGCTTATCAGTCTATAGAAGAACGCGTTTCTTCTAAAATTTCTTTAAACTAAGGATCTGTTAACCTTTTGGTACAAATTGAAAGGAAACAGATCCCTCATATGCGACAGGTCATTTATAAATACCATTTTAGCGGAATTTTTCCTTCTCTTCTTGCTCTTCCCTCATATTACTGCAATGCAGCCGTTAAATGCGGATGCAAAGCTGACCTGATTAACCACCTTCTTTTACAAACATCAATCATTCTTTTCTTAGGTTGTCGATATAGTTTCGACAACCTTATTTGAGTTTATCGAAAAGAAAGTGTTTACACAAAAAAGCTTGTAGAAAAACGTGGGTTTCTCTACAAGCTTTAACTGTGTTTTCAGCTGAGTTTCGTGTGTTTTAAAAGCGCGGCTCGGGCTACTCGATCGGCGTTTTTATTTTGCTTTTCGGGTATCCACTTATAGAATACATAAGGAAAGAATTGTTCCAATTCCTGGATGGTTTTAAGGAAGGATAAAAACTTCTCATTCTTGGTGTAACCTTTTTCAATGGTATCAACGACGATCTTTGCATCAGATCGAATAGATATGATTTCATCAGGAAAATCTTCCCTGCATACTTCAAGAGCTTTTATTACGGCTAGAAATTCAGCTTCATGGTTACTTCTTTCATTTAGATAGAAACTGTGTTCTATAAGTGTGGCTCCTTGTTTGATAATAACTCCAGCAGCACTAGGGCCAGGATCACCGCTTGCCGCGGCATCTGTATAAACTTCAATCAATTCAAACAGCTCCTTCAGTATTCAGCGTGTTTAAACTTTTTAGCTACATATAAAAATGGAGTATCAATAGCAGCTACAATAAATTTGATAATGTAAGTTGTCAAGAATATTTCCAGCCAAACTTCGAAAGGATAGATTCCCAAAAATGCAATGGCACAGAAGATAGCGCTATCTAAGAGCTGACTAATCATTGTGCTTCCATTGTTTCTTATCCATAGCGTACCATCACTTGAGAATAATTTCTTTAAGCGTGCGTATAACCATACGTCAAAATACTGACTGATGATGTAAGCTGTCAGGCTGCCAAGAGCGATGCGGGGCACGATACCGAACAAATTTTCGAGTGCAGACTGAGCCACATCATTTTCGCCTGGGGTAAACTGAATTGCCATTTGCATCATTATGGTCAAAGCGATCAGCGTAGAAAAGCCCATCCAAACTGCTCTTCTGGCATCTCTCTTTCCGTACTTTTCATTCAGGATATCTGTGGCTAGAAAGGCTGTACCATAAATGATATTTCCAAGAGTAGCATTCAAACCAAATAGTTCAATTGTTTTGACTACCTGAATATTGGCAATTACCGTCGACATTCCAATCCATACGAAAAGACCGGGTTTACCAAAGATACGGTAAACCACGATTAATAAACTGAAATTAATTAGAGCGAATAATATCCATAACCATTCATTACTCATATAATGACCTCCTTAGTTTTGATATCGCGGGAGTTTGCGAACCGCGTTGCAAGACTAACAGCCGTTAATTATACGAGGGAGGCCCTGGTTTTTCAAGGAAAACATAAAAAAAGCAGCCTCTATAGAGGCTGCTTTGGATTTTATTTATTGTTTTTCTACATTAGCTGCTTGTGGTCCGCGATCGCCTTCAACAATTTCAAAAGAAACGGTTTGACCTTCTTCTAGAGATTTGAAACCTTCTTCTTGAATAGCAGAGAAGTGTACGAATACATCGTTTCCACCTTCTTCTTGAATAGCAGAGAAGTGTACGAATACATCGTTTCCACCTTCTACTTGAATGAAGCCGTAACCTTTTTCCGCGTTAAACCATTTTACTGTACCGTTTTGCATGATATGAATCCTCCTAAAAACTTCTTACACGTAATACGTGATAAATTACAAATAATGATGAAGACACAAAAAATCCATAGAAACTCGGAACAATAAACTCCGGAGTACTTCTATGGGAACTACCTTGCATTTATGTTTCCGTTCACCTTATTTGCTTAACTACAATATAACGTATCCATAAAGTAACGTCAACAACCTGAATATGATTTTTTGTGAGGGTAAGGATTAAAACCATATTTTCAGCTTTCCTTAGGCCGAAATGGTAGTTGGCAGTGGGAAAACCTGTTCTTTGACTCGTGTCACAGACTCTTTTTCCACCATTAACTGCACTTATCCAAGTGAAAATAATGGTAGATAATCCTTTTATAGCTAAATAGAAGTAATTTGAATGAAGGAAACGGTCTAATCTATTTGAAATGATGTAAAATAAAGGTAAGATAGGTTGTGAAAGGAGTGACTTCATGAAGACAGACATTGAAATTGCGCTTGAAGCGAAAATGGATCCAATTTCCTCCATTGCCAAGAGGTTGGGGCTGACAGAAGAGGATTGGGAACCATTTGGTCATTCTAAAGCTAAGCTATCCGATCAGCTGCTCAACAAACTGGCTGATCGACCAAATGGTAAAATTATCCTGACAACATCTATCAACCCTACGCCTGCCGGTGAAGGCAAATCCACTGTAACGGTTGGACTTGGGCAGGCGTTAAATCAGTTGGATAAAAAAGCGATAGTAGCATTAAGAGAGCCTTCCCTGGGGCCAACGATGGGTCTAAAAGGCGGTGCTTGCGGGGGTGGATATTCCCAGGTTGTTCCAATGGAAGAGATTAATCTGCATTTTACTGGTGATATCCATGCGATCACGACTGCGAACAATGCGTTATCCGCATTTATAGATAACCATATACACCAAGGTAATCAGCTAAACATTGATCCAAGAAGAATCACGTGGAAGCGTGCTTTAGATATTAATGACCGCTCCTTGCGCCAAGTCGTAGTCGGGTTAGGCGGCGCTGTTAGAGGAGTTCCGAGAGAAGACGAATTTACGATCACTGTGGCTTCTGAAATTATGGCTGTGCTTTGTCTGGCTTCGAATTTACAAGACTTAAAAAAGAGGCTTTCCAGAATAATTATTGGCTATACATACCAACAAGAGCCGGTTACTGTGAAGCAGTTGGGCTTTCAAGGTGCTTTAACTTTATTACTGAAAGATGCCATGAAACCTAACCTTGTTCAAACCTTAGAAAATACACCAGCGATTATCCATGGTGGACCTTTCGCAAATATTGCTCACGGATGCAACAGTGTAATGGCGACAAAGATCGCTGCGAAGTTAGGTGACTATGTGGTAACGGAAGCTGGGTTTGGGGCTGATTTAGGTGCAGAAAAATTTATAGACATAAAAACTCGAGCGGGAGATTTCGAACCTGATGCTGTGGTTATTGTAGCTACAATCAGAGCTTTGAAAATGCATGGCGGTTTAAATAAAAAGGATTTGCAGCAGGAAGACCTACAGGCCCTTGAAAAAGGGATGGAGAATCTTGAAAAACACATGGAGACAATTCGCCAATTCAATCTTCCATTCATAGTGGCTGTCAATCAATTTTCCTCGGACACTCAGAAAGAACTTGACTACTTACGCAAATGGTGTGAGGAGCAGGGCGCGCCCGTAGCGGTCATCGATGTATTTACGAAAGGAGGGGGAGGAGGTATTGACCTTGCCGAGAAAGTTGCAAAGATCTGTGAAAATAAATCCTCGTCTCTAGCTTATACTTATGATTTATCCGACACTATAGAGGAAAAGATTTTGAAAATCGCCGATAAAGTGTACGGAGCGGAAGGGGTTCAGTTTTCCGCTCAGGGAAAAAAGCAATTAAATCAAATAAAGCAGTTAGGATATGGACACCTGCCCATTTGTATGGCCAAAACACAGTATTCACTATCGGATGACCCTTCTCGACTTGGACGTCCGAGGGATTTCCATATTACCGTTCGAGAGTTCAGGCTTTCGGTAGGAGCCGGCTTCATTGTTGCTTTAACGGGTGATGTGATGACTATGCCCGGCCTGCCAAAGAAACCTGCGGCTCTTCAAATGGATGTTACGGCGGATGGAACGATTAAAGGTTTATTTTAAGGCTATGTTTAACTTTACTGTTAATCTTTCAAGGACTCTTTCACTATCAGAACGTTATCTTTAAGACTCACTTTCGTGAGGTTCTGCGGGGCTGCAGGAAAGCGAGTTATTTCCAAGCCTTAGTTCCTTGAGCATAAAGAACCCATTTAATTTGAAACTGAGCCTTACGCAAATCGGGAGGTTAACTGTTAGATTAGCAAGGAGATTTAACAGAGCAATTTTAATGGGAAGTGAGAGCCCCTGGCTTTTTGTAGTCAGGGAGATGTTTTTTTTGCTACAATGATTTTAATTACATACGTGGATAAGGAGGAAGAGGATTGACTATTCAAATCGGTGTGACCGGTTGGGGAGATCATGCTTCTCTATACTCACATCAGACAAAAGGAAGCGAGAAATTATCTGAATATGCTTCTCACTTTCCTGTGGTAGAAGTAGATACCGCATTTTACGCCATACAGCCCCAGTCTCATTACGAGAAGTGGATTAAGCAAACCCCTGAATCATTTAGGTTTGTTATAAAAGCTTTTAGTCATCTGACAGGGCACGATAGACAAGAGCGTACCAAACAAGAAGCAAAAGAATTGCTGAAGCAGTATGAGGAATCCATACAGCCTGCCTGGGAGAAAGGCAAAATCGATGCACTATTATTTCAATTTCCTCCATGGTTTGATGTGAAGAAGCAAAATATACAAAAATTGCGCTTTATAAGAGAGTGGCTTGCTGATTACCCGTTGGCTCTAGAATTTCGAAATCAAACTTGGTTCCAGTCTCAGTATAAAGAACAAACTTTATCATTCATGAAAGATCAAAAATGGATTCATACAATCTGCGATGAGCCTCAGGCTGGAGAAGGGTCGGTGCCCCGTGTTTTAGAGCCCACCCACCCTAGCAAGTCACTGGTCCGTTTTCATGGACGCAATGTCCACGGATGGAATAAGAACGGCAGGGAAGACTGGAGAAAGGTTCGTTTCCTTTATAGATATAATGAGGAAGAGCTAAGGGAATGGGCAGAAAGAATCCATGAACTTAAAAAGCAAACTCCGGAGATTACATTACTGTTTAACAACAATTCAGGCGGAGACGCCGCAGATAACGCCAAACAAATGCAGGACATTTTAGGGATCACTTATGATGACTTGAATCCCAGGCAAATGGACCTCTTTCAATTTTAGGAGGAGTTATGGAAAAAGACCATCGACTCAAAAGTATTGAAATTTATGTAAAAGAACAGTTCGAGCATGATACGACAGGTCATGGCTTTGACCATATGAAACGTGTGGCACTTTGGTCCCGTAAGCTCGCCGTTGAAGAGGAAGTCGATCCGTTACTTGCAGAGGCAGCAGGATGGCTTCATGATATAGGGGATGAGAAATTATTTAATAACCCAGATGAGGCTTTAGAAGGCAGGAATCATTTGCTTCAGGAACTGGGTTTTACCCTTTTTCAAAGGAATGAGCTGGAGAAAGCTATGGAGACCGTTTCCTTTCGAAGAGGTAAAAAGCCTTCATCCTATTTAGGGGCTGTTGTCCAGGACGCAGATCGGTTGGATGCCATCGGTGCTATTGGTATTGCCCGTGCGTTCACTTATGGAGGGGCAAAGGGCCAGAAAATCGATAGCGAAGAAGCGGATACTCCCTCTGCTATTCAGCACTTTCACGATAAATTATTAAAGCTTTCTGCGATGATGAATACAGAAAGTGGTAGACGGGAAGCTGATCGGAGGCATCGTTTCATGGAAACTTACTTGCACGAATTTAATAGAGAAAAGCAAATCGATCAGGATATTCATCTAGAGGAGGAAGCATAGTGCTTAAAAACGAAGAAGCTTATTTAGATTTATGCCGGCACGTTCTTGATGCTGGACATGAAAAAGGTGATCGAACAGGAACAGGGACTTTCTCTGTATTTGGCCATCAGCTCAGGTTCAATCTTCAGGAAGGGTTCCCGCTTTTGACAACAAAAAAAATTCCCTTTCGGTTAATTGCGAGTGAGCTGCTCTGGTTTATTAAAGGAGATACGAACATACGATACCTCCTTCAGCATAATAACAACATATGGAATGAATGGGCATTTCAAGCGTGGGTGGAAAGTGATCATTACGACGGACCTGATATGACGGATTTTGGTCGACGAAGCTTGCAGGACGAAGCGTTTAAAGAACAATATGACGAGCAAATGGCACGTTTTAAAGAGAAAATTCTTACAGATGATTCATTTGCTGAGCGATTCGGTGATTTGGGAAATGTTTATGGGAAGCAGTGGCGTGCGTGGAAAACTTCTCAAGGCGAGACGATCGACCAGTTAAAGAACGTTATTGAAAATATTAAAAGAAATCCGGATTCCAGGAGGCATATGGTAACAGCGTGGAACCCTGAGGATGTACCATCGAACATGGCTTTGCCACCCTGCCATGCGCTTTTTCAGTTTTATGTAGCTGATGGAAAACTTTCCTGTCAATTGTATCAAAGAAGTGGTGACATATTTTTAGGGGTGCCGTTTAATATTGCAAGTTATGCCTTGCTTACTCATTTAATCGCACGGGAGTGTGGTCTCGAACCGGGTGAATTTGTTCATACGCTGGGTGACGCCCATATTTACAGTAATCACATGGAACAAGTACACAAGCAATTAAACAGAACACCAAAACCACTCCCTGAAATTTCATTAAACCCAGATAAAGAAAGCGTATTTGATTTCGAGATGGAAGACATTACCATAGAAGGTTATGATCCATATCCTGGAATCAAAGCTCCCGTAGCTGTATAAACTCGAACGAGGTGAAGGAAATGATATCATTTATTTTTGCAATGGATAAAAATCGGTTGATCGGAAAAGAAAACGATCTTCCATGGCATATTCCAAACGACTTTAAATTCTTTAAAGACAAGACCTGGGGAAAGACAATTATAATGGGAAGAAAAACGTTTGAATCATTTGGCAAACCTCTCCCTGAGAGGAAGCACATTGTAATAACGAGTAATGAAAATTATTCTCGTGAAGGTTGTGAAGTTATTCATTCGATTGAGGAAATAATAAAGCTGGAAAAAGAACATCCGGAGAAAGAATGGTTTGTCATCGGAGGAAGTGTTCTTTTTGAGAAAATGTATCCTTATGCTGACCGGATGTACTTAACATATATTGATGCCGAGTTCGAAGGCGATACGTATTTTCCACCATTTAATATAGAGGATTGGAATCTCATTGATGAATACAAAGGGAAAAAAGATGAGAAAAATACGTATGATTATTATTTCAGAACTTACGATCGGAAAAAAGTATGAGTGAAGGGTTAAATGCTTGCGGTGTAATCCTTGCTGGCGGAGGCTCCACGAGGATGGGAAAAGATAAAGCCTGGCTGAATTTGGGCGGGCAGCCCGTAGTGGTCCGTATATTAAATGAACTGCAAAAGACTGTATCAACTGTAGTGATGAATCAGAATGACGAAACAGATTTACCCATTCCCTCCATCCAGGACATCTATCGAGATGCCGGTCCTCTGGGTGGTCTTCACACTGTCATGAAAAGAAGAGAAGAAGAATGGTTTTTCTTATCAGCCTGTGATACGCCGTTTATTCACAAAAGCGTCTATGATTACTTATCCTCTTTCGCGAATGAAACATCTGATGCCGTGATTCCTGAATATGAGGGCCGTCTTCAACCGCTATCTGGTATTTACCGTAAGTCCTGTCTTCCCATTGTAGAGAAATTGCTTGATAATGGAGAGAGAAAGGTTATTTTTTTACTCGAGCAGGTTAATTCGGTTTATGTAAGTGATTTTCGGCCTCTTTCACGCGAAGTTGTCAATCGTCACTTTTTTAATATGAATACTCCGGACGATTACCTGAAAGCTCAGGAGATTTGCAAAATTTTATGAAACCAAGACATTTGGACAAGATCGTGATATGATAGGAAAAGAGCCGATATATGACGAATCTATGTGTAGTTTTTTCCATCTATAAAATAATGGATTAACGAGGTTTACTATTAAAAGGCGGTGAAAGATATGCTCTCAAGTATTGGAATCCCAGGCTTGATATTAATTCTAACCATTGCACTTGTTATTTTTGGACCTAAAAAACTTCCGGAAATTGGCAAAGCAGCTGGAGAGACTCTAAAGGAATTCAAGAATTCCGCTCGTGACTTAACAGATGAAGGAAAAGATAAGCCGTCCGACCAAAAAAATAACTAATACTTAAGTTACAAGCTGAAAGAACATAAGAATTGGAGGGATGAACCATGTTATCTAGCATTGGTGTGCCAGGACTCATCCTGATATTAATTATTGCGCTGGTTGTCTTTGGACCTTCAAAGCTTCCGGAAATCGGTAAAGCATTTGGGAGTTCTCTGAAAGAGTTTAAAAAAGCGACAGGGGACATCATGTCCGATGGAGACAGCAGTAATAAATCTGAAAACAAAAATAAAGACGAATAAATGAATAAAGAAGGTGTAAGGGCCCGATCCTTACATCTTCTTTTTGTCAGGCTGCGTCTTAAGGCCTGGAGGTGGAAGATTTGTCAGCTAAAAAAATTAGTCAAGATATTGAAATGAATGTAACGGATCACTTAACCGAATTAAGAAAACGGATTATTTGGACGCTAGTATTCTTTATCGCGTTTTTTGCAGCAGGATTGTACTATATCAGGCCGATTCAAGGATTCTTTGTGAACGACCTTCCTTTTGAACTTCACATGACAAGTCCTGGAGAGATTGTGTGGATTGTTTTTACGATTGCCAGTCTTGTTGCAATTGTAGGAACGCTGCCTATTTTAACCTTACAACTCTGGTTGTTTGTTAAACCAGCGCTTACCCCGAAGGAAAGACGGGTGTCACTATCCTACATCCCAGCTATCTTCCTGTTGTTCATAGGTGGTTTAGCTTTTGGTTATTTGGTTTTTGTTCAGTTTATACTACCGTTCCTTTTATCATTAAACGATGGAATGTTTAATGAAATCTTTACGGTAGAAAGATATTTTCGTTTTTTATTCCGTGTAACCATTCCATTTGCGGTTCTTTTTGAAATACCGATACTAACGATGTTTTTGACGAGTCTTGGTATTGTAAACCCGGTGTTGTTAGTAAAAGTCCGGAAATACGCTTATTTTGTTTTAGTGATCATTGGGACCATTATCTCTCCGCCTGACTTTATTCTTCAGCTGGTCGTTGCTGTTCCATTGATTATCCTATATGAAGTAAGTATTTTATTATCCCGTATAGTTTATCGTAATAAATTAAAAAACCATCAGGAATACATGGAAAAAGAAGAAGAATAGCAAAGTAAGAATCCTCTGAAAAACTTAATGAGGATTCTTTTTTATAGGTATCGTTTTGCAGTTATGGTGTGTCCATGATAAAACTAAGATACAAAAATTCAGGAGGAAGAAAATCAATGAGATCCTTTTATCACTATATGATGCGCTACCGTGGAAACCGGATAGAGAATGATGAGAAGAAGCTTGCGGATTGGATGTTCCAAGATCACAGCTTTCCTAAGCAAGCCAAAACGTACGATGAAATCAGCCGATACTTAGAATGGAATGTTCCTTTTCCAAGTGCTTTATCGGTGTTTGATCGTTTGTATGACACCTATTTGATTGAGGAAGAAAATTAAGAGTTCAGAAATGATCAGCGGGGAAGGGGTATAGCTCACATGAAAATACTGCATACGGCGGACTGGCATTTAGGGAAAATTGTAAACTATGTCCATATGACTGACGACCAGGCGTATATTTTGGATAGATTTATAGAGATTGTAGAGGAAGAACAACCCGATGTTATTATCATTGCTGGTGACCTTTATGATCGTTCGATCCCTCCAAAGCAGGCCGTTGACTTACTAAACCAAGTGCTAACCAAATTAATTAATGATTTTCAAATACCTGTGCTTGCGATTTCAGGTAATCATGATAGTCCTGATCGCCTGGAGTTTGGATCCCAATTGTTTCGAAGGCAAGGATTGTTTCTGGATACAAAGCTAAAACCATCACGCGAGCCGGTCACTTTATATGATTCGCAAGGCCCTGTCCATTTTCATCTTATTCCGTATGTGGAACCCGCAGAAGTAGCTGCTGTGTTTGAAGATGCAGAGATTAAGAGTCATCAGGAGGCTGCTTCTAGATTAATAGAGGATATCCGGGATAGATTTGATATGACAGAGAGGCATGTGTGGATCGGACACGCCTTCTTAGCAGGTGGAATGGAAAGTGAATCAGAGGAGCGATTATCTATGATTGGTGGAAGTCCCTACATAGATGCCCAACTTTTTAAAGATTTTTCCTATGTAGCCTTAGGCCATCTTCATCAGCCGCAAAGGGTAGCTTATGATCATATTCGTTATAGCGGGTCAATTCTTAAATACTCTTTTTCAGAGGCTCGCCATCAGAAATCAGTGACTGTTATAGACTTACAGGAAAAGGATGAATTTACTTTTGAAAAAATACCGTTTCATCCTATTCGTGATTTTGAAGTAGTAGAAGGATATTTTGAAGATTTACTAGTGGGGGAAGCACCCGCCAGTCCTGACAATTATCTTCACATTAGATTAATGGATGACGGGCAGCTCATTGATCCCATGGGGAAACTGAGAAAGGTATATCCAAACATATTACACCTGGAGAGACGACGGCCATCTGTAAATACTCAGATAGATGAATTGAACAAGGTGAAAGAGCGGCAGAGGCTCTCTCATGAAGAATTATTTCGCTCGTTTTATGAAGATATTAAAGGTGATTCGATCTCTGAACATAGAAAGAACTTAATCAGCCAGGCAATTGACGCTCTAAGAGAAGAAGAAAGGGGGCAGTGACCTATGAGAGCCATTACATTAACTGTCCAAGCTTTCGGACCCTATCGTGAGCAACAGATCATCGATTTTTCCTCCCTCGGAGAGGAAGCAATCTTCTTAATTACGGGTCCGACAGGTGCTGGAAAAACGACGATATTTGATGCCATGTGTTTTGCTTTGTACGGACGTGCAAGCGGAAGCGATCGCGATCAAGACTCTATGCGCAGTCATTTTGCGCAGGAAGGAGAGCCTACCTATGTGGACTTTCTTTTTGAACTAAGGGGGAAATTTTATCGAATTGTCCGCATGCCTAAGCAAGTGAGGAGAAAGGAACGTGGGGAAGGGTGGAAAGAAGAACCAGCTAGAGCAGAGCTTTATATGACGCACTTAGAGAATGAAAAACTGCTAGCTACCAAAGTAAAAGAAGTTAATGATTATATTGAAGAAGTGTTGGGACTGGATTATGACCAATTTCGGAAAATGATCATGATCCCTCAAGGGGAATTTAGAAAGCTGATTTCAGAGAACAGTAAAGAGCGGGAAGATATTCTGCAGAAAATATTTAAAACTCAGTTTTATTCCGAATTAACCGACTACTTAAAAAATCAGTCCAAGACACTAGAGAAAGAAATCGAGCAATTTCAATGGAAAATAGAACAGGAAGTCAGCAAAATCCACTGGGGAACAGAAGAGGAAGTTTCGTTGAAGGAAGAAGAACCGCAAAAGATTTTAGACCGGTTAAGCAAGCGGATGGATCAACAAAATAATCTGATTAATCAGGAGCAAAGTCATTTAAATCAGTTGACTTCAAGTGCTGATAAATTACAGTCTCAGCTTCATGAAGCGAAACAGCTTCAAGAACAATTTAATGAGCAGCAAAGACTCTTAGAAGAAGATAAGGTTTTAAAATCGAGGGAATCTACAATTAATACTGTTCAAGAAGAGCTTAAATGGGCTCGACAGGCAGATGAAGTGAAAGGGTTTGAACAACAGTGGAAGGATCGAGAAGAGGAAAGAAAAACAGCGGAAATAGACCAGGAATCAAAAGCCCAGCATAGGATACGTACAGAAGCTGAATTCTCTAATGTAGAAAAAGAATACAGAGAATTAGAAGAAAAGGAAGATAAACGTCAGGCTTTAAAGAAAGAATGGGAACAAAAAGAGGAAGAAAGAAAGAAATTAATTGATTTTCTTACCCTGGACAGCCAGTTAACGGAGATAAATCAGAAACTTACTAAAAGTAAAGAACAAGTAGTAACTTTGGAACAAGAGCTAAAGCAACTAAAGACCGAACGGAATCATTTAAAAGATATCATTAAAAATGAACGGGAAATTACCGACCAAATTTATAAAACCAAAAACCAAGTTGAACATTTGACGAAGCAGTTAAAGGATTTAAAACGTTTATCTAAAGAATGGGATGTATTGATCGAGATGAGAACCTCCTATCAGCAGTTTATGAAAGATTTCAAACAAGTGGAAAAAGAACATCATGCTGCTAAAAGCCATTACGAATCAGCTCTTGAAGATATTCGAGAGCACCATGCTTATACATTGTCTCTGCAATTGGAAGAAGGGTCACCTTGCCCGGTCTGTGGAAACTCTCACCATCCTCAACCGGCCATTCAGCCTGCTCAGGTGGTTAGTCAGGACCGTCTTACGCATTTAAAGCAAGATGCAGCTGAAAAGCATAAGGCTTTCCAGAGGATGCAGGAAGAGGCTGTGCAGGTTAAATCAAAAGGAGAAACACAGCGCCAAATGACTGATGCTCTTTTTGAAGAGTATAAGACGGTGGTAGGTTCAATGGATCAATCATCTATCCAAAGCGCAGTTAAGCAGAATGAACAGAGTTTAAATTCCAAAAATGAGTTATTGGAAGATCTCAACAGGCAAGCTAAAGAGATGGAACATTCCGTGAAAAAGCTTGAAAATATAGAAAAGCGTGAAGAAGAGTTGAATAGGAAACTTGAAAAAGCGAAGCATGACTTGAATATCAGCTATCAAGAACAAACGCGTTTACAAACTCAAAAAGAATCCTTTCAGGAGAACTACTCTTTTGAAACTAAAGACCCTCAACAATTAAGAAAAGTAACTGAACAAGCAGAAGCTTCTTATAAAGAAGAGATGAAAAAATGGGAAAACATCCAATCCCAATATTCTAAGCTTCGTGACCAGTTGCAGCAGGCTAAAGTGTCTGAAGAAGAAGGGAATAAATATGTAAAGCAGGCTCAACAAGCAGAAAAAGTTCGGAAAGAGAAATTTAATCAAACGCTCGTTCAATTTCAGTTTTCAAGTGTCGAAAGTTATCAAAACTCTTTATTGTCTAAGGAAGCTATTGAAGAAAAACAAGAAATGGTCGAGCAGTATAAGCAGCAAAAAGCAATTATCCAGGAACGACTGCATAGTTTAAATGAAAAGCTTGATAAAAAACAAAAGCCGGATTTAGACGCTCTTCATACGGAGTGGGAAGAGGAAAAACAAAAACTCATTAAACAGCAGCAACTCGTAAATGAACTGGAACTGGCCTTGTCGCAAAATAAACAAGTTCATACCAATATGGCCGCTTTGTTAGCAGAGCAAGGTGATCTAGCACAAGCATACTATGATATGGCAGAACTTGCTCAGCTTTCCAGGGGAGATAATCATCTCCGTTTGTCACTCGAACGATATGTTTTAGCTGCCTTTCTTGATGAAATAATCGTTCAGGCCAATGTAAGGCTTGATCAGATGACAGACCATAGGTACCAGCTTGTGCGGAGCGATGCGCTCGCTAAGCGAGGGGCTCAAAGCGGTTTAGACCTTGAGGTCATTGATCATCATACGGGGCAAAAACGGTCCGTACGTACTTTGTCCGGAGGGGAAGGGTTTAAAGCTTCCCTTAGTTTGGCTCTTGGCATGGCCGACGTAGTCCAGTCCCATGCGGGGGGAGTGCAGCTTGATACGTTATTTATCGACGAAGGATTCGGCACTTTGGATGAGGTATCACTGGAGCAGGCCATTGACTGTCTAAGAAGTCTTCAGGATGGCAATCGAATGTTAGGCATCATTTCTCATGTTCCGCAGTTAAAAGAAGAAATTCCTGCTAAATTACAAATACAAACAGGACCTGCTGGCTCTTCAGTCGAATTTGTCTTTCAATAAGAAAATGAAAGAAAGGAGAGAGGAGATGGCTACACCTCTATCTATGGAATGGATTCTGATTACGGGTGGGAAAGAACGGAGAGTTAACAAAGAAGATAATTTGTTTGAGATCGTTTTTGAAGGTTATAGAATATTTCCTTTAAATGAAAGGCTTGAAATTAAAAGAACGTTAAAGTCAGAACAGCTGGGAGCGGGTATCATCGAGGAATTAACCTTTAAAGATCACTTTACTTATTGTAAATATCGGTTAGTTTCGCTTTATTCCGTCAATTAGTGAGCTAATATGAAGGGGGAGATGTCGCATTATGCGCTTCCCCGGGAAATAGTAGATCGGTGATAAAGTAAATAATTTCACTTTTTCACTTTCACTCAATAAACATTCTGCTAGAAAGAGAGGTTATTTCCATGAAAGTCCTGAACAATGATTGGGGATCCCTTCTGGAAGAAGAATTTCACAAACCTTATTACTTAGATCTTCGGGAAAGGTTAAAAAAAGAATACGGAACTTATCAAGTGTTTCCAGATATGTATGAAATCTTCTCCGCGATGCAATATACGTCTTATGAAAATGCAAAAGTCGTTATTTTAGGGCAGGATCCTTACCATGGACCTGAACAGGCACATGGATTCAGTTTTTCAGTTAAACCAGGAGTGACGATTCCTCCTTCACTGAAAAATATTTATAAAGAACTGAGAGAAGACCTTGGAATTGAACCGCCCCCTCATGGTCATTTGGTTTCCTGGGCTAAAGAAGGCGTACTTTTACTCAACAACGTATTAACCGTTAGAGCTCACCAGGCACACTCTCATCAGGGAATGGGATGGGAAAAGTTCACTGACGAAGTGATCCGGATATTAAATCAGCGGGAGAGACCTCTTGTATTCATTCTTTGGGGAAAACATGCCCAAAAGAAAGGTGCATCCATCGATCGCTCCAAACACAAAGTCCTTACTGCCCCTCATCCAAGCCCGTTAGCCGCTCATCGTGGCTTTTTTGGCAGCCGTCCATTCTCTCAAACAAACCAGTTTCTTGAGGAAATCGGCGAGGAGCCCATCAACTGGGCACTCCCGACTGATCCGGAGCAATCATAAGCCCATACCAACTAACGGCATCGGGCATATGCTACAGTATCTTAAGTTACGGAGGGGTTATGAATGTTTCCGACAGGTCAACCGCCTTTCCCTCCTATGGGTATGTTTCCCGGACCTCAGCAGTACATGGCACCACAAGGGATGATGAGATCGATAGCGCCCTTTTTGAATCAAGGAGCCAGAAGTGCTGGAGGCTTCCCTGGGTTTGGCGCCACAGGGTTCGGTGCACCAGGATTTGGTGGTGCTGGTTTAGGGACACAAGCTTTAGGAGCGGCTGGAAATGCAGCTAAAGCCGGCGGAGCAGGATGGCTTGGACATATGCAGACAGCTTTGAAAGCCATGCAAAGTGCAGCGCCAATGGTGCAGCAGTATGGCCCGATGATCAAGAATATACCTGCCATGATTAATATGATGAAAATTATGAATGAACCAGATGAAGAAGAAGGGGAAGAGACAGGGGAAAGTCTCGAAACTGAATCATTAACAAGCGCCAATTATGATTCCTCTAGTCCTTCCACTGGCAGCGCTTCTTCTCCTAAAAGAAGACGTCAAGGCACATCACAGCCTAAGCTTTACATTTAGGCTGTGCGTGTGGCTTGATTTTTTTTCGTATATTAGCAAGAATAAGGACATGCTTACATGTAAGAACCTACGTATTGGAGGTTTTATTGATGAATAACAAATTGAAAATAGCTACATTTGCAGGTGGATGTTTCTGGTGCATGGTTGAGCCATTTGATGAAAGACCAGGAATTGATTCCATCGTTTCCGGATATACAGGTGGTCATACTGAAAATCCTACCTATATGGATGTGATCACAGAGCAGACTGGTCACAAGGAAGCGGTCCAAATTACCTATGACCCTTCAATCTTTCCTTATGAACGACTGGTCGAACTTTTCTGGCAGCAAATTGATCCAACGGATGATAGCGGCCAATTTGCAGATCGCGGTGAATCATATACAACAGCGATTTATTATCACGATGAAGAGCAGCGGAAAATTGCTGAAGCAAGCAAACAACAGTTAAAGGAGTCAGGAATATTCAAACAGCCAATCGTAACTCCTATTCTTCCCGCGGAAACATTTTATAAAGCAGAAGATAAACACCAGGATTACTACAAGAAAAATGCTTTCCATTATAATCGGTATAAAAAAGGCTCCGGACGTGCAGGTTTTATTAAAGACCACTGGGGCTATAAAAAGAATCAAGAAGAGTTGAAGAATCGCCTTAGCGATATCCAGTACAAAGTTACCCAGGAAGATGCCACGGAAAAACCTTTTCAAAATGAATATCATGACTATGATGAAGAAGGAATTTATGTAGACGTTGTATCGAAAAAACCTTTGTTCAGTTCGAAGGATAAATATGACGCAGGCTGTGGGTGGCCGAGTTTTACAAAGCCGATTGAAACCCAGGAAGTAAATGAAAAAGTGGACACTTCTCATGGAATGATCCGAACGGAGGTTCGAAGTGAGCATGCAGATTCTCATCTCGGACATGTGTTTGATGACGGACCGAAAGATCAGGGTGGGCTCCGTTATTGTATTAACTCAGCAGCCTTAGAATTTGTACCTAAACAGGACATGGAAGAAAAGGGATATGGATATTTAACTCATTTATTTCAATAAATAGTAAAAAGAGACTTTTCCCTCAAGCCATAGGGTAAGACGCTTATCCTCCTTCCCTCTCCTCTGGATGAAAAATGCTATAATAAGAAATGAGGGGAGGGGTTCTTTGTGGGACGAAAGAAAGCCTTAACAAGACAGGATGTATTAGAGGTAACCGGAGAAGTATTGCAAGCAGAAGGATTACATGGCGTGCACTTTAAGAAGATAGCTGATCTGCTTGAAGTTGGACGAAGTACACTCTATGAATATTTCAAGAATAAAGATGAGTTGCTCCTTGCCTATATGAAGAGCATGATGGAGG
This sequence comes from Halobacillus sp. K22, assembly GCF_052246795.1. Taxonomy (NCBI): domain Bacteria; kingdom Bacillati; phylum Bacillota; class Bacilli; order Caryophanales; family Bacillaceae; genus Halobacillus; species Halobacillus sp. K22. The sequence goes on along the minus strand of NZ_JBQQCN010000004.1, from coordinate 123,846 downwards.
AAATGAATGAAAAAGTTGATCGAATTCCTTCCACTGATCCCCCGAATCATAAATTGTTTCAATTGCTTCAAATTATTTTAGAGCATGCTCAAATTTATCAAATAGATAAAATGATTCAGGATCTACAGTCTAGTGATAAAAATGCGGCGATTTACTATAAAAATGAACTCGATGCAGATCTAATGAAAACTTATGATCTTATGATGAACTGGATTTCCGATGCCCAAGAAGCAGGTATTTGGAATAAAGAAGCAGATTCTGGGTTGATCGGTGACTTGATTTTTCATTCTATTCTATTCCCTAACCGAAAGAGACTAGGAGTAGACGGGTTAGCTTCTCAGCTTTTCGGGATGATCGAACATGGGGTTGCCCATAAGCCCGGTCAATAAAAGAAGCCGCACCAGTGTGTTACTGGGAGCGGCTTTTTCCTGCAATTAACCTAAAAATGGGTTGCGCCATTCCGTTATTAATCCGTAATGACAGGACTCTTCATCTTTAATATAATCAACCATTGGTTTGATGGGAGAACGACCAGATTTCAATAAAAATGTTATTACCGGGTCCCTTATCTCTGCACGTATAACAAGATTTACATATTCTTCAGGTGTAAGTTCCTGTTGATATTTGTGATAGAGAGGCATCCTTGCCCCACCTACGAGACGTTCAAGGTTCAGGTGAACGACATTTTCGTACATGGCTTGAGTTAACTGCCGGCCGAGCCCCAGACCGCGGTAATCGGGGTCTACACAGAGGTCAATTACATAAAGGGTATTACCCTCAGGATCATGTGTACTCATGGTACCTTCACCCGTCATCGAGTCCCATGAATGATCCATGGTTTCATTCTTCATATGAGTAATCATTGTGGTCATTGATCCTGCCACAACCCCATCTACCTCTATGCAAATACAACCCTGAGGGAAGATTTCCAAGTGATTAGCCAGTTGCTCTTTGTTCCACCATAACTCAGGTGGAAAAGGAGGAGGAAAAGCTTTTTTTTGAATTTGAATTAAATCTTCAAAGTCACTTTCGTAATAGTTACGAAGGTGCAGATGATTAAAACGAGAGCGAGCGCGGTCGTAACCGTAAATCCATTTATCCATTTTAATGAGACTCCTTTCCATACTTATTTTTTATGTAGGGTAATTTCGTGTACAACTTGCGGAAAACCACGAGTGAAGTGAGGAGGTACCGTATATTTCTATTTCAAAATATATTCCTACTTATACAATAGCCATAATCGCTGGAATGGTATTCTGGCTGCTACAGCTTCCACTTCCCTGGATTCTTGGACCAGTAGCCGGACTGGTCCTGTTTAAATACTGGGGCAATTTTGAAACAACCAGTCATGTATCGATGAGAAACGCAGCATTTGCACTGCTCGGCATCCAAATTGGCCTCACTTTTACAACTCAGACGTTTGCCGTAGTCGTTCCTTATTTTATTCCTTACACAGTACTGTCACTTGCACTCATATCTCTAAGCCTGTTTTTAGCCTATCTTATCTCAAGAAAAACAGCAATCGATATCTCGACCAGCCTGATTGGAAGTGCACCTGGAGGGCTTTCTGCAATGATGGCAGTCAGCGAATCATTAAAAGCAAATACAGTTCTAGTGACCATCATTCACACGATCCGCTTAATTTGTGTATTATTTATTATTCCATTCGCAGCAACCCATTGGTTCTATCAATCTTCTACTACCTTGATGAGTTCCACTAAGCAAGAAGAGGAATTATGGACGATAGCCATCTACGGGGCAGTATTCTTAATTGGAAATATACTCAAAGAGCGGATCCCGGCAGCTTTAGTAATTGTTCCTATGTTGATTATAGGACTGCTTCAATCCATTGGTACTCCTCTTTATGAATTGCCGGCACTGTTTTTTATTGCTGCTCAAATTATGATTGGGGTTCATCTTGGTCATTCAGTTTCCCTAAGAGATGTCCTCCAGGCAGGTAAATACTGCTTTCTATATTTTGGACTGGCTGTTATTATCATAGCAGTTGGTATCGCTCTTGGTTTTCTGCTTTCCGGATGGACCGGGATGGATCTTGTGACTGCAGTCCTGAGTCTTGCTCCAGGAGGATTGGTGGAAATGGCTCTTACAGCTCAGGCGGCAGGCGGACAGCCGGCCATTGTAAGCTCTTTGCAGATGATACGTTTGCTTACCATTGTAATTATCCTGCCGATTTTCTATCAAAAAATCTTGAGAGAAAAAATGTGAGTCTCCTTTTTGACTATATCTCGAATTAAAGATAAACTGGTAATCGATCATAAACTAGGTAAAAAATCATGTATAGGAGGAGCGATTCACTATGAATATGAAACATATATTTCAGCAGGGAAAGCCTGGAAATGAACGCGTACTGTTACTGTTGCATGGAACAGGGGGGACAGAAAAAGACTTACTTCCTATCGCTTCAATGATTGATCCAGACGCTGCCGTGTTATCCGTTAGAGGCAACGTTTTAGAAAATGGCATGCCTCGTTTCTTTAAACGTCTGCGTGAAGGGGTTTTTGATGAAGAAGACCTGATCAAACAAACAAAAGAGTTGAATGAATTTCTTAGTGAAGCAGCGGATACGTATAATTTTAATCGCAATAATGTAGTGGCCATTGGTTATTCGAACGGAGCTAATATCGCTGGAAGTCTGTTATTTCATTATGAAAAGAGTTTGAAAGGTGCACTACTCTTCCATCCGATGGTTCCAAGGCGAGGCATAGAGCTGGCTTTCCAGAAAGATTTGCCAGTGTTTATTGGAGCCGGTGAAAACGATCCAATATGCCCAGCACAAGAAACGGTTGATTTAAAACAATTGCTTGAAGAAGCGGGCGCACAGGTGACCGATCACTGGGAAAGCTCCGGGCATCAGCTGACAGAATCAGAAGTAAAGGCAGGAAAGAGCTGGTATGAAGCTCATTTAACCTAAAACGAACGAAAGTTTTTGTGATTATTGAGTCCTCGTTTCGTACAAGGTATGATAGGGACACAGAAGAACAAGGAGGATGAAAGACATGATTCATAAAAATTGGGAAAACAACCCGACCATTAAACAGATTGAATGCGTCCATAATGATGCGGCTAAATTTGTTGTAGAAAATGTTTTGACCCCTGGAAAGAGGTATGACGTAAAGAATGAAAGTGAAGAATTTTATTTCGTTATCGATAATTCAGGTCGTATGGGCGGCTTTTACAAAGATTACTTTAAAGAGGTATAAATTCTACCGGCAGTGCTTTTGCGCTGTCGGTTTTTTAATGTTTAGTACCCACGAAACGGGGAAGGTATGGATATAGAATATTAGGTACAAAGGAGTAATTAATATGGTTATTGATAATGTTCGGATTTACCAGCCATCATCCCAATACGATGAAGATCGCCTATATGCTGTAGAGGTAGAAAAAGATCAAATCATCTCCATTTATAAAAGCCCCTATGAAGGAGATAAAAAAGTCATAGATGGAGAAGGCAAGGTATTGGCCCCATCATTTAATGACAGTCATATGCATTTGTTGAGATTTGGTCTTTTAAAAAAGGAACTGGATCTAACGGAAGTAACAAGCTGGAAAGAAATGAAGAATCTGGTGGAAAACCATTATGATGAAATGGAAGAATACGATTGGATTTTCGGGAAAGGTTTTAATGATTCCCAATTCGATGACATTGATTATTTACTAACAGCAAAGGACTTAAGCGAGATACAGGTTAACTCCTATATTTATTTCATGCATCAGGATGGACATGAGTGTGTTATCAGTGAGCAGGCTATGGACTTACTTAGAAATGATAAAGGGTTTGAGAAAGAGCCGGAAGAATTTAAGGAAAAAGATGAGCAAGGGAACTGGACAGGCCGTTTTAAAGATACCGCCGTCCATTACATTAAGCACCATTTTTGGGGGCGTTCAGTAGAGGATGCTAAAGAGGCAATTTCAGCTGCGGTCCCTTACTTAAGTGAAGTAGGCATCACTTCCGTTCACAGTGACGATATTAATTTTATTGGTTCTTATGAGAAGCTTTGGCAGGCCTATACAGAATTAGAACAGGAAGGTAAGCTTCCGATTGATGCTCAGCTTCACCATTACATTTTTAATATAGATGATCTTCAAAATTATCTAAATAGAAGCAGTATGCGAACGGGAGATGGAACAGATCAGGTAAAAGTCGGGGCTGTAAAAATCTTTCTTGACGGCACCCAGCGTTTGTTCACAGCAGCCATGAGAAATCCGTATCCTGAAGCGCCGGAGACACAAGGGACGTTAATTTATTCTCAGTCGGAGTTAAACGAGATGGTCAGAACAGCTTCGCAGAACAATATGCAGGTAGCTATGCACGCCATAGGTGACCGGGCAGTCGAGCAAGCCATTGAAGCTCTTGAGCAGGGCGGAGTGGATACAAGTAATCGAAGGCATCGTATCATTCATGCCCAGACGCTTGCTCCGGATCTGCTCAGTCGATTAACAGATTTAAAACCTTATATTGAAACCCAGCCTTCTTTCCTGTTAGGAGAGTGGGATAAAAAAGACAAGTGGTCTCCTGAGGAGCTTGTTCCTTATTGTGATGCTTTCCAAAGTCTTTATAAGGCACAAATTCCAATTACTCTAAGCTCCGACCTTCCAATCGGCGCTATAAATCCGCTGGTGTCCATTTACACGGCTGTGAACCGGATGGACTTAGAGGGTCAGCCGCCTGGCGGGTGGATGCCACAGGAGAAACTTTCGGTGGACGCCTCATTCTCAGGGTTTTACAATACTCCTGCGGAACTTGAATATAAGGAGGATGTAAAGGGCAAAATAGATGCTGATTACCAGGCTGACTTTGTACTATTAGATCGGCATCCTAAAGAAGTTCCCGTAGAAGAACTTACTACTATTGAGGTTATTGAAACTTGGCATAGAGGGAAACGAGTGTATAAAAAGTAACATTTTCTCCTTGGCTTCCTTGTCAACACTGTTCCCATCAGCGATAATAAGGATAAGGTTAATTTAAGGGGAGGATGGAGAAAAATGGACAAACTGATTTTAGTGCGTCATAGCGAAACTGAAGGGCAGCATGAGGATTCCCCGCTAACGAAAACAGGGATCCGTCAGGCTCAAGTACTGGCCAATTTTCTTGATCAATCTGGTTATGAAGTTGATCATATAATCTCAAGCCCTTTTTTACGAGCGATAGAAACGATCAAACCTTTTGCCTTAAGTAAAGGATTGTCCATAAAAACAGATGAGCGCCTAGAGGAGCGAATCTTAAGCCATGAACCCCTGGATGATTGGGAAGAAGTCCTGCATGATACATTTAAAGATCCTGAATTAAAATTCTCAGGTGGTGAGTCCTCCCAGGAAGCAAAAAATCGGATCCTGTCCCTCGTCGATGAACTTGAACAAAAGGATTGCGGGAATGTACTTCTTGTAACCCATGGAAATCTTCTTGCTTTACTGCTGCAGAAATATAATAGGGAAATCGGTTTTTATGAGTGGAAACGTTTATCGAACCCTGATATGTTTTTAGTTCAAAAACAGGGCGGAGAGTACATGGTGGAGCGGATTTGGCATGAAAATTATTAGATTCGAATAATTTGCTATAATTCGTCGGAATTTTAGCGGAAGTAATTGCTAATTTGTTCTATAGTCGTTATCATAGAATTTAGTGTTTACCGAAACTAGTTCAGGTGAATAGTTAACTAAACACATTTAACAACTAGAAGGAGGAGAATATCTATGGCATTTGTTATTACATCCCCTTGTAAAGATGAAAAAGCTGGGGAATGCGTGGATGTATGTCCTGTAGATTGTATAGAAGAAGGTAAAGATATGTTTTACATTGATCCTGACATTTGCATCGACTGTGGCGCCTGTGAAGCTGTCTGTCCGGTTGAGGCTATTTATATAGAGGATGAAGTACCGGAAGAAGAAAACAAATACATCGAGTTAAACCGTAAGTTCTTTGAAGAACAATAACATTCCTACTTAAGACCGTCTCTATTTTACAGGGGCGGTCTTTCTATGTTTCACGGGTTAGCGATCGTCCGTAATATGAATAACATTGAATTAAATAGGGTAAAAGTTCTGAGAAGCTTTTAATAGGAGGGAACACTATGACTAAACTAAGTAATAGATCAGCGATCATTACAGGGGCGAGCAGCGGTATAGGAAAAGCTATTGCCCATCATCTTGCTGATACGGGTGCCAATGTGGTACTTGCAGCACGGCGAGCTGAAAGACTTCAGGAACTAGCGAATGAAATCACAGAATCCTATAATGTAGAAGCTAAAGTAGTGGAGACTGACGTTACGAAGAAAGAAGATGTAGAGCAGCTGGTAAAAGAAACGAAGGAGCAATTTGGAAGTGTAGATATCCTTGTTAATAATGCCGGCGTTATGCTTCTATCTTTCTTGAAAAATGACCACGTCGGTGAGTGGGAACAAATGGTCGATGTGAACATTAAAGGAGTACTGTTTGGCATCCATGCTTCTCTTCCGGTGATGCTTGAACAGGATGCAGGGCATATAATTAATGTATCTTCAGTCGCGGGTCATGAAGTTTTTCCTTCAAGTACGGTTTACAGTGCTACGAAATATGCTGTCCGTGCTCTATCCATGGGGATGGAAAAAGAATTGTCACGTTCTGGAGTACGAGTGACGAACATTTCTCCGGGAGCGGTAGATACAGAATTGACAGATCATATAACAGACGGTGAAGTACTGGACATGTTCAAAGACAGCAGCATGGACCCGCTGGAGGCTAATGACATTGCACGAGCTGTTGCTTATGCGGCAACCCAGCCTTCTAATGTTAATGTTAATGAGGTTATTGTGCGTCCGATGCACAAAAAATAGTAGTTGATAAAAATTCTTGACCGCAGGATATCCTGCGGTCAAGATTATTATACAGTACGAAAGCTATCATAACTATTGGTTACTTCTTTCTCAGTAATATCTAAAGCCTCAACTTTGGCAAAAGGAGTAGGGCCTTCATTTATTTTATCTATGAATCGTTTCAGCTGGCGGCTTTCACCCTCAGCATCAATTTCCACCGTTCCATCTGATTTGTTTTTAGCCCAGCCTGTTATATCAAGCTCGTCGGCAATTTGCTTGGCTGAGGCACGAAATCCTACTCCCTGAACTCTGCCATGAACAATTAAATGATTTCTTTCCATTTAGAAGCACCTCCTGCATTTGTATATACTGAAGTTTTCCCCAATCTTGGTTACATAAAAACTAAAAGGAGCGAAAGATATGAAAAAGATCGATCTAATGGATATAGAAGGTTTCCGGATAGGTCAGGCTAAACACTCTCAAGCGAGTACAGGGTGTACCGTTATCATATGTGAGAATGGAGCAAAAGGAGGGGTAGACGTTCGCGGAGGTTCACCAGGAACCAGGGAAACAGACCTGCTACGCTCTGAAAATCTGGTTGAAGACGTGCATGCGGTGTTTCTTTCAGGCGGAAGTGCTTACGGGCTTGATGTGGGAACGGGAGTTATGCAATACCTTGAGGAACATAACATAGGCTTTGATGTGCAGGTTGCCAGAGTTCCGATCGTCCCTGGCGCCATTTTGTTTGATCTTCATAGAGGTGAAGCGGGGATTCGTCCGGACCGGAATATGGGTTATCAAGCCTGTACAAATGCTTTTGACCATGTTCCTTTTAAGGAAGGTACTGAGGGAGCAGGAGCAGGTGCAACGGTTGGTAAGGTTTTGGGGCCTGATTATGCAATGAAAGGTGGTATAGGCAGTTATGCGGTGCAGGCGGGCGGATTGAAAATTGGAGCGGTCGTAGCTGTAAACAGCTTTGGGGACGTCATTGATCCTAAAACCGGACAAATTATCGCGGGCGTTCAGAAGGATGGACGCTTCTTAGGAACGGAGAATTTGTTGATTCAATCCATAGAAAGTACAGAAACAAACCGTTTTAGTGGAAATACAACGATAGGCTCTGTTATAACTAATGCTAAATTGACAAAACCACAAGCTAATAAAATAGCTGCGCTGGCTCACGATGGACTGGCAAGAACCATCCGTCCTTCTCATACATTTGTAGATGGAGATACTTTATTTACATTAACTACAAATGAAGTTGAGGTGGATCTGAATGGTCTCTCAAGTTTAGCTGCTTATGTGGTCGAGAAGGCTGTACTTCGTGCTATTCAAAGTGCTCAAGCTATAAACGATACTTAAATTTTTATAAAATGTAGAAACAAGGAGGCAGTAATTTGTACGCGTTTGTTTATGGTTCATTGCGTAAAAATGAACAGAATCATCATTTCCTCGAAGGAGCTTCACTTATATCCGAACAAGCCTGGACGCGCGGCGAGCTTTATTCAGGGTCTTCTTATTACCCCCTCTTAATAAAAAATGAAGCTTCCCTTGCTTATGGGGAATTGTACGAAATTAATGAAGGAATGTTACAACAGTTAGATCGTCTGGAAGGATATCGTGAGAAAGATCCAGATTCTTTGTTCAGAAGAGAAACGGCAGATGTTCATACGCAGCAGAAGAGCTATTCTGCTTACGTTTACTATTATCCGCATCCTCCGGAAGGAAACCCTGTTGCCCATCAGGACTGGAAAGTGGAGCAACTATTAAAGAAGGAATCTTATTATTATTTTGCTTTCGGCTCATGTATGGATCAGGAACGATTCTGTAGAAGCGGCGTGCAGGACTTATTTCAGGAAATTGAGGGAGGAGCCGAATTAAAAGGTTATCATTTAGGTTTTTCTTATCACCGTGCTGATGGAGGTCGTGCGGATATCATCGAGAGAAGCGGGGACGCAGTGGAGGGCGTAGTATACAAGATTACCGGAGAAGCCCTTGAATATTTATATCGCCGCGAAGGTGTAACGAACCATGTTTATCGACCGGTAGTAGTCGAAGTTACTCTTCATAACGGACCTGTGATAGAAGCCCTTTCGTTTACGGTTATTCACAAAAAAGAAAGTCTTACCCCTCCCCTGCACTACGCAAGAGAGATTCACCGTGGAGGACGTTATTATTTAAGTAAGAACTATATGGAGCGATTAGAGCAGCGTTTACAGCACGAGCTGCCCGTGAATGAATTTACAAAATACCTCCAGCAAATGGAATAGAGGAGTTCAAGCTATGGTAAACACAATCTGGAAAACGTATACGGCAAGAGATTTTTCGCATTTACATTATGTATCTTTTGAAGAAGAGAGACCGAATAACCGTGCGGTGATATTGATTCACGGAATTACTGCTGAATTGAACCACCAGAAAAAGTTTGCCGAATCGCTTAATATAGAAGCCGATGTATTTCTACCAATTTTAAGAGGGTATGATCATTTAAATCCCCGCGGGGACCTGTCTTATATGGAGCAGTTCGATGATGACTTATTTGATTTCATTCATTTCGTTAAGAAAAAAGGATACGAACAGATTGTATTAGTTGGTCACTCGATGGGCTGTGCTAATCTACTGAGGCTGATTCATAGGAATCCCAAGACAGCTGATCATTATCTTTTCGTCTCTCCTTTTTTCCATCCCAACCTTTCTGTTTACCGTAATGATGCTACCGATCAATTTAAACCTTCTACGGATGTAGACTATGTTGTGCATGAGAAAAAGGCAGGAACTCTTATGGTATTGTATAAACTGGGAGTGAAACGCATACTAAATTGGACCGTTGCCCAAATCCCGGATGAATTCCATCATTCCGGAAGACTATCGCTGAGTTTCCGCCTGATGATGTCCCGCTTTCTTGAAAAATTACCAGAGGATTTGTTTGAGGGTATGGGAGACCGAATACGCACCTATGTAGGGGAGTATGATGAGGTAGTGGATCCTGAGAATCTAAAAGATTGGTACGAAAATACTTTCGGTTTAAACATGAGGATTATAGAGGATACCGATCATAATCATATTCTGCACGACCCCGCCTTTCACACCTCGGTTGGGGAGTGGCTAAAGGGATAGGACTTGCGACAAGGAGAAAATAGATGAAGCAGATTTATTCAGACGTCATTCAGTTCAGGGGGAGTCATTATGAATTCGGACGTTACCAGGCTGAGCTATTAAAAGATAATCCCCTGCTTACGAAATACCGAAATCGACGCGCTAAATCCATGCGGAAATACAGGGTAAATCAAAAGGAAGCCAAAGCTTTTTTCACGAATTATTCAAGCGGCCTCTGGGCTGAATTAGAAGGGCTTTCTGCTGGTTTAGGATGGCCAGTGGAGGAGGTCGTCCATGAATTCAGCGGCTGGCAGCAGGACTGGGTGCACTCAGGATGTTCAATTATGGCTAAAGAAAACTTCTTTGCCCGCAATTACGATTATCACCCAAAAACGTATGAAGGGCGTGTCGTATTATTTCAGCCTTCTGAGGGACCGGCTTTAATCGGTCCTTCACAACGTATCATCGGAAGAACAGATGGAATGAATGAATACGGTCTTTGTGCAGGATATAATTTTGTTAATCGAATTAAACCTGGAGACGGTTTGATCTGCTGCCTATTAACAAGAATCTTACTGGAAAATTGTAAGACTACCGATGAAGCGGTTGAGTGGTTAAAAGAGCTTCCCCACCGCCATTCTTTCAATTACGTTCTTTATGACAAAAGTGGAGATTCAAGAATTGTAGAAGGTTCGCCGAGGGGGGTTCGTATTCGAGAGGAAAGTGTGTGCACCAATCACTTTGAAGTTCTGTCTCAGGAAAATCGTCGCCATGTAGATGAATCACATTCCCGTCTCCGTAGGCTAAGAGAAGGAAATCCTCAAATTGCGACAGGAGGAGAGGCTTTTAATTACTTGAATAACACCAGCAAGCCGATATTTTCTAAGCGGTACAGTCAATGGTCAGGCACCATCCATACGGCGTGTTATTACCCTGAAACTCTATCCCTGTTGTTTGGGCTCGGGGGAGACAGTGCCCCCGTCAAATTTAATTTGAACAATTGGATAAGTGGATACAGGACTCCAATAAAACGCGTTCTCGGTCAGCTGGATACTACAGAGCCTCTTCCTTATATCGATGGATGAGGTTTTTAAGTCATGATCTTGTGAATAGTACTCTATCCTAGTAAAATCATGATACACTATAGTTAAAAAGGGGAAAATTGCATGACAGCAACGAGAGAGACAGTAACACAATTACAGAATCTCTACCAGTATTTAAAAACCGAAGATCCTCCACAGAGTGAGAAGGTTCTGGATGTGATCGATAAGTTAGTCCATGAGAAAGTGATGGTCGGCTTTGGAGGCCATTTTTCCGCTGGTAAATCTACGTTAATTAATAATTTACTGGAAAAACAAATGCTGCCTTCCAGCCCTATACCAACCAGTGCAAACATTGTGGAGATTATGACTGGTGAACCCTATACCATGACCTATTTTCATAACGATCTTCCTGAGAAGTATGAAGGGGAAGCAGACTTTGAAACCATCCAGGCCTTATGTAAGAACGGCAGTGATATATCGCGGGTGGTAATCAGCCGACCGGATTGCGGACTGCCTGAGCATGTTACCGTGTTAGATACTCCGGGAGTAGATTCGACGAATGATGCGGACCGCCTGATTACGGAGTCTTCGCTTCATTTGATGGATGTCCTGTATTATGTGATGGATTATAATCATGTTCAATCTGAAGTTAATGTTAAGTTTTTAATGGAGATGCAGGAACGCGGAACGCCATTTTCCATAGTGATTAATCAAATTGATAAACACAATGAATCGGAACTATCGTTTGAGGACTTTAAGCGGAGTGTCGAACGTTCATTCTCTGATCGGGGGATTACACCAAAATCCATTTATTATATCTCTCTAAGAGATTTTTCTCATGATAAGAATGAGTATAAACATTTACAAGAGGCGTTTACCCAGTTATTTTCCACTTCTTATGCTCGAGTCCAAGAGCAGGCGCTACAGACGGCAGAGACCATTATCGAGGAAAGTGTACATAGTCGATCGGATGGATTTTTTCAGCGAAAACAGGAGTTAGTAGACCGTAAAGAGCACTTAGATGAGTTGCTTAGGGAGAGTCACCTCACCCAGGAAGACCGCAGAGATACAGAACAGGTTATTTCAGAAGCTGCAGAGCTGTTTAAGCGCCGGGTATCTTCCTTCATTCCTAACGCTTACCTTATGCCGAGTTCGTTACGCGATGAAGCAGAGAAATTCCTTGAATCCAGGCAGCAAGGCTTCAAAGTAGGAGTTCTGTTTACTAAAAAGAAGACAGAAGAGGTTAAAACCGAAAGAGAATCCGCTTTTTATGAATTGGTGCTCGAGAGCATTGAGAAAAATTTAAAGTGGCCGCTTAAAGAACGTCTTCTAGAAGTTACTGAAGAGCTTTCGATAACTGATGAAGAGCTCCTGAACGATATCCAGCATTTTGATTTTATCTACGAGAAGGCTAAACTACGTGAAATGATAGAACCGGGTGCTTCTGTGACGGGTCATTATATTCTTCGTTATACTGATCAATTATCTAATGATATCAAGAAACAGATGCGGCAGTTTGTGAATCAATGGTGGAAAAAAATGGAAAAACTTTTAAGTAACGCCAGGGAAAAGGAGTACGAAAAAAATAAGAATGTTTTCCAGGCTATGGAAGGAAAAGATCAGATCATGGAAGAACTGGATCAGATGGAAGCAGAACTTGCTTCCTACCATACTAACTTATACAAGAGCCTGGAAAATGAAACGCTCTCTTCAGAGGTTAAAGATTTGATTGAGAGCGACCTGGAGGAGCGGGAGAACCGTGTTCAGCACAAGCAGATTACAAGTGAGGTATCGACACCTACGGAGGAGTCCAGTAAGGAAGAACAGCTGAACCCGGAGGTATCGCAAACAGTAGGACAGGCGTCCGCTGATTCAACATTGCAAAAAGTTACAAAGGCTTTATCGATTGTGGAGGATGTTGACGGAATTGACGGGTTATATCAACAGCTTCAGGATAAAGAGGAGCGCTTACGTAACAGACATTATACGGTTGCATTGTTTGGTGCCTTTAGTGCAGGGAAATCGTCTTTTGCTAATGCACTATTAGGAGATACACTGTTACCAGCCTCTCCTAATCCGACTACGGCAACCATTAATAAAATATCTCCTTCCAGCGAAGAAAACCCACATGGTTCGATTCAAGCGGTTATAAAGAAGGAAAAAGAACTGTTAGATGATCTGGAACCAATCTTTAAAAAGCTGAACCTCCTAAGTGAAACACTTTCTGGCTATGTATCCCAACTGAAGACTTTACAGAATTGGAGCGGTCTTGAACATAAATCCGCGGCGTTTTTAGAGGCTTTTCTAAAGGGATACAGCTCCATGAAAGAACATTTAGGTCAGTTGATTTCCATTCCCTGGGATGATTTTTCATTATACGTAGCAGAAGAATCTAAATCTTGTTTTATCGAGTCTGTAGAAATCTTTTACGACTGTCCCTTTACGAGTGCAGGAATTACTCTGGTGGATACACCAGGAGCGGATTCAGTGAACGCAAGGCATACCGATGTTTCGTTTGAATATATAAAAGATGCAGATGCTGTACTTTTTGTTACCTACTATAACCATCCATTTTCAAAAGCAGACCAATCTTTTCTCACTCAATTAGGTCGTGTCAAAGACAGCTTTGCTATGGATAAGATGTTTTTCATTATAAATGCAGCGGATTTAGCGTCGTCGGATGAGGAAGTACAGCAGGTGGAGACATATGTAGCGGATCAGCTGGGACGCTTCGATATTCGTCATCCGCGTATGTTTTCACTCTCCAGTCTTAGGGCTTTAAGAGAGAAACAGGGGGCACATGCCAAATCCTCCGGTATTGACACGTTTGAATCTCAGTTCAATCAGTTTCTACACGGCGAGCTCGCTGAGGTGTTAATCCGGTCTATAGAGCGGAATTTAAATGAATTAAAAGAGACACTTGCCACGTTTATTGAGAATAATCAGCTTAATGAAGAGGAGCGGAAACAGTTCCTTAATAAAGTAAAAACACAGCGTGAGGACGCGGTAGAGGTAGTCCAGGGCCTTGAACGCATGAAAGAAAAAGAGACGCTTAGGAATAAAATAGACAAACAGTTTTACTATGTGCATCAGCGGATGATGCTTAATTTCACAGATTACTTTAAGCGTCATTTTAATCCTGCTACTATTAACGGTAGAGAAAAGAGTGTACAGGAAGAGCTTAGAGAAGCACGCAATGAGCTAGTTCAGGAAATAGAATTTGAGATGAATCAGGAGTTTAAAGCCGTAGGGGTAAGAATTGAACGTCTGCTTGAAGGTTTAATTGCTCAGATGCAACAGGAAGTGGAAGCGGAGCTTAAAAAAGTAAGAAATCAGCTTAGGCTGGAACGCAGGGAATGGACTTCAATTCCTATACCATCTTTCCATGGAGAGCTTGTGATCGAGGAGAGGCAGTCTTCATCTATCTTGAAAATGTTCAAAAGTACACGTGCTTTTTTTGAGGATAACGAAAAAGAGCATATGAAAGATGAATTCGCTGCACTTATCTCTCCAATACTAAAGGGTCAGCTCAACGAAGCAAGTAAAATTATGAAAAACTATTATCATCAGCAATGGGAAAACCTCCTGGAGGATCATGTCCATGATTGGCACCATCAAATTGAAGCTTCCTTCAATCGTCTGCTTCATAGTGTAGAGCACCCGGCAGATATTGGTCCTCTACAGGAAAAGTATGAACATTTGAAAAACCTGGTCTAAGACACAAACTTCGATCATAAACTAGATCAAGTGAAGAAGATATCTCTGTGTAAGAACTTCTTCCTCCTTCTTACACAGTGAATCTCCTGAAAATCACATCTCTGTAAAGGGTCTGAACTTGTTTCAGGCCCTTTTTGTATAATCAGCCTCGATAACAGTACAAGTAATATACGGATTTTACTATCATGAACGGTGTCCTTCAAACATATCTATAAGGACAAAGGAGGTCGAAGAGTATGTATCCTTATTATTCTTACTCGCCTTACAGATCAGCTTATACTTCTCAGACAGCTAAGGTAACTTTCAGAAGCAGCCCGCTTGCTCCTGATTTAAAAGGGGCCATGTATTTTTACGAAATGCCTTATGGGGTCGAGGTATTTGTCCAGGTTGAGGGACTCCCTGAATTTCAAATTTTGAAGGATGGTACGCAAATAGGACCTCATGGATTTCATATTCATGAGAAAGGGATCTGTGAAATAGGAGAAGGCAAAGATCCATTTGCTTCGGCCGGAGGACATTGGAATCCAGATCAGCAGCCTCACGGAAACCATGCAGGCGACTTCCCCGTTTTATTCTCTAATCAAGGCAGAGCTCGAATGATTTTCTTTACAGACCGCTTTCGAGTTAAGGATATTATCGGAAAGTCTGTGATCATTCATCAACAGCCGGATGATTACAGGTCTCAGCCTAGTGGGAATGCTGGAAAGAGGATAGCTTGTGGAATTATAGAAAAATCATAAAAAGCGGCATAATTCTGTTAGCAAATGGATATACTTAACAGTGTAGGATGTTAAGAAGCAGTACTTGACTTAACCGGTGAGTCATAGTATTATACTATATAAGAGATATAGCTTACCAATTATTAAGAATCACCTATTATAAAGAGTGATCAGGCATTATTGGTACTTTTTATAATATGTGATTTTTTCAGTATGGTAAGCACATATTAATTTAGAAATATTGGAGGATCCATTCCTATGAAAACAGGTACAGTGAAGTGGTTTAACGCGGAAAAAGGTTTTGGTTTTATTGAGGTTGAAGGAGAAGACGACGTATTCGTACACTTCAGCGCGATCAACGAAGAAGGCTTTAAGTCTCTAGAAGAAGGTCAATCTGTGGAATTCGAAATCACAGAAGGTAACCGCGGACCACAAGCTGCAAACGTAACTAAATTATAATTCAAAAAATAGAAAGAGACTGGCTTCAGAGTCAGTCTTTTTTACATAATTTTATGTCTAGAGGAGGCTTCAAACATGGCTTTCGGTAAAAAGAATCAGGCAGAAATTAAAGAAGAAGAAACAAAAATTTGGGTTTGCACATCTGAGGACTGTAACTGCTGGATGAGGGATAACTTTAGAACCAATGAAGAAAACCTTTGCCCTAAATGCGGTAGTCCGATGAAACAGGAAAATAAAGTCCTGCAAGTGGTAGAGAATAACAGTTTGTATTATAAAAATTAAGATAACGAAGCGGCCGCCTTTCGAGCGGCCGTTTTTTTGTTTATAATAATGTCTGAATCGGGTAAAGACAATACGAATTAACAACGGAAGGGGTGCTTTATGGATCCGCAGCTAGAATACATTTTATCGACTAAGAAAAAACTTAGAAAAAACACGCTTGGGACAATACTTGAACAATTTGATGGAAGTATAATGAAATTATCCCAGTCCAGCCGAAAGAAGAAATATCAGAAAATGAGAGAAGATTCCTACAGCTTTTTCAGAGGCAGTGCTTACTTATTCTTCTTTGACGTAATTGATTTCCCCTTCACTTTTCACACTCCAAAAGATAAACCCACGTGGATTATGGGAGACATGCATTTTGACAATTTTAGTGCATTCCTAAATGAGAACCATGACATAGTTTTTGATGTAGATGATTTTGATGAAGGTTATTTAGGATCTTATTTATATGATATCCTTCGAATGGTTGTCAGCATCCGCCTCATGTCATCCAGGCAAGGATTTTCAGAAAAGGAAGAAGATGAATTGGTTGATCAGTATTTAAAAACCTATCGCAAACAGCTGAAGTCCTTTCAAGAGGGAGACGAAGATCCAGCATCTCTCCAATTTACGTCCGAGAATACCAAAGGGCCGATTAAGAAAACTTTGAAGAAGATTGAAGAAAGACAAGCTTCTCATGAACTTGATAAACAAACTGTAGTGGATCATAACTCCATTCGTTCTTTTGATATTGGAAAAGATAAACTTTCATCCGTGCCGAAACAGGAAAGAGAAAAACTTGAATCAGCATGGAAAGAGTATCTGTCCTCTTTAAATGCGGATGTGAAAAAAAACGACTCATTCTACAATATAAAAGATGTTGTTAAAAAGAACGGTTCAGGGATTGGATCGACTGGTCTTAAGCGATATTATATCCTGATAGAAGGCAGAGATAATGATGTGCATCACGATGATATCATTTTAGAAGCAAAAGAAGCGCGTACTCCTATTCCTGCTTATTTCTTCCCTTATGATGAACAATTCTGGGAAGATAACAAACACCAAGGAAGAAGAGTTGCACACACTCAGCAAGCTATGCACCATCAGGCAGATCCTTATTTAGGATATTTCAAAATGGATGGACATGATTTTTATGTGCGTGAGAGATCACCATTCTCTAAGGATTTAAAGGAAAAGAATTTGGGAGACTATAAAAAATTCACCCAGACGATCAAATCAATGGCTCAAATAAGTGCAAAAATCCACGCTCGTGCAGATGCTGATATCGAGAGTGGGATTATGGATTACCATAGTGAAAAAGCCATCCTTAAAGCCATTGGATCTGACCAGAAATTATTTCGCCATCAGCTCGGTTTGTGGTCCAGACACTATAAAGAAACTGTAGAGAGTGATTTTGAACTATTCAAAGAATGGCTGGTAGAACAAGATTATTTTAAATCATAAGTGAGACCTGTTATATCTTTCGTATGAATGATATAATGTCTTAATGTTATACATTCGAATACTGGAGGATTTTTAATGTTAAATGTAAATAATGTTAGTCTTCGTTTCGGCGATCAAAAGTTATTTGAAGACGTCAATATAAAGTTCACCCCAGGAAATTGTTACGGATTGATTGGTGCCAATGGCGCAGGAAAGTCAACTTTCTTGAAAATTTTAAGTGGGGAGCTCGAACCGCAGACTGGCGAAGTTTCTTTAAAGAATAACCAGCGTCTGTCTGTATTAAAACAAAACCACTTTGAGTATGATGAGTATCAAGTTCTGGAAACAGTGATTATGGGTAATACTCGTTTGTACGAAGTGATGAAAGAAAAAGATGCCATTTATATGAAAGGTGATTTCACCGAAGAGGATGGCATGCGAGCAGCTGAACTTGAAGGTGAATTTGCTGAGATGAATGGATGGGAAGCTGAATCAGATGCCGCTCGTCTTTTAACAGGTCTTGGTATTAAAGAAAATCTGCATGATAAACAAATGAGTGAACTTGCAGGTTCGGAGAAAGTAAAAGTTCTGCTTGCTCAGGCTCTGTTTGGCAATCCAGATGTTCTATTACTGGATGAGCCGACCAACCACCTGGATATTAAAGCTATTCAATGGTTGGAAGATTTCTTAATTGATTTTGAAAACACGGTTATTGTCGTTTCACACGACCGTCACTTTTTGAATAACGTGTGTACGCATATTGCCGATCTAGATTATGGCAAGATTCAGGTTTATGTCGGGAACTACGACTTCTGGTATGAATCAAGCCAGCTGGCGACAAAAATGGCTGAAGAACAAAACAAGAAAAAAGAAGAGAAGATTAAAGATTTGAAAGAGTTTATAGCCAGGTTTAGCGCGAATGCTTCCAAGTCCAAACAAGCTACGTCACGTAAAAAACTGTTGGAAAAGATCACGCTGGATGATATTCAGCCTTCTTCCCGTAAGTATCCTTACATTTCCTTTACTGCTGAGCGTGAAATTGGGAATGATTTATTAACAGTAGAGAATCTATCTAAAACTATTGATGGTGTCAAAGTGTTGGATAATATCAGCTTTACACTTAATAAAGATGATAAAGTGGCATTAGTTGGAGCTAATGAAACCGCAAAGACTACTCTGTTCCAAATTCTTATGGGAGAAATAGAGCCAGACGAAGGAACCTATAAGTGGGGAGTTACCACTTCTCAGAGTTATTTCCCTAAAGATAATTCGAAGTTCTTTGAACGCTCGGACTTGAACCTGGTGGAATGGCTTCGCCAATATTCTCCTGAAGATGAAACAGAAACGTTCTTGAGAAGTTTCCTTGGTCGTATGCTGTTCTCTGGTGAAGAAGCGCTCAAAAAGGCTAATGTGCTTTCAGGTGGAGAAAAAGTTCGCTGTATGCTTTCTAAAATGATGCTATCTAAAGCTAATGTGTTACTTTTAGATGAGCCTACCAACCACTTAGACCTGGAATCCATTACTTCTCTCAACAAAGGGTTGATTCGCTTTAAGGGATCTGTCATCTTTGCTTCTCACGACCATGAATTTATTCAAACGATTGCCAATCGAATTATTGAAATAACTTCAAATGGTATCGTGGATAAAGAAATGAGCTATGATGAGTATTTAAATGATCCAGAGGTCCAAAAGCAAGTAGCAGCATTAGCTGAATAATTATAAGCCTGCCAGTACTGGCAGGCTTATTTTATTTGGATAGCTCTGTTAAGTCCAACTATTGATCTATTAATATAAGTAATTCAATAACCTGATTATAAAATTAAGCGCAACGTTTAAAAGAGTCAATTGAATAAGAGGGCAGAGAGAGCTTAAGGTTAGTTTAAAGGATGGGAGTTGACGAAGTAAGTTAGTAATCTCGCCGTTCGTGGTGAAGAGCTGAATCTGTCATAATTACACTGGTATACATTTTAAATGCTGAGGTTTGTAATCTCTATGAAACATGTATGTTACCTTTGAAATCAAACTGTTAGCTGTTTGTTCTTAAAATATAAGGAAATTCTGATAGTCTTGTAGTTAGTGAAATAAACACTTCGTTTTTGGAATCATTTAGAGGAGGCATTAACTGCATGAAAAAGAAAATTTTCTCAGTAGCAGCTACGGTAGCATTAACAGGTGCATTCGCAACTTCTGTGAGTGCTGAAGAATATACAATTGATAAAGGCGACACGCTTTGGGGCATTTCAAAAAAATATGATGTATCGGTAAATCAACTTAAATCATGGAATGATCTGAATTCAAACTTAATTCACCCTAACCAACAGCTTACGGTATCGAAAGAGTCCAGTTCTTCTTCATCTGAAAAAAGCAGTAACGGTGATACTTACACAGTTAAGTCCGGTGATACACTATATAAAATTTCTAAGAAATACGGAATTAGTGTAGATGAGCTTATGGATTGGAACAATCTGGATTCAACTCTAATTCACCCGGGAGATAAATTTAAAGTGAATGGACAAGCTTCTTCTGAGGCTGAAGTTGTAGCTAGTTCTTCCAATAATGATGATTCCTCAAGTAATGAATCAGCTTCTGAATCGAAATCAGAAGAATCTGAGGATACAAGCAGTGACGTAGTGAAAGAATTTACAGCAGAAGCTACAGCGTACACAGCATACTGCACTGGCTGCAGTGGCGTTACAGCTACAGGTGTAGATCTTCGTGCAAACCCTGACCGTAAAGTTATCGCGGTGGATCCTGATGTCATTCCACTAGGATCTAAGGTGTATGTAGAAGGTTACGGTGAAGCAATTGCAGCAGATACAGGTGGAGCTATTAATGGCAACCGCATTGATGTCTTTATCCCAGAGCGTGAAGATGCTCTTGATTTCGGAAGACAGTCTGTGCAAGTTAAAGTTCTAAGTGAATAATAAAAGCGTTCTCCCCCTTTGAAATTGCTATTATTCCATAAACAAGCCCATTTCTGTTTCGGTACAGAGATGGGCTTTTATATATTTAACGTAAGGCATAATGGTAGATATAACATGTTAGTTATATAGGAAAAGTTTTATTATGCTCGATGGATTACCTCAAATGCTGTCATCAAATGTTTAAAAGCTCAGTTAATATCTAACAGAACCTTTCTTGTAAAAGAAAGGTTTTTTTAATGGGAAACAAACAGCGAGCGAAATCGAATTTAAACACAGTAGAAAAAACGGCAAACCAGCCTATGTATCATAACTCATATGGACTAGCTCCTTAATTTAAGACCTTATTTAAAAAAGCTCTTAGACATATGGAAAAGAGATGCTGCTAACGAGTAGGAAGAGTTTACTTCTTATAATTGAATATCACGCAAAACCCTAATAACTGACGCGGTAGTGGGAAGTGGTGGATAGTTCATGACTTAATTGATAGACTTGTTAAGAATCATTTATTGGAAGGAGTGCTGAAATTGAAAGCAATTGTACATGAACAAAAAGCTGGAATCGAAGGGTTAAAAGTTAAAGAAATGGAAGAACGGGACCTGGGAGAAAATGATGTAAAAGTAAAGGTACATACAGCCGGGTTGAATAGACGTGATCTGGCTGTCGTTACTAAAAGACACCAGCCGGAGGATCCTGCGTTAATTCCAGGCTCCGATGCCGCAGGTACCATTGTAGAAGTAGGAGAGAAAGTAAGAAGATTCCAAATAGGAGACGAAGTTGTAGTTAATCCTGGTTTAGGCTGGCAGAAAAACAGTTCGGCACCTCCAGAAGGATTTGAGATTGTAGGCCTTCCTGATCACGGAACGTTTGCACAGTTTTATACCTGTGACGAGAATCATTTTGAGGCTAAACCCCCTCACTTAAGCTTTGAAGAAGCTGGAGTATTATCTCTTGCTGCTTTAACGGCTTATCGAGCTTTATTCACTCGAGGCAATTTACAAAAAGATCAAACCGTTATGCTACCTGGAATCGGCAGCGGTGTGCTTACATTTGCCTTGAAATACGCCAAAGCTACTGGAGCTCGAGTTATAGTTACTTCTCGTTCTGAAGATAAACTTCAAGAGGCTTTAACATTAGGAGCAGATCGAGCCATTCATACAGAAGCCGATTGGAATGAAGAACTACGTAACGAGTCTATTGATTTATTAATTGAAAGTATTGGGAAAGCTACATTCGATAAATCTTTGAATATTATACGAAAAGGAGGAACCATTGTAACGTTCGGGGCTACCACAGAAGATCAAATTCAAATAAATATTCGTAAATTTTTCTATGGGCAGTATAATTTGCTAGGCTCTACGATGGGCAGTGCAGAAGAGCTGAGGGAGATGCTCCAATTTATTGATAAACACAACATAAAACCTCAACTCGATCGTGTGTTTTCATTAGACGAGTACGAAAAAGCCTTTGAATATTTGAGAGATACGCAAAACTTTGGAAAAATAGGAATTTCATTCAATTAAGAACAAACGGTTCCATCTCAAATTAACTGTTCTTACTTCAAACTTAGTAGCAACTCCGAATTCAATATAAAAATAATCAATAAAAACCGAACGAATGTGCGTAATAGTAGACAAACCGTCCACTCTTTATTGTAAAATGGAGGAAGAAGCTTATACATAAGGAGTGGATAAGGATGTCTCATAAAAATAATCCCAAGCGATTCGCTTTAAACATGAGTGCCGCTCAATTTACTAAGTTTTATATTATGCACTTACTTCAAATCCATCAGCCGATGATTAGTGAACATTTTAAAACGGAGTTTAAAAAATTAACAAAAAACTGGATACCTGCCCCTTCTACATTATTGGATACTCTTCACGAGATGACGGAAGAAGGGTTTCTATACCGACGTGAAGATTACAAGTCTCATGAAAAGAAAAGACAAAAAGTGTACTGGTATTACCTGACTGATAAAGGAAAAGAAGAATTTGATATTTTAAAGAAAAGGTACAAACTCTTATTTGAGGAACAGTTACAAATCTTACAACAAATCATGAAAGATGTATATAAGTAAGTTCTTCTTAACTGTCGCTCATTTGAAAGGAAGATCATCATGAAGCTCAGTGTTTTAGATCAGAGTCCTATTTCCAAAGGGGAAACAGCCAGTGAAGCTCTCCAGCATTCTATTGAGCTAGCCAGGTTTACAGAGGATTTAGGCTACTTTCGCTACTGGGTTGCTGAGCACCATAGCACAAATGGTCTGGCAAGTTCTTCGCCTGAGATACTAATTGGTCAAATCGCTCAGGCTACTAATACTATACGTGTAGGATCAGGAGGCGTTTTGCTTCCGCAGTATAGCCCGTTGAAAGTGGCAGAGAATTTTAGAATGCTCGAAAATTTCCATCCCGGCAGGATTGATTTAGGTCTGGGTAGATCCCCGGGCGGAGGAAAGAAAACGAGATTGGCTCTGACGGATGGTATTGAGAAACCGTTAAGTTCTTTTTCGCGGCAGGTGAAAGAACTCCAAAAGTTCTTATTTCATTCTATGGAAAAGGGAGATTCCTATTTTGGTGTAACGGCGCGCCCCGATAGTTCATATCAGCCAGAAGTCTGGATCCTGGGCTTAACGGAACGAGGAGCAAAGCATGCGGCTCTACATGGAACGGGTTTTACTTTCGGTCATTTTATAAATCCTGATCATGCCGCCGGGACCCTGGAGACCTATCGTGAAAAATTTAAGCCTTCCTTAGCTCGCAGACAACCCGAGGCAAATGCTTGCGTATTTGTTGTCTGTGCAGATACAGAAGAAGAAGCTGAAGAGATCGCTAAAAGTCAGGATATGTGGCTTTTACAAGTTGAAAAAGGCCTTGAGACAAGAGTTCCTTCTCTGGAAGAAGTGAATCAATACAGTTTCACAGAAATCGAAAAGGAAAAAATACGCAATAATCGACGAAGATGCATCATTGGCGATCCCGTAAGTGTAGTGGATCAATTACAAAGGCTTGCTCATGAGTACCGTATTGATGAATTTTTATTAATTACCAATATTATTGATTTTGCTAAAAAGAAACATTCTTATTATCTGGTTGCTAATGAATTAATGAAAAGGTCCAGGTCGTAAGAGAGAATAAACAAAACCATTCCATTCACCCATACCACCCTTCATCCTTTTGCATATATAAGTAGGGAAAGGGGGAATTAATGTGAGTAGAGGATATGGTGGAGGCTTTGCGCTAATCGTCGTGTTGTTTATTCTCCTTATTATCGTAGGAGCTTCATGGTTGTATTAATAGATGAAAGTGTGGCAGCTGCCACACTTTTTCTATGGATTTCTGGTGTACTAGTTCTAATCAAATGAACTAAAGTTTAAGTTATCAAGATCTTTGTTTTAAAAATTTTTCATCTAGGCTATAATGGGGTACATTACGTCACAAAGGAGCGAACAATACCCATGGATCAATCCCTTATTGGAACGATACAGAGCTGTACAGTATCAAAAAAAATAACCAATGGATTTATATTAAAATTCAAAGACACAGAAATACTGCTGCCCGATGAAGCAGTTCATCAGGAAATCGATTTGGAGCAGTCTATAAAGGTATTTCTATACACAAATAAAAAAGGACAGGCTGTAGCAAGCATGACTATTCCGGAAGTAAGCCGTGATTCCTATGGATGGGCAGAAGTAGAAGAAGTTGTGCCTAATATGGGTGTATTCGTAAATATCGGCTTAGAGGATAAAGAAATATTAGTTTCAACAGATGACCTTCCATTACTTAAATCAGTATGGCCAGTTAAAGGCGACTTTTTATTCGTCAGCTTAGAATTAGACAAAAAAGGACGGCTTCTGGCTGAACCCATTACAGAACAGGAAGTATGGGACGATTTAGAGCCGGCGCCCACTTCTATTCTAAATACTGAGACTCAAGGCAGAGTCTACCGCTCAACAAAAGCTGGGTCATCGGTATTAACAGAAGAAGGGTATCGAGGGTTTATCCATCCGAATGAACGAAAAGAGGAACCGAGGTTAGGGGAAACAGTGGTTGCAAGGGTTATTGATGTAAAAGACGATGGGTCAATTAACTTATCTTTACGTCCAGTTAAGAAAGAAAGCAGAAAAGAAGACGCTGAGGTCATTCTCGATTACCTGAGGGAAAATGATGGCATCGTCTATTTAGATGACAACAGCGATCCTGAGAAGATACGTGATACTTTTCAAATCAGCAAATCAGCATTTAAACGAGCTGTGGGCAAATTAATGAAGGAAAATCAAGTAGAACAGAAAAATGGATCCACGAAACTACTCAATAGTTCCGATTAATACTTAGTAGCAACTCCGAACTTATAAACAAAAACTAATCAACAAATATTAAAACCGCCAAACGTTAAACTGTTGGCGGTTTTAATATTTAATCTTCGTAATTTACTACGGTTCCATCCTGATAGGTTACTTCTAACTTAAATTCCTTATAAGGAGCTTCAAGTCCAAGAACTGTAAGGACTTCATTGATTACCTCATCCTCAGGGGTGTCCTGATCAAAACTCATCTCTCTAAGCTGAGGTGCAAGCTGATTAAAAGCTTCTACACCTGTAACCTTCTGCCGATCAAAATCGTCAATACGTGCTTCTTTTCTATTTTCTAAATTAATATAATCAATGTGGTAAGACAGTCGATCTACATAATCAACTTCCAGCTCAAACCTATTAAAGTTAAAGGGCCGCTCCTCATTAATTTGCTGGTAAGAGATACTTTCTGGCGATGGTTCATTTTGTGTTTGTTCACCGGATTGGTTATTTGCATTGTTACATCCCGTTGTTAATAAGAGCAACAGGAACAAGGTTAGACTCAGTAATTTCATTAAAATCACTCCATTCTTTTGTTATCCATAGGATTACCAAAAAATTCGTTTTTCATAATCTATATCCAAGCACAATAGTTAGCTGAAGAGATTACTCATGTTATGATTAATATATAGTCATTCCTCTAAGACTATTAAAGGGAGGATCAACCCATGAAGAAGAAATCTTTATATGGGATGCTGTTTATATTAATCGGGGCAATAATTACAGTCCCGGTAGCAAATGGACACTTATCTGGAGAAGAAAAACATCAGAACAAAGAGGAAGGTGATCTTACCGTGACTATGTATAACGGAGAGACTGTCACTTATTCTAAGAAAGAATTAAAAGACATGCTAACGTCAGTTCAATATAAGGTTACTCAAAAAGATGGTACGGAAAGAGCTTTTGAAAATAAATATTGGGATAATACAGATGAAGGAATTTATGTAGATATCATTTCTAAGGAACCGTTGTTCAGTTCCGTAGATAAATATAAATCCGGGACTGGATGGCCAAGTTTTACTCAGCCACTTTCGGAAGAAAATATTGTAACTAAAAAAGATCCAGGTATTTTTGGTTCACGAACCGAGGTTAGAAGTAAGGGAGCAGATTCGCATCTTGGTCATGTATTTAAAGATGGACCTCAACCAACGGGACTAAGGTACTGCATGAATTCTGCAGCGCTGGAATTCATTCCTAAAGAAGAAATGGCTGAACGCGGCTATGAAAAATATTTAGATGAATTTGAAGAATAAACTAAGAAAGAAGCAGGAGATTCCTGCTTCTTTTTTTATATGATAATGAGAACCATTATCATTGACTTCCTAGTAAATTTTCTCTATACTGACTACTGAATTGATAATGATAATCTTTATCAATTCAATAGTCAGTAATACATACCATTGCTGAATTAATTAAATTAGAAAGGTAGGATAGGCTTTATGAAAAAACTTAGTATTTTAGGATTAATTTTATTCTTGGGAATCCTTGCGGCATGCAGTAATGATTCCAATCAATCCAATGGGGACGAAGGAGGGGCCGCTTCTTCCTCAGAGTCTGAATCAAATGAGGAAACTAATACAGGCTCTACCACATTTGAAGATGGAGTAGGTGAGATGACTATAGATGGCGTTCCTAAAAAAGTAGTAGTGTTAGAATGGACCTATGTGGAGCACTTATTGCCATTAGGTATTGAACCTGTCGGGGTAGCAGATCTGGAAGGCTATAATAAATGGGTGAATGTAGGGGAGCCTCTAAGTGACTCGGTAACAGATGTGGGTACGAGATCAGAGCCTAACTTTGAAGCCATCTCCCGGTTGGATCCTGATTTAATTATTGGAGCTAAATATCGACATGAAAGTTTTAAAGATCAATTGGAAAGTATTGCTCCTACCGCCTTATTCGCTCCATATTCCGAAGAGGGAGCAGAAGATCAATACCAGCATTTATTAAATGAGTTTAATACTATAGCCAAAGTATTCAATGAAGAGGAAAAAGCTGAAAAATATATTAAACAGATGGAAGAAACTTTTCAAGAACAGGGAGAACGTATTCAAGAGGCTGGATATGAAAACCTGAATGCTGTGGTTGCTCAAGCTTTTACATCACAAAACACGCCTACAATGAGGTTGTTTACCAATAACTCTGTCATCGCTGGAGTTCTGAATAAAATGAATGCAAGTAATGCGATTAAAACCGATGAACCAGAAGTTTATGGTTTTATCTCAACAAATGTTGAAGCTTTACAGAATTATCAAGACTCCCATTTCTTCTATTTAGTCCAAAATGACGATCCAATATTTGATAACCTGGAGGACAACCCGGCATGGACAAATCTTAATTTTGTGGAAGAGAATCAGACTTATAAGCTGCCGGGAGATATGGGAACTTTTGCAGGACCACTATCAGCCGAAAGATTTTCTAAGGAAATAGCCAATGCACTATTAGAAAAATAATGTTCGTAAGGAAAGACCACTTTTACTGCCAAAGTGGTCTTTCCATTTAACCAGATTTTTTTCCTGCATTTATCATAATTATACTATACTAACAGAAGAGGAGATTTTTTATATGAAGTTCAAAGGGTTTTCGGCTTCACAAATTAGAATTGCGAGACCAACAGATCAACTAACTGAAATTATGACTTTTTATGAAGAAGGAATAGGATTACCAAAACTAACTCAATTTTCCAACCATGCCGGATATGATGGAGTAATTTTTGGGCTGCCAGATAGCCAGTATCACTTAGAGTTCACTACTCATGCAGAGGGAAGCCCCTGTCCCGCTCCTACTAAAGACAATTTATTGGTGCTATACATAGAAGAAAAAGATGAAATCCAAACCATAATAAACCGCTTAGCTAATCAAGGATTCTTTCCGGTAGAACCAGAGAATCCTTATTGGGAAGAAAGAGGCACAACTATTGAAGATCCGGATGGATGGCGCCTGGTACTTATGAATACTAAGGGAATATGAGAGGAAGAAATTTATGCTTAACTTAAACGTAATGTTACAGAAAGATTTCGGTGAACTAATGAAAATAGAAGTTCAAAACTATGCAGATGAAAAGGTTAAAGCTGGAACCTGGACAAAAGAAGAATCTTTGCAAAAATCAAAAGAAGCTTTTCAACAGCTTTTACCTGATGGGCTTCAGACGACTCATCACTTTTTGTTATCTTTAAGCAGCCCCGAGACGAATGAGGTAGTAGGTTATTTCTGGTACCACTTTGATAAAAGTCACCCTCAAAAAGAGGCTTTCATTTATAACTTTTTAATCTTTGAACCTTACAGAGGACAAGGCTTTGGGCAAAGAGCCTTAGAATCCTTAGAAAAGCATGTTAAACACCAGGGCGTTAAAAAACTCTCCCTCCACGTTTTTGCGCATAATAAACGGGCCATACATCTTTATCAACAAGCTATGTACGAGGTTACAGATATAAATATGTCTAAGTTCATTGGATAAATGGTTGACATCACAAGTGAGAATGATTATCATTTGTGGTAGAATAGAAAATAATTTAACTGTAGGTGAAACCATGGACCAAAATAAAAGTGAATTAGCCAGAATTATTCGTGAGCGCCGCTCAGTAAAGAGTGGTTATTTAGCTAAAGAAGTTCCTGAATCATTAATTATAGAGCTCTTAGATGACGCTCGTTGGGCACCAACGCACGGATTAAGAGAACCCTGGCGTTTTATATTTATTCCGACGGGAGAAAAAGATCATTTTGTGGAGGATATCGTGCAGACTTTTCCGCGGGACAGACAGGAAAATAGAAGAAATTATTTTAGCCAGCCGGCAGCTTTTTTAATTGCTGTAATGGATGAAGACCCCCGTCAAAAACAGTGGGAAGAAAATTTTGGAGCGATCAGCTCTCTTATACAAAATTTTCAGTTGTTAGCATGGGAAAGAGAATTAGGAGTAGTTTGGAAAACGAACCCTCAAATTCATGAACCTAAGGTCCGTGAAATGCTTGGTGTGCAGCCTGGCGAGAAAATAGTCGGCTTTCTCCATCTAGGTTTCTTTGATCAAGTGCCAAAAACTAAAGATAGAACTCCAATAGAAGAAAGAATTACCGTATATAAAAAGAAATAATGATAAAACCTCCTTTAGACAGGAGGTTTTTTTAATCCATTGACTGACTTTGATTAATCAGGGTTTTCAGATCTTGGTCACACTGGTTACTTTTTTATTGAAGGAGAAGTCTCTAATTGGAAACAGCGTAGAGCCTCGAGGCATAGGACGAAGTCTTATTAGAGGGGTGGAGGCATTATGATAGACTCATAGCACGGTTGGTTTTATGATAATAGATAAGATATTTATAAAGGAGATTCTCAATGAATTTTGTAGCGCTTGATTTTGAGACAGCCAACTCCTCTCGAGGAAGTGTCTGTTCGATCGGTTTAGTAGAGTATGAAAACAATGAAGTAAAACATGAATATTATCGTTTGGTTAAACCTAGAAAAAATTATTTTTCCCCGAAAAATATAAGCATTCACGGCATAACAAAAAATGATATAGCCGATGCTTATGAGTTCGATATTTTATGGAAAAATGAAATCCAACCAATGGTTGAAGGGAAGTTTCTAGTGGCGCATAATGCTCAGTTCGATATGGGAGTGCTTCGTGCAGTTCTGGATGAATATCGTCTACCATATCCACTGCTTGCTTATAACTGCACCTTAAACATTTCAAAGAAAACATGGGAACTCCCACGTTATAATCTTAAGTCTGTTTCAAACCATATTGGTTTTCGTTTTAATCATCACCATGCACTTGAGGATGCCCAGGCCGCTGCTCATATCTTAATTAAGGCTTGCGAAGAGTTAAAGGCTGAAAATACAAAAGACCTGGTTGAGAAGACACAAACCACTAACGGCATGATGTATGATCAGCAATATGAACCTGCACGATTGAATAAGAAACAGAAAGCAAAAAAACCTGAAAGTATAAATTATGTGGCAGCAAGCAGAGAAATTGACCACAGTCATCCTTTTTATGGTGCTTCCTTTGCGTTTACAGGAAGGTTAACAGCTATGAATCGAGAGAAGGCTGTTCAAACAGTTGCTAATCTTGGAGGATATACCTATTCGACAGTAGAGAGCACAACTAATTATTTAATTGTAGGAAGCAAAACCTACGATCAATATTTAAATGGAAAGAAAAACAGTAAGCTAGAGCGTACAGAAACGCTATTAAGTCAGGGACATTCCATAGAAATTCTTCCTGAAAATGACTTCCTGAATTATTTGTAAGGTTTACCGTGTATCGGTTTTTATAAGTTTTTTGCTACACAGTTCAAATACCTTTTATCCTTTAATAAGATTGGGTGAATGGCTATGGAGTGTTCTGACAGTCGTCCCAAATTTATACCTGCTCCATAATAATAAGACTGCCATACAATTTTTGTACAATATTGTTCATGATCACTATAGCCGAGCGGTGTGAACACTTTATAAGCAGCTTTCGGATAATTAGTATAAAGATGGTCAAGGTATGCGCAGGCTTTCATGCCGCTTTGGGGATCTTTAGCAGAAAAAATAGTAATCGATCGGAATTTATCAAAATAACGTTTGATCGGGTCTTTTATCAACCCTGAAGGAATAGAGTGAATGACCTCTCTGCGGGAATTTACTATACCAACGTGGCCCGCATATTTCGATTCACTTTTTCCGATGGGAGTAAATAATAGATCCCCTGGGGTTATGATTATATTTGTACCTGGATACGTAAGAGATATCGTATTATCATTTGATGGTGCTTGAGCTTTTCTTGGCTTTACTGCATAGGCTGCTACACCTGCAAAAACGGCTAAGAGAATTGAATATAGGCGTTTTTTCATAACTTTTCCTTTCTAGTCATAGATATATTTACATTCATGATATCACATAAATAGTTTGATTTGATTAGGAAGAAAGGTATTTTATATTGGGAGGGTCCCAGGATGAGATCAGAAGAAGAGATGATGGAACTGATTCTTTCAGTTGCTGAAACAGAACCTCATATTAGAGGGATAATCATGAACGGCTCAAGAGTCAATCCGAATGTTACACCTGATTCATTTCAAGACTATGATATTGTCTACGTGGTCACTGAGTTGACTTCCTTTATTGCAGATCATTCCTGGGTAGACGTTTTTGGTAAAAGACTCATCATGCAGATGCCGGATGAGATGCAATTGTATTCCATTGATCAAGAACCAAAGCAAAAATTCACCTACTTAATGCAGTTTATGGATGGAAACCGCATAGATCTTACGTTATATCAAAGAAATCACCTTCCTGAGAATCAAGATAGTTTAAGCGTTGTTTTACTGGATAAAGACAACAATCTGCCAGCTTTACGAGAACCTGATGACAGTGATTATCTAGTTAAAAAACCATCTCTTTATGATATTGAAAACTGTACCAATGAATTTTGGTGGGTAAGCACGTATGTAGCAAAAGGACTTGCCCGGCTTCAGCTTCCCTATGCCAAAGAAATGATGGAAGGTCCAGTAAGAGAGATGCTTAAACGCATGATCAGCTGGTACATTGGTGCAAAAAATAACTTCCAAGTAAATGTCGGCAGTGCCGGGAAATATTTCGAATATTTTTTAGAAGATCATATTTGGCAGGATTATAAAAGAACATACGCAGATGGGGAGTACTTGAACAATTGGAAGGCTTTATTCCAAATGGGTGAATTATTTATAACTTTATCAAGAGAACTTACTTCCCAACTGAATTATCCCCAAGCAGATTCAGAGGGAATTCACGTTTTTGAATACTTAAAATATTTACATAAGAGCTCAGCCGATCAGCAGGATTCATATTAATCAATCGGATCTTCTGCTTTCCCGTACCGGATAACGTCATACACAGCCAATCCATCACTTGGTTTCCCGTCGTCATCACGGTAAGGGAATAATGAAAAGAAAATAAAGTAAACTGAGAAATAAGAGTATTGATAGAAAAACAAAGCCGGGGGCAATACATCTGCAAAGATAAGGTAATTAATAGCGAGAATTACCATCATGTTAAAGATACTTCCTGCTAAATATATAGACACGTGCGCCCAAGTTTTATTATAGGTTAGATCTTTATACTGGCACCAGCCTTCCATGAAATATTTCTTTTTGACTTCTAATTTTCCAATGTTGAAAATGGTCTTCCCAGTACCTATACAGAAATGAATTTTTCCTCCGAACAAACGGGCCACCCACACGTGTCCTGCTTCATGTACGAGAGTAACGACAGGTAAGATAAAAAAGAAATTTATAAAGAACATCGGTAAATCACTTAAAGTAAACAATTTCAAAACCTCCATATTCTAACATCTATATAAGACTCGGTTATAATAAGGCACAAGGCAGAGCTTACCCCAATTTCTTAAATAAAAACTATTTTCAACCGAAAACAGCTAGAAATAGGAAATATATCACCGGTTATTTTTTAAATATAGAATCATTTTTCAAAAAAAGCTTATAATTCAGTATTTTTGAAATGGATAATGAATTATTTATTATATAGAAAAGGTAAATTCGGGTTAGTTTGTTGTATATCCTGCAGAAGAAATGCAGGCGGAATGCTAAATTTGCGGGTTGGGAACAAACGTTCTGTTTTAACGTGCAAAAGTCATCCTTATTTAAAGGATGGCTTTTTTGCTTCATTTATTTATCTCATAAATAGCCCCAGCTGTTTAAAGAAGCTTGAATGAGAAGACTGCAGAACGAGTGAATCGGCCATAAATATAGGAAAAATATATTTAGAAGCAAAAAGGAAAGTATTTTGCACTAACAGTGCAGGAGCTGCTAAAAGCCTAATTATATTTAAGCATTCCCATGAGGTTAACTGCTCAAGAGAAAGTAGTGAATTTAGCTTTAGAATATAATAAAATGCTAAAATCACGGGATAGAAACAAATGTTCGTTTAAAGTGTGATTGGTGAATGTATTGAAGAGTATTCAAGATCCATAAACAATTAAGTAAAAAGTAGTTCAGAAGAAATATGGAAGGAATATTAGAGGAACGTGAATATATACGATCTTAGCATGAAATGATTTCTTAACATGAATCCTAAAGTTAGATCATTAAGGAATAAGGATTAGTTGATCCAGGATTCTTATTGATGAACTGAAAATTACTTAACATTTTAGCGGGTGGAGTAGGTCTTAAATGAAATTATACGCTTGTTGATTAATTTAAAATTCTAGTTTACATAATATATATTATAGGAAGTAAATGAAATGAGTTTAATTATATCTCATAATTCAAGTTTACTTATGATAGTGAGACAGAAGAAAAATTTCACCGTAGAACTTAACATCTTTAGTTTAAGATCAATTATCTGGTATCTATACTGCTTGTTATCAGTCAGTTTAAATCAAAATAATATCTAAATTAAAATTTTATATTATGACTCACGGTTTTATTACTCATCAGCTTTAGACTCTCTCTAAACGATTATTATCTAAATAATTATTCTTTGTCCGTTACTTTATATTCATTCCAGCCATGCCTTCAGTAGCTCGTCTTTTTATATACTCAGTTTGCGTTTTATTTGTCTATCCAATAATATATATTCTCTGGAACCTTTTATCGCTGAATTATTTTTTAGTTGTCAGTCAAATGTCTTTGCTCCAAACTTCTTTGTTGCTAAATGTTTATTGTATTTTGTTTTTTATTTTAATTTCGGAGTTGCTACTAAGTTTTAAGTCAAATTGCCTCGTATAATTCTTCTCTATTAATGATCTCTGTTGATGAATTAAGTGGTATTTATGAACCGGTTGGCCAAACCATTAGATTAGACTTCACTCTCTTTAAGATTGTCTGGATCCTAGTTCAGAAAACATGTACTTATACTTATATGCTTCGCCCTCTAACGCTGCTGTTTGCCTTTGTTTTTCTATTAGATGTGTTGTTTGTTTTTTGTTTTTATAATCGGAGTTTCTACTAAGTTTTAAGTAGAAATGTTAAAATTCACATCTCTTTTTAATTAATTCGTTATAAAGAACATTTAATGTAAGTTGGTTTTCGTTTCTATTTCGGAGTTGCTACTAAGTAATTTGTAGTAATAACTCTCCAATTTATTGGAAATTGCCCGCTCAAATGAAAAGTCACAGAGTACTTACTCTGTGACTTTAACCTTTGATTTTTTAGTTGAGTATTCTTCGTTTTCTCCAAATACTCGTAAAGTTTCATGGTAATAATCCAGTATCTGTTCAGAAGGTTTTTGCCAACTGTGTTTTTCTGCTTCGGCTCTTGCGTTTTTACATAAGTACTTATAAAGTACTTCGTCTTCCAGACGGTTAATCGCATCGATCATACTCCCGGTATTCTCATTTTCAAACAGAATGCCTGTTTTACCGTCTTCCACCTGTTCCATCGTAGGGCCGCTTTTTGCAGCAATAACCGGCAGACCTGAAGCCATGGATTCTAAGATGACGAGTCCTAAAGTTTCCGTTACAGAAGGAAAAATCAGAGCGTCAGATGAAGAAAATGCTTCTCTTAGTTCTTCCCCATGTAACAGACCAGTAAAGACAGTATTGGTACCCTCAAATGTGTACTCAAGCTCATCCTTAACGGGGCCATCCCCAACTATAGCTAATGAAAGGTCATCTCTTTGGTCAAGTAATGGTCTGATCTTATGAATTTCTTTTTCAGGAGCTAAACGCCCCACAAACACAAGTAGTTTATTTTCAGGTTTCCCACCGGATAAACGCTCACGCATCTCTTGAGTCTTATACTTAGGATGGTAGTGGTCTACTGCAACGCCACGGTCCCATACATTAACATTATGGAAATTCTTATGATCCAGCTCTTTCTTAATAGCATTAGATGTACATAAGTTCACGTGCGCATAATTATGAAGTTTACGGAAATACCACCATACCAGAGGCTTGAAAAGATATAGTCGATAGAAATCCAGATACTTAGGCACATGCGTATGATAGGAAGCAATCAGTGGGTAATTGAGCTTATTTGCGTAATATACACCTGACACACCAACGATTGCCGGGTTTACTACATGGACAAGATCTGGATTATGTTTTTGCAGTAAGTCTTTTACCTTACGCTGAGGTAAGGAGAACTCTTTCGAACGATAAAAAGGTAATTTTGTTGCTTTAACCCCTTCTACAATCGCACCTTCATACTCCTTCACACCAAGGTCTGGAGCTATGACGACCACTTGATGTTCTTGACTTCGCAGGTATTTGATGGCTTCCTTCAGTCTGGTTACCACTCCATCTGTTGATGGGAGGAATGTTTCAGTAATGATGGCGATTTTCAAAGTGGAAAACTCCTTACTTCCAAGTGATTGATGGTAATACGTTCTCGACGATAATACGGTCTTTGTGTTCAACTGCTGTACGCAGAATATCACGAATGACGTCATCTGTTAATAAATGAGGCTCTAAACCAAGATCACGAAGCTTTGTGTTAACCGCATTATAGTAATGGTCTTCATTCTCAATTCGTGGATTCTCAATTTTCTTAACTTGTGTATCCAATCCTTCTTCGTGTGCAATTTTTTGTACACGCTCAGCTAATTCCTGTACAGAAAACCATTCAGTAAACTGATTAAATACTCGGAATTCACCGTTGTCAGCTGGATTTTCTGCAGCGATTTCTACACAACGAACGGTATCTTCAATATTAAGGAAAGCTCTCGTTTGACCTCCAGAACCATAAACCGTAATGTCATGACCAATGGCTGCCTGATTAGCAAAACGATTCAGGGCTGTACCAAATACTCCATCATAATCCACGCGGTTTACTAGCATTGGATCAAGTTTTGTTTCTTCTGTATGTAGTCCATACACGATACCCTGATTAAGGTCTGTCGCACGGATACCCCAGATCTTACAAGCAAACATAATATTGTGACTGTCATGCACTTTGGAAAGATGATAGAAGGAACCAGGCTGTTTAGGGTATGGAAGTGTGTCTTTTCTGCCTTTGTGCTCAATCTCTATATATCCTTCTTCAATATCAATATTTGGAGTTCCGTATTCACCCATCGTACCTAGTTTAATTAAATGGCATTCTGGAGCAAATTCTTTAATTGCATATAATACGTTCAAGTTTCCAATAACATTATTGGTTTGCGTATAAGCAGCGTGCTCACGATCAATCATGGAATAAGGAGCCGAACGCTGTTCAGCGAAGTGAACGAATGCTTCTGGCTTTACTTGGCGGAACACTTCTCTTAAGAAATCATAGTGATTCAAATCGCCAATAAATGTACGGATTGCATTCCCTGTTACTTCTTTCCACTTAGCTACTCGGTCTTCTAATGATGCTATGGGAGTTACTGAATTGGAATGAAGCTCATCATCAATTTTTCTGCGTGCTAAATTATCAACAATTGTTACATCGTGTCCTTGTTTGGATAGGTATAATGCCGTTGGCCAACCGCAAAAACCGTCTCCTCCTGCTACAATAATTCTCATAATCTACCTCCTAGTTACATCTAGCCTTCTCGTATTCCCATTATAGAATAACATTCTTTTCATAATGAATGGTAATGTTTTAATCCCTGTTCTTGCGCCCTATTCTACAATAGAAATGAATATCTTCGATTTTGACTTTACCATTAATTCTAGTTTGAAACAATTAATTAATTGTTAAAGTAGCTCGAATGACGTCGATATTTTAATCATTTGGCAACTCTCGTCCAAATTAAGGAAATAAATTATAATAAGTTGGGTTTTTACAAATTTAAACACATGAATAAGGCCTCGAATCTTTGAAGGTTATTATAGCCATATTTTTGGAAAATACTCCTTATTTGAATGAAGTATTTGCACCAGGACTCAACCTTGTGAAAAAAGTACAATCGTTCATTATAGGCTCAATCTCCGGTATAATAGAAGTGTGAGATATTTCAGAACATTAAACTGGGGGCGGAAATTTAATGAGTACATATGAAAAAGCTTGGGTTCCATCGGAAAGTCAAATCAGAGCTACACGACTTTTTCAATGGATGCAAAAACTAGGATACGACAACTATGATGTATTCCACAAAAAATCAATTGAAGATATTGAATGGTTCTGGGATGAAGCCTTGAAAGAACTAGGAATAGAATGGAATCAATCATATGAAAAAACCGTGGATTTATCTAGTGGAATAGCTTATCCAAAGTGGTTTACTGGAGGAAAGATGAATGTAGTTCACAACGCTCTTGATAAATGGGCAATGGATGACACAAAAAAACATGCCGTTGCCCTCTACTGGGAGGGTGATAATGGAGACACGATTCAATATACTTATAAGGAGTTATACCAGGAAGTAAATCGTGTCGCAAATGGACTAAATAAACTGGGGATTGGTGAAGGAGATATTATTACTCTTTATATGCCTATGATCCCGGAGACTCTCATATCAATGCTTGCTGTTTCAAAAATTGGCGCTGTATTCTCCCCTGCCTTTTCAGGCTATAAAGCAGATGCAGTTGCTACCAGAATTCAAGCTGCCCGTTCCAAAGCTCTCATTACAGCAGATGGCTTCTATAGAAGAGGAAAGACCATACCTATGAAGATGGAAGCAGATCTCGCCTGTGATCTATGTCCTTCTTTAGAACATGTAATTGTGGTCGAGCGCGCTTCCTGTGAAATTGAATGGAATGAATATCGGGATACTCAATGGTCTCGTTTGCTCGGAAATGAAACCGTTTACAAAACGAAGAGCATGGAAGCAGATGACCCTTTTATGATTATCTATACATCCGGTACAACAGGCAGACCAAAAGGGGCTGTGCATACACACTCAGGCTTCCCCACTAAGGCAGCTTTTGACGCTGGAGTGTGCATGGATGTCACAAAAGATGATACGCTCTTTTGGTACACAGATATGGGGTGGATGATGGGTCCCTTCCTCATTTATGGCGGCCTGGTTAACGGTTCCTCTATCGTCATGTTCGAAGGAACTCCGGATTTTCCGAACCCTGATCGTTTATGGAGTTTAGTTGAAAAATATAAAGTGACCCATTTGGGTATCTCACCTACCCTTGTGCGGTCCATGATGAAGCATGGGGAAGAATGGATTAAGAAACATAACTTAAGTTCTCTTAAACTAATAGGCTCCACAGGAGAACCTTGGAATCCTGAGCCATGGTACTGGCTGTTCAAGCATGCAGGCAACTCGAACGTTCCCATCTTTAACTATTCAGGCGGCACCGAAATCTCTGGCGGAATCCTTGGTAATGTGCTTGTAAAGCCTATTCAGCCGGTTACATTCAATGCTGCTCTACCTGGTATGGACGCAGATGTTTATGATGAATCAGGGGGCTCTCTCAAGAATCAAGTAGGAGAATTAGTAATACGAAAACCCTGGGTAGGAATGACAAATGGTTTCTATAATGAAAATAAACGATATGAAGAAACCTATTGGAACCGCTTTAAAGATACTTGGGTTCATGGTGACTGGGTCATTCTGGATGATGAAGGATTTTATACGATAACTGGCCGCTCCGATGATGTCCTTAACGTAGCTGGTAAAAGGCTTGGTCCTGCAGAAGTGGAATCTGTGCTGGTTGAACATCCTTCCATTACAGAGGCCGGGGTGATCGGCGTTCCTCATGAAGTCAAAGGTGAAGAAGCAGTAGCATTTGCTGTTCTTAATCCTAATATAGAAGGATCAGAGGAACTAATAAACGAACTTAAAAGCCATTTAGTTGAAAAGTTAGGAAAGGCTCTGGCACCTAAAAAAGTTTACATTGTGGACGATCTGCCTAAGACTAGAAATGCAAAAGTTATGAGAAGAGCGATTAAATCTGCTTATTTAAATAACCCAGCAGGTGATTTGAGTGCTCTTGAGAATCCAAGCACCATCGAACAGATACAAATGATTGGTAAAAAATCCACTCCATCTACCTAAATAAAAACCTCTCCTGATCAATTAGATCAGGAGAGGTTTCTTTATACAGGATAGACTCCGTGTTTTCTTTCCGTGAAAGTGACATCTTTATTTTGGTAAGCTTCATATCGATTGGAAAGTTCTTGTCGCAGACGGTCTGGCTGAATAATATCATCAATAACCAGTTCAGAGGCTAAGCGATAAATATCGATATTTTCTTTATACTCTTCCTGTTTTTCTTTAATAAACGCAGGCCTTTCTTCCTCAGGAAGTTCAGCAATCTTGTTGGCGTAAACCGCGTTTACAGCCGCTTCAGGACCCATAACAGCAATTTGCGCTGTAGGAAGTGCTATACAGGCATCCGGCTCAAACGCTGGACCTGCCATAGCATAGAGACCAGCTCCGTAGGCTTTTCTTACAATAACAGAGATCTTAGGAACTGTTGCTTCACTCATGGCTGATAACATCTTAGCTCCGTGGCGAATTATCCCTGCACGTTCCACCTTCGTTCCAATCATGAATCCGGGAATATCTACTAAGAATAATAGAGGGATATTAAAGGCATCACAAAGCTGAATAAACTTGGCTGACTTATCGGCCGAGTCTGGAAAAAGCACCCCGCCTTTCGCCCTGGGCTGGTTAGCAATGATACCGATGACACGGCCATCAATTCTGGATAAACCGGTGATGAGTTCCGGAGCAAACTTCTTCTTTATTTCACAAAATGAATCTTCGTCAATAATACGGTCAATTAACTGGTACATATCAAAAGGTGCGTTTTGGTTTTCTGGAATCAATTCTTCTATGGATTTTTCAAATGCAACAGGATCAATACTTTCCTTTTTAGGCGGTGATTTGCGGTAATTAGAAGGGAAATAGCTCATATATTTCCGTGCGAATGATATAGCTTCCTTCTCATCCTTAGCCAGTACGTCCCCACATCCTGAAACGGAGCAATGCATCTTTGCGCCTCCCATTTCTTCAAGGGAAACTTTCTCTCCAATAACTTTCTCTGCCATTCTCGGTGACCCCAGATACATCGAAGCATTCCCATCGACCATAACAACAATGTCGCAAAAAGCAGGTATGTAAGCTCCACCAGCGGCTGAAGGTCCAAATAATAAACAAACTTGAGGCACCCGTCCTGACAATTTTATCTGATTATGAAAAATGCGGCCTGCTCCCCTTCGATTGGGGAACATATCCACTTGGTCAGTGATTCTTGCTCCAGCCGAGTCTACAAGGTAAAGCATTGGCAGCTGCAGCTTCATAGCTGTCTCTTGAATTCGAATAATTTTTTCGACCGTGCGTGCTCCCCAGGACCCTGCTTTAACAGTCGAATCATTGGCCATGACACAAACCTGTTCTCCATTAATTTTCCCTATGCCTGTGACCACTCCATCAGCAGGAAGTTTATCATCCTGGTTATTCGCAAAGAAGGCATCTTCTATATTTAAATCATCATCGAATAATAACTGAAGCCGCTCTCGTACAAACATTTTCCCTTTTTCTGCGTTTTTTGCATGATACTTCTCGGCTCCACCTGAGGAAATATGCTTTCTTTTTTCTTCTAACGTCTGATTCTTCGCCATCTTTTCCCCTCCTTACTTTCCTTTATAAGCTGGTTTCCTTTTCTCTTTGAATGCTTTTAGTCCTTCGAGACGATCTTCTGTATGAATCGTCCTTTGATAACATTCCTGTTCAATTTGAAGCCCTGCCGATAATTCCTTATCGTATCCCTCATGTATAGCTTTTTTAGCCTGCTTTAGAGCAATAGGCGCATTACGGGCAATGGAAAAAGCGATATCCTTTGCTTCTTCTAACAGCAATTGAGGCTCATACACGTATTCGGCAAGTCCAATCGCAAGTGCCCGCTGAGCTTCGACAGGACGGGCTGTGTATATCATGGCTTTTGCTTTACCTAATCCTATTAACCGGCTGAGTCGCTGGGTACCTC
This sequence comes from Halobacillus sp. K22, assembly GCF_052246795.1. NCBI lineage: Bacteria > Bacillati > Bacillota > Bacilli > Caryophanales > Bacillaceae > Halobacillus > Halobacillus sp. K22. The sequence goes on along the minus strand of NZ_JBQQCN010000004.1, from coordinate 83,240 downwards.
CCGCTCCAGGAATAATCCCCAGTGAGGTTTCAGTGAGTCCTACTCTTGCTGAATTACTCATAATTCGCAAATCACAAGCTAAAGCAAGCTCAAGCCCTCCTCCAAAAGCAACCCCATTAATTACGGCGATCGTAGGCACTGATATTTGTTCAATCAACCGTATCGTATCCCCGATTTTTTCAACCGTTTGGATGACTTCTTCTTCGGACATCCCTGCCCGTTCCTTTAAGTCAGCTCCGGCACAAAACACTTTCGTTCCGCTTCCTGTAATCAGAACCGCCCGTACGTCAGGACGATCATTTATTTCTTCTACTTTAACTGCTAACTGATCCAGTAGTTCCCCGGAAAGCGCATTTGCCGCTTCTGGTCGATTTAATGTGAGTATTACTACATGTTCATTTACTTCATTCAATGTGACAAGTTCACTCATCCCAAATCCTCCTTTCTTACCTGGATCTTTCTATTTGCATCAGGTGACTGGCAAGCGGTTTATTCAATTTATCTTGAATATAGGAAGCTGCCTGTGTAAGTTTTTCTTCATTAATTCCTGTACTTATATTCATTTGATGCAGCATGTGAACAAGATCCTCAGTTGCCAGATTTCCAGAAGCGCCTTTTGCATAAGGGCAGCCCCCAAGACCACCGAGAGAACTGTCAAACGTGGTAATTCCATGGTTTAAAGACACCAGGACATTTGCAAGCGCCATGCCTCTCGTATTATGAAAATGCATAGCTATATTTTTAAAAGATAACTGCTTTTGTATTTCACTTAACGTCTCGTCCACTTGCTTTGGGTTCGCAACCCCGATGGTATCTCCTAAAGAAAGCTCGTCTATTCCCATAGCAAGCATATGTTTGCTGACGTTAATCACCTGGGCAGCCGGAATATCCCCTTCATACGGACATCCAAACACAGTCGATAAATAGCCGCGGACCGTTTTTCCGGCGCCCTTTGCTTCTTGAACCACTTCCCGCAGGACAGGATACGTTTCTTCAATCGACTTGTTTATATTTTTTTTATTATGACTTTCACTAGCTGACATGAACACAGACACTTCATCTACGTTGGTTTCAAGCGCAGCCTCAAGTCCTTTCATATTGGGAACTAATGCTGCGTATGTTATGTCAGGATTCCGGTTAATGGATGCAGCCACTTGTTTCGCATCCTTTAACTGGGGAATCCATTTAGGGTGAACGAATGAACTGAATTCGATATAGGAATAACCGGCTTCTGATAGTTGATTTATCCAGGAAATTTTCTCTTCAGTCGGGACTTCCTTGGACTCATTCTGTAGTCCATCACGAGGACCAACTTCTTTGATCGTCACTTCTTTTGGTAACTCCAGCATAATATCCGCTCCTGTTATTCAATAATGGCAATAACGTCGCCTTCATTTACGAAATCACCTTCGCTGACCTTCAGTTCTTTTACACTTCCAGCCGCTTCAGAAGAGATTGGGATTTCCATTTTCATAGATTCTAAAATCGCAATGTCCTGTCCTTCACTAACGTCTTCGCCTTGCTGCACGACTAATTTCCATACACTGCCTGCCATTGATGCTTTTACTTCATTCATCATCCATCTCTCCTTATTGGTTTGTTAATGTCGGTAAGTAATAATCTTGGATAAAAGTTGTTTTTGTATTTCCGTTTTTAAATTGATCATGGGTTATAATTCGTTTTAACATGGTCAAATTCGATTTAATTCCTTCAATTTCATATTCATGAATAGCCTTTGCCATTCGTTCGATTGCTTGCTCTCTTGTCTCAGCATGTACGACCAGCTTTGCGATCATAGGGTCGTAAAAAGGGGTCACCTTTGAATTTCCATGTACGGCTAATTCATGGCGGATGCCTTCACCTTCTGGCAATTCCAGTTTTGTCAGCTGTCCCGGAGAAGGATAAAAGGTATTCGGATCCTCTGCATAAATACGAACTTCAATCGCGTGACCTTGAATTGAAAGGTCTTCCTGTTTAAGAGAAAGAACCTCATTTGAAGCGACTCTAAGCTGTTGCTCTACCAAATCTACCCCCGTAATTTCTTCTGTTACCGGGTGCTCAACCTGGAGACGTGTATTCATCTCAAGAAAATAGTAGTTTTCTTGTTCATCCACTAAAAATTCAATAGTTCCTGCATTGGAGTAACCTAGTCTTTCTACAGCTTTTAAAGCACTTTCTCCCATTTGGCGTCGTGTTTCCTCAGAAAGTACCGGTGAAGGGGCTTCTTCCACCACTTTTTGGTGTCGCCTTTGAATTGAACATTCCCTTTCAAACAAGTGCACAGCATTGCCATGATGGTCAGCAAGCACTTGCATCTCAATATGCCTTGGATTTTCAATTAGTTTTTCAATAAACATTTTTCCATCTCCGAAAAATGTCTGCGCGCGCTTGGAATTCCCTTCAAAGGCTTTTTCAAGCTCTTCATCAGAGTAGACCGCCTGCATTCCTATGCCGCCTCCACCTGCTGCCGCTTTTAGCATAACTGGATAACCAAATGATTGAGCGATGGATAAGGCAGCCTCTGCTGATACTACCGCTTCATCGGTTCCAGGTACAATCGGTACCCCGGCCTGGCTCATCTCATGACGGGCCGCAATCTTATCTCCCATCTTGGCAATTACTTCTGGTTTTGGTCCTATAAATACAAGTCCTGCATTGGTTACTTTCTCAGCAAACTCAGCACTCTCACTAAGGAGCCCGTACCCCGGATGTATAGCCTCAGCACCAGATTCTCTGGCAGCTTTCAAAATTTTATCGATGTTTAAATAAGATTCGTTTACCCTTGGTTTACCTATTAAGTAACTTTCGTCTGCTTCTTTTACATAGGGGGCCTCTTGATCGGCCTCTGAATAAACTGCCACGGTGCTTATATTCATCTGTTTACACGTACGGATGACACGAGCAGCAATTTCACCCCGATTTGCAATGAGTATCTTTGTAAACACAATTATCCACCCCTTTTTACGATTTCAAATCCATCATGTCCAGCGCATCTTCCCGCAGTTTAAATTTCTGAATTTTACCGCTCGCTGTCATCGGGTACTCATCGGTAAACATGATGTACCTTGGAATTTTATGCTTGGAAATTTGCCCTTCACAGAAATCCCGTATATCGTTTTCTTCAATTGACTTTCCTTCTTTAGGAATGATCCAGGCCATAATCTCTTCTCCATATTTCTGATCAGGAACACCAACCACCTGAACATCCAGCACATCTGGGTGTTGATATAAGAACTCTTCAATCTCCCGAGGGTAGACGTTTTCTCCACCTCGAATGATCATGTCTTTCATTCGGCCGGTAATTTCAATATATCCATCCTCATCCATCACCGCGATATCACCCGTATGAAGCCATCCTTCTGAATCAATGGCCGTCTCTGTAGCCTCCTGGTTCTTATAATAGCCTTCCATAACGAGATACCCCCGTGTGCAGAGTTCTCCAGGTATCCCCGCTTCTGCTTCATCTCCAATAGCCGGGTCAATAATTTTTACTTCTACATTTGGATGAGCTTTTCCGACACTGGAAACACGAAGTTCGATCGGATCATCAGCCTTGGTCTGGGTAATCACAGGAGAGGATTCCGTCTGACCATATGCGATGGTAATTTCCTCGGCACCCATATCCTCGATCACACTTTTCATTACTTCCATTGGACAGGTAGAACCCGCCATAATACCTGTACGTAGAGTGGTCGGCTTCCAGTCATTAAACTCAGGATGATTTAGTTCCGCAATGAACATCGTAGGTACTCCATGAAGCGCTGTACAAGCTTCCTCTTTTACTGCCTTTAGTACCTGTAAAGGTTCAAATTGCTCAAGTATAACCATGGTGGCTCCTTTAGATACGGCAGCAAGCGTTCCCAATACACAGCCGAAACAATGGAAAAAGGGGACAGGAATGCACAAGCGATCTTCGTTGGTAAGTCTCATGCAGTCCGCAACCTGATTGCCATTGTTAACGATATTATAATGGCTCAGCATCACACCTTTAGGAAAACCTGTGGTTCCTGAAGTATATTGCATGTTAATCACATCTTTATAAGAGAGGGAGTTTTTACGCTCTACTAATTTTTCATCACTTGTAGATCGGCCCATTCCTATGAGATCATCCCACGTGTAACACCCTGGATGTTCTTTGTCACTTAAGGTAATGATGTTCTTCAAATGAGGCAGCCGCTCGCTCTGTAGATCTCCTTTAAGCGATGAGGAAAGCTCAGGGCAGATCTCTTTTAGAATGTCAATATAAGAGGTTCCTCTAAAATCTTCCGCTAATATTAAGGTTGTCGCATCCGATTGTTTCAAAAGATATTCGAGTTCCTGTGCTCTGTAATTCGTATTAACCGTAACAAGAACGCCGCCCATTTTTCCGGTGGCAAATTGGGAAAGAAGCCACTCCGGTTTATTATCAGACCAGATAGCGACGTGCTCCCCCTTTTCTACACCTAATGCCATTAGCCCTTTAGCTGTTTCATCAGCCATGTTGTTAAATTCCTTATAGGTTTTTCGAATTTTCTTCTCAGGGTAAACAAAAGCTTCCTGATCGGGATATTGACGAGCCTGTTCCTCTAAAAGTTCTCCTACGGTCGTTTCCAAAAGGGACATATACCCATTCCTCCTCTTTATTTATTAGCAGCCTAACTGACGTGCAATAACCAATCGCTGGATTTCAGACGTTCCCTCTCCAATTTCAAGCAACTTAGCATCACGCAGGAAACGCTCTACTTCATATTCCCTCATATATCCATAGCCTCCGTGTATTTGAATAGCTTGATTGGATGATCGGAAAGCGGTTTCAGAAGCAAACAGCTTAGCATACGCTGATTCTTTGGTGAAGTTCTTCCCTTGATCTTTTAACCAGGCAGATTTAAGTACCATATTACGAGCCAGTTCCACTTCCATAGCCATATCCGCCAGCTTAAACTGAATGGCTTGAAAACTGGAAATCGGCTGGCCAAATTGTTTTCTTTCTTTTGCGTAAGCAAGAGCACGATCCAGGGATGCTTGCGCAATACCAACAGCAAGAGCAGCAATGGAAATTCTCCCACCATCGAGTGTGTAAAGGAATTGTTTAAACCCTTTTTCAGGATCTCCGAGCAGGTTTTCCTTAGGTACCTTCACATCTTCCAGGATGATCTCAGAAGTGTTCGACCCACGGACGCCCATCTTTTCATAAGGACTGCTGATCTTCATGCCTGGAGTATCTTTAGGGATGATAAAAGCGGAAATAATATTTTTACCGTCTTCCCGTTTTCCTGAGACCGCCGTTACAGTGATAGATCGAGCATATTCCGCATTCGTAATCCAGCATTTTTCCCCGTTTATAACATAATGGTCTCCTTTAAGTTCAGCTCTTGTTTTCGTTCCCCCGGCATCAGAACCAGCATTCGGCTCTGTTAATCCAAAAGAAGCCAGGGCGTCCCCTTTAGCCAGTGGGACTAAGTATTCCTGTTTCTGTGCTTCTGTACCGAAATAATAAATAGGGCTTGCTCCAAGCGACACGGCGGCTGCATAGCTAAGGCCTGTAGACCCGCAGACACGACCGATTTCTTCCACAGCCAGGGCATAAGTAACCGTATCTCCGCCGGATCCACCATACTCTTCTGGAAATGGGATACCAAGGAGCCCGAGCTTGCCCATCTCCTTGAAAATATCTTCTGGAAATTCTGCTTTAGTATCAATATCTACCGCACGCGGATGAATAACTTCCTCAGCAAAATCACGAACCATTTTTCTAGTCATTTCCTGTTCTTTGGTCAATTCAAAATTCATATGATTCCTCCTCAGAGAATTAAGACCGACTGGTTGGTCGGTAAATAATCAAAAAAATAAATGAAAGCGTTTACTTATTTTCGTAAAAAAAAGGAATGTGGAGCATTTGGTTTAAAACATCCGTTTCTTCTTTGTGTGGCAGCAAAAAATGCAAGATCAGGTCCGTAAAAACATCTGAAATCTCATGGATCGAGTGAGTCCCATCCCGTTTATACCACTTATAAATCCAATTCACCATCCCAAGTATCGCCATACCTGTAATAGACACGGGCAGCTCTTTGCGAAAATGACCCGACTCCTGTCCTTCTTCAATGACTTGAAAAACCATCTTTTTGAATTCATCACGTTTTTGTTTTATCTGTACTTCGTATGCTGGTTTCAGATAATTGCTCTCTTGATAGAATACAGAAATGTGAGGCTTATATAAGTCAAAAACTTGAACAAACGCATGAATGATAGCTTGAATCTTTTTGACAGGAGATGAGTGAATGATATTGGCTGATTGAGCTTCTTTTAGTACATATGTAATAAAGGTATCGTGAATAACGAAAAGAAGTTCATCTTTGGAGCTGAAGTGATGGTAAAAACCGCCTTTGGACGTGTGGGATGCTTCTACAATCTGATTGACGCTTACACCGTGGAAACCATAGCGATCAAATAATTCAAGCGAGGTTTGAATTATGTCTTCTTTTAAATCTCTCATACACCATCCCCAATCCGCTGAACTTACATTCATTTTAGCATAATATTTTGAAAATACAAACGAATATAAAGACAAATTGGAAGTGAAGAACTTTAGGAATATAGTAAAAGACAGTCTCGTGTGGAGACTGTCTTTTGATTATTCGCTGTCTGGGTTCTGGGAATGAAACGGATTTTCATAAACTGGCTTAACCCAAGATTCTGTTATTTTTCCGTTTTGATCTACGTCCATAACATACGAGCCGTTACTGTAACGGTCATTAGCTTTGAAATCCATTACATTCAGCGTAATCGTTTCCTGTTTTTCCGTTTTCACTATCACCTGGTCATCACGATGAACTAAATGGACATCAATTAAACGATGAGGATTATTTTTTAATTCCCGCAGCATAATTACGCCCCGTTTAGCACGAGAAGCCTTTTCAAACTCTTTCAAACGCATGCGTTTAACCGCAGCACGATGAGTTGAAAGAAAAATGGATGGGTCTTCGTCTTTCTGGAAGATCTGTCCTGAAATGACTTCTTCTCCATCTTTCAAATGTATGGCTTTCACCCCAGCAGCACGCTGACCTACAGCGTTTACTTCCTCCTCGGAATACCATAGAGCATAAGCTTTGTTACTCGCAATAAAGATTTCAGAATGCCCCTCCGTGACGTGGACATCCACAACTTCATCATTTCCTTTTAGATTAATCGCAACCAGTGCTTTTGAATGTCGCTGGGCCTGATACAGCTTCAATTCACTTTTCTTCACCATTCCGTTTTTTGTAAAGAAGAGTAAGTATTGATCTTCCTTGAACTCACGGACCGGGATCGCTTCCACAATATACTCGTCTTTTTCTACCTGAACAATGTTCGAAATAAACTGCCCTAAATCCTTCCATCTGATGTCTGGAAGTTTATGAACAGGAAGGAACAGATATTTACCGAGGTTTGTAAACAGCAAAATGGTGTCCGTTGTATTAATTTCAAGCAGTCTCAAAAGATGATCCCCATCTTTAAGAGCGAAATCCGCTCCATTGGAGGCTGCGTATGAACGGAGGCTTGTACGCTTCAAATATCCATCTTTCGTAACGGAAACAAGTACGTCTTCACTGGCTACCGTTACTTCAAGATCAACTTTAAGCTCTTGTACTTCATTTTCAATGTTGGTTCTCCGGTCTTCGCTGTACTGTTTTTTCATGCTTCGAAGATCGGATTTAATAACTTTCATCAGCTCGTGTTCACTTGCAAGTAATGTCTCTAAATAAGATATTCGTTTGCGCAGCTCGTCTGCTTCCGCTTCAAGCGCTGTAATATCCGTATTCGTTAAACGATAAAGCTGAAGCGTGACAATGGCTTCTGCTTGAGCTTCTGTAAACGAGTACTGATTCATTAATTGTTGTTTGGCATCTTGCTTGTCTTTAGAGCCGCGAATCGTCGCTATAACTTCATCGAGAATCGAGATGGCTTTGATCAGCCCCTCAACAATATGCGCCCGTCTTTTAGCTTTGTTCAGGTCATAGACGGACTGACGGGTGACAACTTCCTTCTGGTGGGATATATACGCATCCAGCATCGTTGGTAAACTCAGAAGTGTAGGAGTCCGATCATGAATAGCTACCATATTAAAACTGTACGATATTTGAAGATCTGTATGCTTATAAAGATAGTTAAGCACACCTTCACTGTTAGCGTCTTTTTTTAATTCAATAACTACCCTGAGGCCTGTCCGATCTGTTTCGTCACGTACTTCTGAAATCCCCTCTACTTTACGATCAATGCGAAGTTCATCCATCCGTTTAACCATGGTAGCTTTATTAACTTCAAAAGGAATTTCGTCAATTACAATCTGCTCACGTCCGCCGCGAACTTCTTGAATTTCTGCACGTCCTCTAAGTACGATTTTTCCTTTTCCATTCTCATACGCTTTTTGGATGCCTTCTACACCCTGAATCGTACCACCCGTTGGAAAATCAGGACCTTTCAGCTTCGTCATCAGTTCTGGTACCCCTGAATTAGGTTTATCAATCTTCATAATAACTGCATCAATTACCTCCCCAAGGTTATGGGGCGGAATTTCGGTGGCGTAACCAGCCGAAATACCTGTAGAACCATTCACAAGGAGATTTGGAAATTTAGCAGGAAGAACGGTCGGTTCTTCAATTGTATCATCAAAGTTTGGGATAAATTCTACCGTTTCTTTCTCAATATCCCGTAGCAGCTCAGATGAAATAGCGGAAAGTCTCGCTTCTGTATAACGCATAGCGGCTGGCGGGTCACCGTCAACACTTCCGTTATTCCCGTGCATTTCCACAAGAGGTTTACGTAATTTCCACGTTTGGCTTAGACGTACCATCGCTTCATAAACGGAAGAGTCTCCGTGAGGATGGTAATTACCGATCACGGTACCGACTGTTTTAGCTGACTTTCTATAAGCCTTATCATGTGTATTTCTTTCTTGATGCATTGCAAATAAAATACGACGCTGAACGGGTTTCAAACCGTCTCTCGCATCGGGAAGAGCACGTTCCTGGATAATATATTTACTATACCGTCCAAATCGATCTCCAAGAACTTCTTCCAGTGGTAAATCTAAATACTTCTCTGCCTCTGCCAACAGAATATCCCCCTTTTATGTTTGAATTTTGTCGTTTTCTAAAATGTTTGCTTCGTCTTCCATACCGAAAGCGACATGGGATTCAATCCATTTGCGGCGAGGTTCTACTTTATCGCCCATCAATGTAGTTACGCGTCTTTCTGCGCGTGCCAGATCATCTATCGTTACCCTTATCAAGGTCCTTGATTCCGGATTCATCGTTGTTTCCCACAACTGATCCGCATTCATCTCACCAAGACCTTTGTAACGCTGAATGGAATAGCCATTCTTGAACTCTTTAAGAAGCTTGTGCATTCCCTCTTCATCCCAAGCATATTCGGTTTGTTCTTTCTTACCTTTGCCCTTAGAAACTTTATAAAGCGGCGGAAGAGCGATAAAAATTTTCCCAGCTTCCACAAGCTGTCTCATATAACGATAAAAGAACGTGAGCAGTAATACTTGAATATGAGCTCCATCCGTATCCGCATCCGTCATAATCACAATCTTATCGTAATTACAGTCTTCCAGGGTGAAATCTCCGCCTACACCGGCGCCAATGGTATGAATAATGGTGGATATCTCTTCATTTTTAAAGATATCAGCAATTTTTGCTTTTTCTGTATTGATAACTTTTCCCCTTAATGGGAGAACCGCTTGAAATTTTCTGTCACGCCCCTGCTTGGCAGAACCTCCTGCAGAGTCGCCCTCTACCAGATAAAGTTCATTTTTTTGAGGGTTTCTGGACTGAGCAGGTGTCAACTTTCCACTAAGTAAAGTATCTTTTCTTTTTTTCTTTTTCCCAGAACGAGCATCTTCACGGGCCTTACGCGCCGCTTCTCTTGCTTCTTTAGCTTTTACAGCTTTTTTAATCAGCATAGAAGCTACATCAGGATTTTCTTCAAGAAAATAAGATAACTGTTCAGCAACTACAGCGTCCACTGCTGACCTTGCTTCTGAAGTACCTAACTTACTTTTTGTCTGACCTTCAAACTGAAGGAATTCCTCAGGGATTCGAACGGAAATCACTGCGGTGAAACCCTCGCGAATATCGTTTCCTTCCAAGTTTTTATCCTTTTCCTTAAGTAACTGAGCACGGCGGGCATAGTCATTAAAAATTCTTGTAATCGCCGTTTTAGCACCTGATTCGTGGGTACCACCATCTTTTGTACGGACATTATTAACAAAGGAAAGGATGTTCTCTGCGAAACCATCATTGAATTGAAATGCGAAATCAGCTTCGATGTCTTTATAACTACCCTCGAAGGATACAACGGGGTGAAGAGTGTCTTTCTCTTCATTGAGGTAAGAAACGAAGGATTCAATGCCATCATTATACTGGTAAACCTCTTTAACCTTCTCATTACGTTCATCAATCAAATTGATTCGAAACCCTTTTAAAAGAAAAGCAGCTTCCTTCAAACGCTCCGATAAAGTTTCGAAACTGAACTTCGTTACTGAAAAGATTCCTGGGTCTGGTTTGAAACGAATGGTTGTTCCTGATTTCCTAGTCGTTCCCTTAGGCTCCAGGGAAGTTACGGGGAGGCCTCCGTTTTCAAAACGTTGATAATATCTTTCTCCATCCCTGCATATATAGACTTCCAGCCATTCAGACAAGGCATTTACTACAGAAGCTCCTACGCCATGAAGACCTCCACTTGACTTATAGCCGCCCTGTCCAAACTTACCTCCTGCATGAAGCACAGTCAAAATTACTTCGGGTGTCGGTTTACCTGTCTGATGCATTCCAGTCGGCATCCCTCGTGCCTCGTCCTCTACGGAAACACTGCCGTCTTTATGGAGAGTCACAGTCATTTGGTCTCCGTGTCCAGCCAATGCCTCATCTACGGCATTGTCCACGATTTCATGTACTAAGTGATGGAGGCCACGGTGATCCGTCGATCCAATATACATCCCCGGCCGTTTTCGGACCGCCTCCAAACCTTCCAGTACTTGTATGGAATCATCTGAGTATGTTTGATTCTGCTTCGCCAATTTACCATCGGCTCCTTTCTCGTCAACTTCATCTACTACTATAATAGAACAAACGTTCGTTTGTGTAAACGCTCAATAAAAAATGCTGCTTGTTATATTGTAGCGATTTTATAAGGTTTCGCAAACATTATTCTAATATCAACACTAAAAAACCCCTGTCTAGACAGGGATTTTTTTAAAAAAAGTATATATTTTTAAAGATAAACAGCGTGGGCAACTTTAATGCATACATCCATGATCACGGTCATATCTTTATCTTTTAACTCTTCGTAGGCTTCTTCGTGAATAACCCCCTGCTGTCCCCAAAAAGCCTGAGCAGGAATAGCAGAAGCCTCTTTAGCAACTTCAGGAAGAAATTCAGATTTTCTGAAAACGTTTATGATATCAATAGGTTCGGTAATATCACTTAATCGAGCCACAGCCTTTTCACCTAAAGTTTCATTGATAGTCGGATTAACAGGAATAATGCGATAGCCTGCTTCCTGCATAGCTTGACTAATCTGGTAAGAAGTGCGGTGCGGTTTGTCTGATAAACCGACCACGGCAATCGTCTTAGAGTTTTTTAAAACTTCCGCAATCTCTTGGCGTGAAGGGTTTTTAAACGTCATATTCAACCTCCTATTCTTCAATTAAGCCTTCGTTCACTAAATACTCGCGTGCGACTTCTTCAGGGCTGCGATCTTCAAAGTCAACTTGATAGTTCATTTGCCGCATTTTATCCCCGGTTATTTTTCCTCCTAATTGGTTGAGAGCATCTTGTACTTCAGGGTAGCGGTCCAGCGTCTCCTGCCTCATAAGCGGAGCCCCCTGGTAAGGAGGGAACAGGTTCTCAGGATCTTCCAGCACCTTCAAGTTTAAGTCTACCATATAACCTGAAGTGGCGTATGCATCAATAATATCGACTTCACCATCCTTGATGGCTCCCTGTCGCAATCCTGGGTCCATTGTTCTTACTTCTCCAAGATTAAGATCATACACTTCTTTCATTCCCTGATAACCATCCTGACGGTCATTGAACTCAAGGGTGAAACCGGCGGTAATCTGATCTTCCACTTGTTTTAAGTCCCCGATGGTTTCTAAGTTATATCTTTCAGCAAGCTCCTGTGTTGTAGCCACAGCATACGTATTATTAAATTTCATAGGCTCTAAGAACGCCATATCATACGTTTCAGCCATGCCCTCTTTTGCCTGCTGATAAACTTCCTGGGGCTCATTGCTATTAGCCTGTTCATCAAGTAAAGAAACTATCGCTGTTCCTGTGAACTCTGGATAAATATCTATGCTGCCTTCCTGTAAGGCACTGAACACCAGGTCAGTTTTACCAAGGTTTGGCCTTAATCCTACCGATAGATCGGTTTCTTCTTCAATAAGGAGTTTGTACATATTGATTAAAATAGCCGGTTCTGATCCCAATTTTGCTCCAAGAACGAGATCATTTTTTGCTTTGCCGCCAAATGCCAATGGTCCAACAGCGATTAAGGCGGCAATAACCAATAGACTTACAAGAGAGCGGAATCCGGATTTTGCAGATGTTCTCTCAAACAGTCGAAGGATCACATCTAATATAATTGCTAACAATGCGGCTGGAATAGCTCCAAGAAGAATAAGATTTACGTCACCCCCGCGGTCAAGTCCAAGAAGAATTAAATCACCTAAACCTCCAGCACCAATTAATGCAGCGATCGTAGTTGTCCCCACGATTAAAACCATAGACGTACGAATTCCCGCCATTATTACCGGCATGGCCAAAGGTAACTCTACACGGGATAAGCGGCGAAAAGAATTCATTCCCATCCCTGTAGCCGCTTCCTTAAGTGCAGGGTCTACTTCTTTTATCCCAGTGTATGTATTTCTAAGGATAGGAAGAAGTCCATAGGCCGTTAAAGCAATAACTGCAGGTGTCTGGCCAATTCCGAATAAAGGAATCAAAAATGCTAAGACCGCAAGACTCGGAATCGTTTGTAGTATAGCAGTAACCCCAATAACCGGCTCAGCAACCTTGTGTTTTCGAGATAATAGTAATCCGAGAGGTACGGAAATGAGCGTCGCAATTACTAAAGCAATAATGGAAATCTGTAAATGTTCCCAGATTTTTTCAAGTAAGACATCCTGTCGTTGAATAAATACCTCTTTGAATTGATTCATAACTGTCCCACCCCTTTTTCACGGTGGTTTTCTTTCAAGTAAAAGACGATATCTTTATAAGAAAGAGTACCTAGAAGCTGATCCTGTTTAACTACAGGCAGCATAGGATAATCGGTTTTTTCAAAAACTGCTGTAGCCTCTTTTAAAGTCATTCCATTTTCTAGAGCAGGAAGATCCATAGTTTCCCCATCATGCACGGCAGTAGCGTATGTTCCATCCGGATTTTTTAAGGCAAATGTTCCTTTTTCCGGAATTGTTCCTTTCTCTAATTCTGCCACTGGATACATTTGATTTTTTGTCCGGTCCATGATGACGTCCACCGCTGTTTCCCATGGAGTTTTACGGCTTCCTATGAAATCTTTCACAAACTCATTTGCAGGATTTAGTATTAAATTCTGCGGAGTGTCTAGCTGAACGATCTCTCCAGCTTGCATAACACAAACTCTGTCTCCAAGGGCCATCGCTTCATCCATGTCGTGGGTCACAAACACAATGGTTTTCTGAATTTCCTGTTGCAGCTGTCTGATATCTTTTTGCAACTGCTCACGACTGATTGGGTCGAGAGCACTAAACGGTTCATCCATTAAAATAATATCCGGATCGGCGGCCAGAGCTCTTATAACTCCTACTCTTTGCTGCTGCCCACCCGATAATTCACTCGGTTTCCGCTTCCTGTGCTTTTCAGAGTCTAAACCCACCATGTCCATTAGTTCATCAATGCGGTTAGACAGGTCTTTCTTTTTCCACTTCTTCATTTCAGGAACAATTGAAATGTTTTCTTCAATTGTCATATGAGGAAACAAAGCAATTTCTTGCAATACATAACCAATATTCCAACGGAGTTCGTGAATGTTATATTCTCGAATATCTTTATTATGTATAGTTATTGACCCTTCTGTAGGGTGAATCAATCGGTTAATCATTTTCATCATGGTCGTTTTACCGCAGCCACTGGGACCGATCAATGTTAACAGCTCTCCGTCATTCACGTGCAAGGCGATGTCTTTCAGAGCCGTTGTCCCGTCAGGATACGTTTTAGTTACGTCTTGGAACGTAATCATGGTTTTCCCCCTCTTCACTCAAATAAAATATGAATTCTATATTTCCACAATTCCACAATTTCAAACATTTTGCAAAGATTCGAAATCATTTGGAACACATTGAAGACAAGTGATTTATATCTTCTCAATAATAGAAATTTGCGAAAAAATTTTCTTGTCACCAGGTGCTGAATTGGTATAATAGGAAGTTGTTACAGTTTAAGAGCCTGAATATATATCTTAAGATGTGTTAGCTGGAATTTAAAATAAATGAAGTCTTAAGTCTCTTCACCTCTTTTTTCCCAAATTCTTATTACATAACACTTAGAATGAATTAGTTTAATGTTTACAATGAAGCAGCCGGGTTCTTTCCTCTAACCTCTCATGGTAAAATAGAATAAAGCAACAAAGGAGATGAGCGGCATGGAATACGCTTTATTTGCTATTATCGCTTACTTGTTAGGATCCATTCCATCAGGTCTGATAATAGGGAAATATGGCTATGATACTGATATTAGAGAGCACGGGAGCGGTAATTTGGGCGGAACCAACACCTTTCGTGTATTAGGTATTAAAGCGGGTTTGATTGTAACTTCAGCGGATATCCTTAAGGGAACTCTAGCCACAGCTTTTCCTTTATTATTTGGAGCTGATGTCATTACTCTCGTCATTGGAATCTTTGCTGTAATCGGTCATATGTATCCAGTCTTTGCAGGTTTTAAAGGCGGAAAAGCTGTTGCTACTTCCGGAGGCGTTATTTTGGGAGTTAATCCTATAATTTTCTTTATACTTCTGGCCACTTTCTTCCTGGCTTTATACATTAGCAAATATGTATCTCTATCATCTATGATTAGTGGTGTCGCCGGTATAATTGCTACTCTAATTGTGCAGGACTTTGGGTTAACCATTGTTATTTCCCTATTCACACTATTCGTGATTTATCGTCATCGATCTAACATTAAAAGAATTATTAACAAAACTGAACCTAAAATCACTTGGATGTAACCTGCTTTTCATGAGGTCTGTGCTAAAAAGGCATAGACCTCCTTTTTTGTGGAAACGATAGTAAAACCACCATAGTGCTGGGGTTTATCCTGTTTTTACCAACACATTAGTAAAAGCATTAAATTGTATAAATAGATTTACATATTGTATACTTTGACTAGAAATGAAGGCCTGAAAGGAGTCTTTTACTATGAACAAAACTGAACTAAACCACAATAAGCAATTACCTTCCAAAGAAGAGCGCCACCAATTATTTGGATCTGTAAAACCAGGTCCACGTACAAAACCGGTGGATAAAGATAAAATGGCTGATTTACAAAATTCAAAAAAAGATTTCCTTTTTGATATTGATATGGTGGGAATTTCAAATGTTAAGCACCCCATCCGTATTCCAAGCACCCTGACTCCGGAAATTCAGACAACCATTGGCACGTTCTCATTTGGTTCCTCCATTAAGAAAGGTAGCAAAGGTACGAACATGAGCCGCTTCACAGAACAATTAGATAAATACCACAATGAAGGGTTTGCCATAGATATTGCTACGTTAAAAGGATTTACCGAAGAGCTTGCCGGTCGATTGAAACAAAAAGATGCCGAAGTGGAAGTCCATTTCCCATGGTTCTTTGAAAGAAAAGGGCCATACTCTGACCTTGCTGGTATGAACTATGCAGATGCTACTATTCGTGATGACTATAAGGAAGAAACCGGGCATGATGTAACGGTTACGTTAACCGGTAAAATCACTACTCTTTGTCCTTGTTCTAAAGAAATTAGTGAATACAGCGCACACAATCAGAGAGGGAACGTATCTATGACTGTTAAACTAACAGATGATTTCAATGAGCAGGAGATTGACTGGAAAGCAGCTTTACTTGAGGCTGCGGAAAGTAATGCTAGTGCCCGTATTCACCCGGTTTTGAAAAGACCAGATGAAAAAATGGTCACCGAGCAGGCTTATGAAAATCCTCGCTTTGTAGAAGATATCGTACGCCTGGTTGCAGCTGATTTATATGAATATGAATTTGTAGAAGCTTTTACCGTCACATGCCGAAACGAAGAATCTATCCATCTTCACGATGCAGTGGCCACTCTCAGCTATGATAAAAAACAAGAGACAGAATAAGGACTTGTTCTATGAAGCATGTCATGATAGCCCTTATACAATTTTATCGTAAAGGAATCAGTCCTTTCTTCCCTCCAAGCTGCCGCTTCCAGCCTACTTGTTCGGAGTATGGACTAGAAGCTTTTAAACGGTTTGGCTTTATTAGAGGATCATATTTAACCACTAAGCGGATCCTAAAATGCCACCCTTTTCATAAAGGTGGCTTTGACCCGGTTCCTGATAAAAACAAGTAAGACAACCACCTTTAATTTTGATTTGGTTGTCTTTCTATTTTATGAGGTTTATACCTCCGCATTTACGGATACAACATATGGGATGACCATAGAATAGAAGGAGTTGAATAAATAATGGATCTTACCGTCACAGAAGAAGCAGCTAAATGGTATGAAGAAGAACTAGACGTAGATGGAGAGACAAGCCTTCGATTTTATGTCCGATATGGAGGCACAGGTGGCCTTCAGCCGGGGTTTTCTCTAGCAATTCGCATAGAAGTGCCATCTGAACCTATTGCGGAAACAAAAGTTGGAAAGATCACTTATTTTATAGAAGAAGATGACGAATGGTACTTCGGAGGTCACTCTTTGCAGGTAGAATACAGCTCTAAATGGGAAGAACCAGACTTTCAATATCAATAGGGATACCAACAAACCAGAGACTTAGCCTTTAGGGTAAAAAGTTTCTGGTTTTCTATTCCTGGCGGAGATTCCTGCATATGAAAAATTAATTGCTAATAGCTGAGTAATATCTCTACTTTTAATTAGATGAGTCAAGGCGCCTTTGGAGGGGCGCCTTGACTTCATAATTAGGGTTTTAATTTGAATCGTTCAATGTGCTCCCATTTCCGCTCTTTCACTAAGATTTTATATTGGTGTTCACCAAATAAATCAAAATGCGGAAAACGTGGATCACGATGAATCCATCGGGCATTTAAGCCATACTGAGCTCCCCATTGGCTTAGTTTCTCTATATCAGAACAGCCAACTTTAGTGACCGTATCGCAACCTGGAAAACGGTCATCAAGCCAAAAGTGAGTTAAAAAAGCTATTTCACCTTTCTCTACTTTTCTTTTCCAATCAACTAATTCCTTTCTTTTCACACCAAAAGCCATCAGCGATCTCCTTCCATAGCCGCTAAATAAGCTTTATGCCACTGCGGGAAGCTGCGCCTGATTGAAACCGGGCGAAAATTATCTTTTTTTACTATGACGTGCTTCGTTTGTCCGGAGACGGCTAATCTACCATCTCCATGCACAATTTCGTACCCGTAGGTAACACGCAAACCATCATACTCATCGACCCAGGTCTTTACGAGGGCTTCATTTCCATACCGAACCGGATGTTTAAAACTTATATTGGCGTCAACCACAGGGGAAACGACCCCTTGTTTTTCAATTTCTGAGTATTTAAATCCAAGTTCCTCAATAAAAGCGGTTCGGCCAATTTCAAACCATATGAGATAGTTGGCATGGTAAACCACGCCCATCATGTCCGTTTCCTGGTACCTAACCTGAATCGGTGTTTCTACTACTTTCATCCTTTAGGCCTCCCTTCTCACTGCCTGCCAGGCTTTCTCAAGATCATTTACTTCTAATTCATTCATATCCGCTGAGTCATCTTCTACAATTCTCGTCGCCTGATACTGAATGGCTTCATTAACAAGGTTATTTACAAATCGTCCATTTCCACGAATTCGATGATCTTTAAATTTTTCCAGCAGGAACTCTTCGGCCCACTCGTTAAAAGAGTAACCAAATTGGTGCGCTTGAAAATGGGTCATTTTCAATAATTCCTGTTCATTATAATCTGGAAAATGAAAATACTTTTTAAACCTGGAAGACAGTCCAGGATTACTTTCTACCAGCTGTTCCATTTCATGCTGATAGCCGGCTAGAATGACTACGAGATTTTCGTTATGTTTAGTCATTTCATCGACAATGGTTTCTATAGCTTCTTTACCAAATTCATCTCTACCGCCATTATAAAGCGAATAAGCTTCGTCAATGAACAGAACTCCCCCAAGTGCTTCCCGGATCTTCCGCTTCGTTTTCATCGCAGTTTGGCCTACATATCCGGCAACCAGGTCGCTTCTGGATACAACGATCATGTGACCTCTTTTAAGCAGTCCGCACTGCTTTAAAATATCCGAATAAATTTCTGCTACCGTGGTCTTACCTGTACCAGGATTTCCTGAAAACACGGAATGTAGTTGGATAGGAACGACAGGATATCCATTTTCTTTTCTCTTTTGCTGAGCTTGAACAAAGGAAGATAACTTTCGCACCTCTGCCTTTACATTGTCGAGTCCAATTAGTTCATCTAAGCGGTCCCTTGGTGATAGCTCCTCATCAGGGGTAGAGGTATCCCAAGCCAGATCATTTTCATCAATTCTCATATGATCCAGCCAGTGGGATTTATCTCGCTCTGCTTCTTGAGCCCCTTTTTGAAAAATAGTTTTCATGACTAGATTTTTCACAGTACGGGCATTGCCGAAGGATTCGTCCACACGCTCTCGATCAATAAGAGAAGTAAACTCTTTCAGGGCGTTTCTAGTAAAGAAAAAGTCATTTTCAATGGCTGTCTGCTCAGCTATTGTGATAAGTTCTTCCATTCTATAATCGGGAAGAGAAATATGGTTTTGTTCAGGAAAGCGGCTTCGCAATCCAGGATTTGACCATAAAAACTGACGCATCTCTTCTGGGTATCCTGCTAATATTACGGCAAATTTTCCACCAAATTCTTTACCGGTCATAGCAGAAACCAGCGTGTCGATCACAGCTTGTCCGTAATCATTACCTGTCTGCCCCTCACGCTTCAAACTGTATGCCTCATCAATGAAGAGCACTCCGCCAACCGCCTGTTTAACATAGTTCATTGTATTCTCTTCACTTTGACCAACATAAGAGCCTACCAAGTGAGAACGGTTGACTTCGACGACTTCTTTAGTATCAAGGATCCCCAATTCATGATAAATATTAGCCAGGAAACGAGCTATTGTCGTTTTTCCTGTTCCTGGGTTACCAGTAATGATCATGTGCAAGCCTGGTTCATCTACCATAGAGAAACCAAAGTTCTTCCTGTGTTGTTGGTATTTGAGAAAATGATAATAGCGTCTAATATATGCTTTTACGTCCTTTAGACCTACCATTTGATCAAAGGCTTCCAATGGGTTATCAGACGAGGCATCTGTTAAAAAACGAGGCAGTCTTTTATATAGTTCATCCTGATGGTCTGATAGTTCTCTTGTTCGTTCATTAATATCTTTAACCGGAAGCCGTATTCGACGATTCTCAATTGAATTGAGCGCATTTGCCATTATCTGTTCAAGAGCATCTAATTGTTCGTACACTTCCTGATATAGCCTTATCCGGCTCGACGCATCTATAATCGTTTTAGAAGCCAGGTCTGAATCCCATTGAGCTTTTAATTTTGTTACATCATCATATATAGACCGAGCTTTTTTAGCTTTAGCTGAATCATGATCTGTTTCATGAAGTAACCACTGTTCCAGTGGAGTGTGCTTTAAATGAGTATAAGCTTGCATAATCTGCTTCGATTCATACAAGTCAGTGACCAGCGAATGATTACCGGCCAGCACTCTCGCTTCATCAATAAATTGGTCAGCTAGTTTTTCCTGTTCTGGATGTCGCTTTATTCGATGATAGGCTAACGTAACATACAGGAGGGCCTTTAGTTCTTTGTCCTCTATTTCATCTTGATTAAAATAGCGAAGAGCCTCTACTTCTGATAGCGGAGGCTTTTCATCTATACTTTTCCATTGTTTTAATTGTGCAATCATGAATTCACTTCCTTTCCTATCACCGTAATTCATTTTATCATAGTAAGCTTTCTATGTAGATGAACTTGATTTTCTACTTATAGTCTATTAAATAACAAAACCGCTCCTAAAAAGTTAGAAGCGGTTTCTGATCATTAATAATCCTGGTGACTAGCCTCGTCTTTGATTTCTTCACGCATAGCATTAATGGATTGGTTTCTTCGTTTGTTTTTATCTTTGATAGTCTTCTTTTCCTCTTCCGTAGCAAACTCAAGAGAATCATGAGAAGCTTCAATGTTTTCAATAGTATTGGTTACTTTCTCTTGCAGTTTCTCTACATTGTCTGATCGGTTATCTGGATTAGATCGATGAGTCATGTGATGGCCTCCTTTTAAACCTAAAGTTGACTTTAATTTCATAAAGTCACCCATTAATTTCCCCTGTTAAAAAGCTTTTATACCATAAAAAAATCCCAACGATTATGATGGGATTTGCTTCATTCTATCATTATGTCTTTGTTCTATCCGCTCATCAATTTGAGCCATCAACTGCTCATCTTCCTCTATAGAGCGAATATTCTCTTTAACAAGATCTTCAAAAGATAATGTTCTCTTTTTTCTCATGGAAATCTCTCCTTTTTTGTTAAGGATTTCCATTAAGAAACTGTATTATACCTATTCTAAAGCATTTTTCATTTTTACCATGAAATCATAGTTCATTGGTCCAACTTTTCGGGGTTCCTGTATCACGCCATCTGTTCCTATAAAATAAGTGGTAGGTATAGAGATGGTCTGATAAGTCTGGTGTATTTCTAAGTCTTTATCCAGAAGAATGGGAAAGCTGTAACCACCTTTATCAATATAAGACCGTACTTCACCAATATTGGTTTCAGATCCTGTTCCATTTACGGCAAGTACAGCTACTTCCTCACCATATTGCTTTTGAAATCGTTCCATTTCAGGCATCTCTTCACGACATGGCGGACACCAAGTGGCCCAGAAATTCAGAAAAACTTTCTTCCCTTTATAATCTGAAAGCTGAACAACTTCACCTTTTAAGGTCTCTACAGTGAAATTTGGGGCTTTCTCACCTTCTTTTAATCCGCTCGGAGCGTTTGGAGCAGTCATACCTGCACCTTTTTCTTCCTTTTTAGATTCATATGTCTGTAATTCACTGTCTGCAGGACTTGTCTCTCTTTCGCTCCAGACGTTGTACGCCACTAGAGATAATAGAGCCAATAAAAATACAGAAGCGAGCACTTGTTTAACCAACCTGGTCCACTCCCCTAATCATTCTTCATGTACTAAGTATAAGAATATAGAAATACAAATATGTCTGTAAAGATGAATGAAGAAATTCTAGAAATATTGTCACACTCCTATGTAAAAAAGCCGCCTTAAGAATAAGGCGGCTTTTTTATATGAAACTTAACTCATTTTATTACGCAGAACCATCTGAAGAATTCCGCCGTGACGATAGTAGTCAACTTCAACTTCACTATCAAAACGAGCTACAACTTCAAATTCTTTCTTATTGCCATCTTCATCGGTTGCTGTAACTTTAACAAGATCGTGTGGTTTAACATCTTCTCCAATTTGAACATCAAAAGTTTCACGACCAGTTAATCCTAGAGATTCAATTGTATCTCCTGATTTAAACTGGAGAGGAAGAACACCCATCATAACAAGGTTAGAGCGGTGAATACGCTCAAAGCTTTGAGCAATTACCGTCTTAATGCCTAACAGGTCAGTACCTTTAGCGGCCCAGTCACGAGAACTTCCCATTCCGTAGTCATCTCCAGCGATAACAAGAAGAGGTGTTTCGTCCTGCTGATATTTCATAGCAGCCGTATAAATCGGCATGACTTCTTCTGTCGGCCAATAAGTAGTATAACCGCCTTCTGTACCTGGCGCTAACTCATTGCGAATACGAATATTAGCGAATGTACCACGCATCATGACTTCATGGTTACCACGTCTTGAACCATAAGAGTTAAAGTTACGTGGACTGACGCCTTTTTCCTGTAAATACTCACCTGCTGGCATATCCTTAGGGATAGCACCGGCTGGAGAGATATGGTCTGTAGTTACAGAGTCACCGAATTTACCGATAACCCGCATGCCGTTAAGTGGTTTAACGGATTCAGGGTCACTGGATAATCCCTCAAAGAACGGTGGGTTCTGAATATAGGTGGAATCATCATTCCAGTCATAAAGCGGCTCATCTGTTGTATTAATTTCATTCCATTTTTCATTGGAATTAAAGACATTTTCATATTCTTTACGGAAGATTTCTGGAGTTACAACTCTTGCAATTTCCGCCTTGATTTCTTCTTGAGAAGGCCAGATATCGTCAAAGAATACATCATTTCCATTCTGGTCTTTACCGATTGCTTCATTTTTCAGGTCGATATCCACGGTACCTGCGAGTGCATAAGCAACTACTAAAGGCGGTGAAGCCAAATAGTTTGCTTTAACAAGCGGGTGAATACGGCCTTCAAAGTTACGGTTTCCAGAGAGGACAGAAGAAGCAATCAAGTCATTATCAGCAATCGTTTCTTCAATTTCAGGAAGCAGCGGGCCGGAGTTACCGATACATGTAGTACAACCGTAGCCTACCAGGTTAAAGCCTAGCGTATTCAAGTGCTCCATTAGCCCGGAGTCTTCAAGATAGCGGGTAACTACTTTAGATCCAGGTGCCAGGGAGGTTTTTACGTAAGCTGGAACATCAAGGCCTTTTTCAATAGCTTTCTTCGCTACAAGTCCTGCTCCAAGCATAACGTGCGGGTTTGAGGTATTCGTACAGGAAGTGATGGCGGCAATAGCCAATGCTCCTGTTTTCATAACCGCTTTTTCTCCACTTTCAAATTGAACTACTGCTTCTTTTTTAAATTCTGATTTATCAAGACCAAACCCATGATTTCCGGCCGGGCCAGTTACAGCATCTTCAAATGAATTTTTCATTTTGGAAAGCGGAATTAAATCCTGTGGACGTTTTGGACCAGACAGGTTCGGTTCCAGTTCTCCGAGATCGATTTCAACCAGAGAAGTGAATTCTGGATCTTCTAGAGATGGATCATACCATAGCTGGTTTTCTTTACAATACGTTTCCACAAGAGAAATTTGCTCCTCGCTGCGTCCCGTTAAACGTAAGTATTCAAGTGATTCGCCGTCTACTGGGAAGAATCCGCAAGTTGCTCCGTATTCAGGAGCCATATTTGAAATTGTAGCACGATCTGCAAGCGGCATTTCCTGTAACCCAGGACCGAAGAATTCAACAAATTTCCCGACTACATTCTGCTCACGAAGTTTTTGCGTAACTTTCAAAGCCAAGTCGGTAGCTGTTGTACCTTGAGGGAAGCTTCCATTTAACTTCACACCAATAACTTCTGGTGCCGGGAAGTATGAAGGCTGTCCTAGCATTCCTGCTTCAGCTTCAATTCCACCTACACCCCAGCCAAGGACTCCAAGTCCATTGATCATAGTTGTGTGGGAATCTGTTCCGACAAGTGTATCGGGATAAGTATCATATGCACCGTTGCCATCCTCTTTGGCATGGACAACATTCGCGATATATTCAAGGTTTACCTGGTGAACAATCCCTGTTGCTGGTGGTACGGCACGATAGTTATCAAAGGCTTTCTGGGCCCAGTGAAGAAATTCATACCGTTCCTGGTTCCGTTCAAACTCCAGCTCCATGTTAATGTTAAGTGCATCTGCTGTACCGTATTTATCAACTTGTACAGAGTGGTCAATAACAAGATCTACCGGTACTTCCGGATTAATCTTTTCAGGACTTCCGCCCATATCCACCATTGCTTTTCTAAGTGATGCAAGATCTACAACGGCAGGTACTCCAGTGAAATCCTGCAAAATTACACGGGAAGGCTTAAATGGAACATCTTCCCCTTTTGATTTACTAGTTCCCCAATTTGCTAGACTCTCTACGTGTTCGTCTTTAATTACACGGCCGTCATGCTGGCGCAGAAGAGATTCAAGCAGAATACGGATGGAGAAAGGCAGACGGGAAATCTTGCCCTGTCCCGCTTCTTCTAAGGCTTTTAAGTCATAATAGTTGTACGTTTGGCCATTTAGGTCAAATTGTTTGCGAGAATTATATGGATTGCTAGCCATACTCCTTTTACCCCCTCATCATAATTTAATGGCGAGCCCTGTTATAAAGGCTTCTCCATTCCCCAATTATAGTACATTTGCGCCCTTTGTTTAGATAAGTTCACAAATCTGCACCCCTTATTGTAAATGAAAACGATTTATAAGTAAAATAAATAGACACAATTTTTTATATTTCGACGATTTATGGAAAATTCAAGAAGTAGATTACTTTTCGTCACCAGCTGCCTTGTATTTCATGAAGGTTCCTTTTATAATTAAAATAAGTTTATATATGAATGAAACAGGTGATAATATGTCAGGCGGATTTGCCCTTTTTATCATTGCTTGGACCTTTATTCTTATCACGTTAATGGGGATCGGCGGCTTTTTTATGTTTCGCAAGTTTTTAAAACGTCTGCCAAAAGAAGATGGTAAATCAATAATTGATTGGGAAGAATACTACGTGGATAAAACACGCAAAATGTGGACCCAGGAACAAAAAGATCTCTTAGAGGAATTAGTTTCTCCGGTTCCAGAATTATTCCGTGATGTTGCCCGTCAAAAAATTGCTGGAAGAATAGGTCAAGTAGCTTTGGAAAAAAAACGCAAGAAAATAACTCAAGAAGTGATCATAGAAGGATATATCTTAGCCACTCCCAAACGGGATCATAAATTCCTAATTAAAAAACTTGAAGAAAAGAATATTGACCTGGAACCTTACCAGCCATTATTTGAACGTTAAGAAGACCCGGCAGATTATACCGGGTCTTCTTTTTATGTTTCTAACGTTTTTTCAAGTCGCAAATACTGTCTGAGCATGGCAAGTCTCCAAGTGAGAATCATTCCTAAAGCCAGCAAAAAGAACATTCCGCTCGTCTCTCCAAAGGAAATAGTTTGACCGATAATAAGTTTTAGGATGACCCGCAGAATAAGTAATCCGAATAAAATAAATACAAACGCTTTGGAGGGTTTAAGATAAATATCACCGTCTCGCACCTCCAATTTGGAAGTTCGAATTAAGAAAATGGAGAAAAGCATTCCTACAACTACAGCTTCAATCACTTGCGTCCACTCCACCCGGAAAACCGGGAAAATGAACATTAAG
The DNA here is from genome assembly GCF_052246795.1 of Halobacillus sp. K22. NCBI lineage: Bacteria > Bacillati > Bacillota > Bacilli > Caryophanales > Bacillaceae > Halobacillus > Halobacillus sp. K22. The sequence goes on along the minus strand of NZ_JBQQCN010000004.1, from coordinate 57,895 downwards.
GCACCGGTACTCATGAAAAACGGCGGGAGAATGATTTTCTTTATACTAGCCGGCTGCCTGGCTGCTCGCATTCTAACAAAAATCATAGCAGTAGCCATGCAAGCTGCCACCACTGTGCTTGCTATTAACCAAAACATATACATTCACACTTTCTTTTCTGATCGTCCTTTCTTAACTTAACACACGTTCGACGGCCTCGGTACCATTCTTTCATCGAAAGGTTTAGTAATGAATTCTTTAGCTCCGTTTTCTATCGCTTTCACAACCAACTTTTGCTGTCCCAAAGCGGTACACTTTGCCACTTTAGTATCCTCAGAATAATTTTAAATTTGTGTAAGTGCTTCAAGGCCTTTCATCTCAGGGATAGTAATGTCTATAGTTATCAGATCTGGCTGAAGTGAAAGATAGAGCTCTACCGCTTTCTTTCCATCAGCCGCTTCTACTACGACTTTATGGTTCGCACTTTTCAAATTATTGTAAGCGTTAAATGTGTAAAGCTGGCATCATCCACTACTAATATCCGAGCCGTACAAACTCCTCCTCAAAATCTCAACTTCGATCGTTTGCAATTGTGAGTATGATGGTCATCGTTATACCCACGACTGTTAAATACACACCCAGATCGAATAATAATGCTGTGGCAAGTTCCGTCTTACCTAAAATAGGAAGTTGAAAGTAAGCGTAGGTCTGACTCAAAAAAGGCTGGCCAAAAATAAATGAACCGATCCCTGTCCCTAAAGCTATAATTAACCCTACAGGAATGACGTAGCGGAAGTTGATCGGCAGAATTTTTTCCATGGAACGTATTCCGTAGGCCATATACATAAGTACAAAGGCTGCTGAGGTCATTAATCCTCCAATAAAACCGCCACCTGGGGCGTTGTGACCAGCGAAGAATAAATAGATGGAAAATCCTAAAATAATAAACGCAATTAATGTAGTAGTTGCTCGTAAAATAATGTCATTAGTACGGGTCATATTCATACTCCTTTACTTTGTTGTTCCTGTTTTCATCATAATATAAAGTTTCTCGAAAATCCATTTCTTAAAAGCCCTGAAATCCAAATAAGCCAACTAAGTAAGAGGTCAAGTCGGTCATCCAGTCAAAGTATAAAGCGATTCCCATTAGAATCATAAGATAACCTCCTATTTTAACTATAGTTCCACTATGCTTTCTTACCCAATTTAATTTTCCTACAAAGAAGGATAGGACTAAGAAAGGCACAGAAAAGCCAAGTGAATAGGCAAGCATCATTACCATAAATAATTCAGGGCTGTCAGCAGCCAATACTAACACGGCTGACAGGATCGGGCCAGTACAAGGTGTCCACCCAAGAGAAAAGGTCAATCCAATCAAAAAAGAACCAATAAACCCTGCAGGTCTATTTTTAAACGAAATTTTCCGATCTTTCATTAAGAATTGAAAGTTGAAGACACCAATAATGACAAAGCCAAAGAAAATAATTAAAATAGCTCCTAAACGCCTTATTATCGTATCATTTTGAATAAGAAACTGGGATAAAAAAGATCCTGAAAATCCTAGAACTAGAAAAATTGTAGTAAACCCTAATAAAAATGATATGGTGTGCAATAAACTTTTGCGCTTCAGCATGGCGTTATCTTCTTTTAACTCACTAACACTCATCCCTGTTATGTATGAGAGGAATGCAGGATACAGTGGAAGTACACACGGAGATATGAATGATAAGAAACCAGCACCAAAAGCTATAAATATGTTTATTTCTGACATAACGCTTCCTCCATAATTATACTAGACTCCTATTGTATCAGACCGCATTTAAAAAAACGATGAATCATATGTGAACTTCCCGTCATAAATTGATCATAAGAAAAACCTTCTTTCCTCAACCAGAAAGAAGGCTTTATTTTGATTATTTCATTTGGTTGTTCATGGAACGCATCATTTGATTGATCTTCTTCTGAGACGGCTTCTGTCCCATCTGCATCATCAATGTGCGAAGCATCTGTTCATTAATTGGCGGGTTTTTCTTCAAATAGTTCATCATATACTTTCTTGCGATGAAAAAGCCAAGAGCTACTCCTCCGATAAGAGTGAGTACAGCAATGACGATAACCCATATAATACCCAAAGTCATGTCTTCGTCTTCCTCCTTCGTGTTATCTCCCATAACAGTATAGTAAATGGTTCACAGAAATACAATAGTCGTTTACGATAATAAACTTTCGCCTGCCAATGGGAACACCCAGCCATAATGATCTTCGTCCGGTTGACGCTAAAAATGAGCGGGAAGACATCCTATACTGGCTTAAACACGACATTTTCTGCCTGCCACAGACTTTCACACTGAAAAAGACAACAATAATTCTTATTAGTTATTATATCATATTGTGAGTTTTTATCGAAGAACGGAAGCTTAGCTATCAAGCAATTTTTTATCCTTTAACTATCGCATTTTACTTCTTAGATTTATGAGAGGGTTATGGAGAGAAAATTTGTAAATTATTTTTCCCCATACGTATTCTGCCTACCACTCAGCGGCTGAAATATAAAAACAAGCTGTCGGTAGAATACCAACAGCTTGTTTAATTGACCTTAGGAGTTCATTAAATTCTCAGCATGTTTGACTACGTTATCTACAGTGAAACCAAAGTTTTCGATAATAGTATCTCCTGGGGCTGAGGCTCCGAAGCGGTCGATGCCGAGTACAGAACCGTCCAGACCTACGTAGCGTTCCCAGCCAAATGAAGCAGCCATCTCTACAGCTAGACGTTTACGAACGCTAGAAGGAAGGATGCTCTCTTGATATTCTCTGCTTTGAGCATTAAAGCGATCGAAAGAAGGAATACTTACAACGCGAACGTCATAACCTTTCTTCTTAAGTTCATCTTGTGCTTTAACAATCAATTGTACTTCAGATCCCGAAGCTAACAGAATGGCATCTGGCTCTTCCTTATCAGAATCACTCAAAATATACGCACCATGCTTAACACCTTCATAAGCGTTTTCTGCCGTGCCTTCAAGTGTTGGAAGACCCTGACGAGTTAATACTAGCGCATTTGGAGTGGTATTAGATTCTAAAGCCAACTGCCATGCCGCACTTGTTTCATTTCCATCCGCAGGACGGATTACAGATAGATTTGGCATTGCACGAAGAGAAGGCAATTGCTCAATTGGCTCATGAGTTGGCCCATCTTCTCCGACAGCTACAGAATCGTGGGTAAAGACATAGTTTATCGGAAGATTCATTAGTGCAGATAGACGCAGCGCTGGTCTCAGGTAGTCACTAAATACAAAGAATGTTCCGCCATAAACTTTAAGCCCCCCATGTAAGGCCATACCATTTAAAGCTCCGGCCATTGCGAATTCTCTAACACCAAACCAGATATTTCGGCCGGCATAGTTATTGCGTGAGAAATCTTCTTCTTCTTTTACAGTTGTTTTATTGGAACCTGCCAAGTCTGAGCTTCCTCCGAAGAAATATGGAACTTTAGCAGAAAGGGCATTAATCACATCACCTGAAGCAGCACGGGTTGCCGGACTGTCTTCACCAGCTTGATACGTTGGAAGCTCGTTCTTCCATCCTTCAGGAAGCTCCCCTTTAATTGCTGTTTCAAATTCAGCAGCCAGCTCAGGGTAGCTTTCTTTATATTGTTTCATAAGTTCATTCCAGGCCTGTTCTTTCTGTTCGCCGTTTTGTTGAACTTTTTCTTTAAAATCCTGATAAACTTCTTCTGGTACGTGAAAGAGCTCTTCGTGCTCCCACTCATAATGAGCTTTCGCTGCTGTAACTTCTTCTTCTCCAAGCGGAGCACCGTGAGAAGCAGACTTACCGGATTTGTTTGGTGAACCATAGCCAATTACTGTTTTCACTTCGATCATAGTCGGCTGGTCTGTATTCTGCTTGGCATCTTGAATAGCCTTTGTAATTTCCTCTGTATCCGTTCCGTCCTCGACACGTATAACTTGCCAGCCATAAGCTTCGTAGCGCTTTTCAACGCTTTCGCTAAAGGAACGGTTTAAATCTCCATCTAAGGAAATGTCATTTGAGTCATACAGTACGACTAACTTTCCAAGTCCAAGGTGCCCGGCTAAAGAAGCTGTTTCTTGAGAAACGCCTTCCATTAAATCTCCATCACCACAAATAGCAAAGGTGTAATGATCTACTACATTATAGTTGTCACGATTGTATTTAGCAGCTAGATGTGCTTCAGCCATTGCCATACCGGTAGCCATAGACAAACCTTGGCCAAGTGGACCCGTAGTTGCCTCTACACCGTCTGTATGTCCGTATTCAGGGTGTCCAGGAGTTTTAGAGTCCCACTGACGGAAAGACTTAAGGTCATCTATTGTCACTTTATATCCTGATAAATGTAAGAGGCTGTATAGAAGCATAGATCCATGCCCCGCAGATAGTACAAAGCGGTCGCGGTTGAACCAGTCAGAGTTCTTAGGATTGTGATCCATAAACTGTGTCCAAAGGGTATACGCCATAGGAGCTGCCCCCATTGGCATTCCTGGATGTCCGGAGCTTGCTTTTTCAACGGCATCGATAGTAAGTGTGCGAATTGTATTTATTGAAGTTTGTTCAAGGCTATTTGCCATAATCGCCATTCCCCTTTCTCTTTCGTAAATATGTACATGTATTATCCTATAATGAAATTTCGTTTGAAACAAGCGCCAGGGCGATATTTCAAGAAAAATCCAATGCCTTTGTTTAACTTTCCCTGAAAAGGGTTTTTTAAACAAAATAAAATCCGTACATTAACTGTACGGATTAATAATCAGTTCTTCTTTTCATTTTCCTGCATTTCTCTTAATTTCTTAGGGGTCACATCTTTTCCTTCAGGGTCTATAACGGTAACGCCCTTCAACTGATTCTTAAATGATTTACGAACATTCTTCAAATATTGCTGTCTTAAATCCTGTTGTTCTTCTTTTTCCTTAGCAGTTAATTCTTCCTGCTTAGATTTATTAGCCAATTCATTTATACGATCAATTTTTTCTTTAGATAACATAGATCAATACCCCTTTTTGTATATATTGTGACTCACAGGATCGATTCATGTGCGAACAAGAAAAAGACAAGTGGCCAGAGGACCCTTGTCACTTATTTAATCGTAACCCTTCTCTTCTTTTTTTTCAAGTAAGACGTGCTCCTGATATCTTCTATGGACCGTTGCCTTGGATACATCATACCCTAGTCCGCGAAGAGTGGCAGCTATATCTTTAAATGACAATTTATTCTGGCGTAAACGAACAACCTCATCTATGGGAAATTCAATCCGTTCTCGTCCAGGAGCCAAGTGTTGATTTGACAGATTATCAGCAGGGTTATAGCCTTCCTCTACTGCCTTTCTCATTCCTCTACGAATCTTCATATTATGTATTTTCCGCTGGTATTCTTCTACAATACCCACAATCTGAAGGACCATAGAGTCAGACTCAGCTATCTCCAGTTCTCCTTCATGAGATAGTGAATAGATTTGAACGTCCAATTTATTCAATTGATGAAATAATGCGATTTTGGTATTCCCGCGTCCAAGTCGAGTTTCATCTTGAATTAACAAAGCTTCTGCTTCCCTATTAGAAAAATACTCAAGCAAGCGGAAAATCCCCTCCCGTTCAATTTCGTAACCACTTGCTTGTTCCTCTATACAATCCACAACTTCCATACTGTGGTGTGCGGCCATCTGATTTAATTCGTTTCTTTGTCTGTTCAATGAAGAAACTTGTGCTTCTTTTTCGGTACTTACACGACAATATAGGATAACTCTCATGATGTTCGGCCCTTTCTATTAAATCTTCTCATACAGCATATAATAGATTATCCAATGGAGACCATTGAAAAGTAAAGAAAGGCTAAACTTGCGATAAACAGTACGAGATACGTTACATCGAGCTTTGAAAGTTTGTTGAACATGATTAGACCCTCCATTTTTAGGAACGAACGTTCTTAAGAACTAATGTTCGCTTTTTCTATTACCAATTATATACGAACAATAGTTCTTGTCAACCGATGTTTTCGAACGCTTGTTTGTATTATTTAAGTAGGCATGGTACAATGTGGTTAATATAAATCCTATGTACGAGGTGTAAATCTATGAGTAAACTTTCAAAGAGACAGCAAGAAATATTAGACTTTATTAAAGAGCAGGTAATTATGAAAGGTTATCCGCCTTCTGTTCGTGAGATCGGCCAATCCGTGGGTCTGGCATCCAGTTCGACTGTGCACGGACATTTGTCAAGATTAGAGAAAAAGGGGTATATCCGAAGAGATCCTACTAAACCAAGAGCAATTGAAGTGATAGAATTAGAGGAAGATCACAGTATCCCTAGAAGTGAAGCCTCTTATGCGCCTGTTATTGGTAAAGTAACGGCAGGTTCTCCTATTACCGCAGTCGAAAATATTGAAGAATATGTACCACTGCCTGACTCTTTAGCTGGTACAGACGATAACACGTTCGTACTTGTTGTACAGGGCGAGAGTATGATTGAAGCCGGTATTCTTGATGGTGATATGGTGATCGTGAGACAACAGCAGACAGCTCAAAATGGAGATATTGTAGTAGCCATGACAGAGGATGAAGAAGCTACCGTGAAGCGCTTTTTCAAAGAAAGAAACCATATCCGGTTACAGCCTGAAAATGCTACCATGGAACCTATTCTTCTAAATGATGTTGCTATTCTTGGACGGGTTGTAGGTTTATACCGTACGGTTCATTAAGCAAATATTAAGGGCAGCTCTTAAGAGCTGCCCTTTTTTCATTTTTTACCAATTTATCCTATTAATATATAGAAGAAAAAATAAAACACGTTCTTTACTATTTTGTAGACGAACAAGAGCAACAGCTGAAAAGTTCCATCCGAGATTGAGGTTCCCACGTCTATTGAACTGCTTCGCCCATCAGATTCCTTTCTTCATCCTCGCAAGATTAATCTTATTCTAGAAAAGTGCTGGTTTACCAAGTATTTCATTAAGGGAACTTATGTAATAAACCGACTCACTGGTACCTAAAACCATACGTAAAGCTTGACCTATAATAAATAAGGAGTTGATTAAAATGGGCTTAAAATCAAAGCTCTCAAAAATTCTAAGAATCTGGAACGACGTGGACGCTGTTCGTAATAACCGAATTGGCCAGCGAGTCGGCAGAAGAGCTGCTGGTAAAGTCAGTGGGAAGCTCATTCGTAAGATTTTTAAATAGGATTTTACTATCGTTAGTAAATAACATGGCCCTTTTGCTCAGCGCAACGGGGCTTTTTTCTTTTAAATTTATACAACTTTACTATCCATTTATCCTACTTAATGCCATTATTTCTTAAGTAATCAATTAAAGCGAACAAGATCTGCTCTTTACGATCTTTATAATTAGTATCCATCTTTATACGCTGGCTGCTAAAAAGAAAGGCATCATGCAAATAGAAGATGCGAGGTGTAGCTTGCCACGTGTGCTCTGTAATTCTATTCCAGATGTACGCTTCGAATTTTTCGGAATAGTTTTTTTGTTTAATACATGAGCGCACATCCGTTTTTTTAACCTCAATAGATCCTTCATACATATTTTTGCGAGCAATTTCCCACCACATTTCAGCTCTGTGAAATTCGCGAAGCTCATCCTTTTTAACAACATTTGTTGCATTAGGTTCCTCTGTTGAATTAACCAGTGTGCGCTCTTCAATAAACGCCCATAGATCAACTTCATTGATTCTCCATCCATCTTTACGCGTGGCTGGTTCGACGCCTTTAATTGTGCCGTTTCTCAGCCAACGTCGAAGACTTTCTTTATGTGTCGTAATTTTATATTGTTTTAATTTTTCCAAGGCCTGATCGACAGTATATTGTTCCATTCTACATCCCCTAACAAATCAATTGTTGTGTACAAATCATAACACAACACGTGTTGCGATACACGTGTAAACAGGTTTTGTCTGAGAACTTTGTGCATTTTTTACTAAAATACACTTCAAACTGAAGTATTTCAGACTGTCACTTTTTGTGAAACGATGGCTGTCTTGAAATAAAGTTTTTCTAAAAGAAAAAGTTGTGATAAGTTACTTAATATTTTTTCACATAAAAAAAACCTTCTGCAAACGTCCAAGTTAATTGAATTAATTAGAGTTTAAATCTCAGTATAAAATCTACTTATTATAATAATGTGCAATCATGTCACAGATTGATTCTTTTCTTATCAGTGGCTCCCAGCGATGCAAAACTATATCCTGCTACCTTCATTTTCAGGGGTTAACAAGGGGGTGAGTGAGAAAAGTGGAACGTATCAATCTCCGCATAAGAAAAAGCCTCAGCGCTTAGACGCTGAGGCTTGATGAGGATTAATATGTTTGTAGATATTGTTCACGTTCCCAAGGGTGTACTTGTGTACGGAACATATCCCATTCGATTTCTTTCGCTTCAATAAAGTGTTCAAACAGGTGCTCGCCAAGAGCTTCGACCATAATCGGATCTTCCTGCAGTTCTTCAAGAGCATTGTAAAGCGTGGCAGGCAGATCTTTAATGCCGTGTGCTTCACGTTCTTTCTTATTCATAACATAAATGTTTCGATCGACTGGAGTTGGGGCTTTCAATTTATTCTCCACACCGTCAAGACCTGCAGCTAATAATACTGCCATAGCCATATAAGGGTTTGCAGCAGGGTCTACGCTTCTTACCTCTATACGAGTACTTAATCCGCGGGAAGTAGGAACACGCACAAGCGGGCTTCGGTTCTGACCGGACCAAGCCACATAGCAAGGAGCTTCATAACCAGGTACAAGACGTTTATAGGAGTTTACTGTAGGATTTGTGATCGCCGTAAAGTTTGTAGCATGCTTAATAATCCCTGCAGTAAACTGATAAGCAACTTCTGATAATTCTTTATCGCCATTTTCATCATAAAAAGCATTTCCGTCCTCATTAAACAAAGACATGTTCGCATGCATCCCGGAGCCGTTCACACCAAATAAAGGTTTAGGCATGAAAGTCGCGTGGAGACCGTGCTGACGCGCGATCGTTTTTACAACTAGTTTAAACGTCTGAATATCATCACAGTGTTTCACAGCATCTGAGTATTTAAAATCAATCTCGTGCTGTCCAGGAGCTACCTCATGGTGAGAAGCTTCAATTTCAAATCCAATTTCCTCAAGTTCAAGAACAATATCCCGCCGGCAATTTTCACCTAAATCGGTTGGCGCGAGATCGAAATAACCACCTTTATCGTTTAGTTCCATGGTTGGTTCGCCTTTTTCATCTAGCTTGAATAAAAAGAATTCAGGCTCAGTACCTATGTTAAACGCGGAAAAACCAAGTTTTTCCATTTTCTTGATGTTACGTTTTAAGTTATAACGTGGGCACCCTTCAAAAGGAGTCTTGTCTGGGTTGTAAATATCACAAATGAAGCGGGCTACTTTCCCTTTTTCAGATGTCCAAGGGAATACCACAAATGTATCCAAATCTGGTACTAAGTACATGTCAGATTCCTCGATGCGCACGAAGCCTTCGATAGATGAACCATCAAACATCATCATACCCTCTAAAGCCTTATCCAGTTGACTAAGCGGGATTTCGACGTTTTTAATTGTTCCCAGCATATCCGTGAACTGCAGTCGAATAAAACGGACGTTTTCCTCATCAAGTTTCTTGTAAATTTCTTCTTTAGTTAAACCCATAATTCCAGTCTCCTCTCAACACATTTAGTGGAAGAATCTAGACAATTCCCCCTGCCTAATTCCAAGTTTACCTTGCCTTCCCGCGGTGAAAAGTTCTTGCTGCAGCATACGGCGCAGTTCTTTCTCAGTTAGTTCACTATGAACTTCCTCGACTCGCTTCTCGTCATATGCCTCGTTCTCCGGCTGATCTGTCAGCTTAAGAACCTGCTTTATCCCTGCCATATTAACGCCTTGTTCAATGAGGTCTTTAATTTCCAGCAGTCGATCTACATCATTGAATGAAAACAGCCGGCGATTCCCTTCTGAACGGGCAGGTTGTACTAGCTGGTGCTGTTCATAATAGCGGATCTGCCGGGCAGAAAGGTCTGTCAGTGATTGAACAATCCCCATCGGGAATAACGGCATGGAACGACGAATCTCATCACTCATCGTGTGCCACCTCCCCATAAGAATGATACTGATTTAATTATACGATAAGTAGAGGATATGTCAACATATGTGAGGAATGTTCACACATATATAATGAAATAGTAAAAAAAGTAAGAAAACCTCTCATTTTTTAAGTTAAACTCATCTTCACATACCCTTCTTCTAACAGACGTTTAATTGCTGCTGTTACAGCTATCTTTACGTGAGAATAGGTTAACCCGCCTTGTACAAAAGCCGTGTAAGGAGGTCTTATAGGGCCGTCGGCCGTCAGTTCAAGACTAGCCCCCTGGATAAATGTGCCTGCAGCCATGATTACATGATCATCATATCCGGGCATTGGGCTTGGCTCTGGGCTGACGTGTGAATTAACCGGAGAAGCATGTTGAATGGACTGGCAAAATCGAATCATTTGCTCGGCCGAATCAAAATTCACAGACTGAATTAAATCTGTTCGCTCAGCATTATAGGCAGGGTTTGTGTCAAAACCCAGCAAGTTAAGAAAGTGAGCAGTAAACACTGCTCCCTTTAGCGCTTCTCCTACTACATGAGGCGCTAGAAAGATGCCCTGATACATTTCTTGAAGACTATTCAGGCTCGCTCCTGTTTCTTTACCTAGCCCAGGAGCGGTTAAGCGGTAGCTGCATAGTTCAATGAGTTTTTCCTTACCAGCTATGTAACCGCCCATTCTAGCGATCCCGCCTCCGGGGTTTTTAATTAATGACCCGGCAATTAAATCAGCTCCTGCTTCAAGCGGCTCTTTCATTTCAACAAACTCTCCGTAACAATTATCGACAAAAATGATGACATCATCTTTCACTTCCCGGATCCGTTCGATTATAGAAGAGATTTGTTTTATAGTGAATGACGGCCGATCCTCATATCCTTTTGAACGCTGAATCCCTACCATCTTCGTAGCGGTAGAGATGGACGAAAGGATTTCCTCAACCTGAAAATCTCCCTCCCTGGTTAAAGGTATAGACTGATAAGAAACCCCGAAATCTCTCAGCGATCCCATATCCTTTTTCCGGCCTGTCCCTATAACGTCCCTGAGAGTGTCGTAGGGCTCGCCAGTAATATATAAAAGCTCATCCCCGGGGCGGAGGACGCCGAACAAAGCCGTTGTAATCGCATGGGTACCTGAAATTAATTGCGGCCGGACAAGGGCGTCCTCTGCTTTGAAAATTTCTGCATAAAGAGATTCAAGTGTATCTCTCCCAAAGTCATCGTAGCCATAACCAGTTGTGGGGTTGAAATGAGAATCACTCACTCTTAATTTTTGAAAAGCATGGAGTACTTTCTCCTGATTAAATTCAACAATTTCATTAATTCGTTTATGCTCGTGTGTTATTTCTTTTTCACTTTGTATTTTGATGGTTTCGATATTCATGATGGTGTCTTCCTAACTTTTTATAGTATCTGATGTTTTAACGGATGGTCCGGATGTATGAATCCATGAAGAGCATATCCCTCTTTATCCTCGTGGAAATCCATGCTGGTAATCATGCTGAATTTTTTGAATTGCTGAAGGCGTTTACCTTCTGATGCAGGAATAAACACATCGTATTCATGCCACTCTTCCTTTAACACAGCTTCAATCTTATCTAAAATCCTTTTCAAGTCGATTCGGTCGTGTACACTAACAGTTAAAGATGGATAAGTTTCAGGGATGAAATCCTCTTGAAGTAGATCTTTTTTGTTATAAACCGTAAGCATTGGCAACTGCCCAGCTCCCAATTCATCAAGCAGTCGCAGCACCGTCTTCTCTTGCTGCAGATGGTCAGGGTGAGAAGCATCCACCATATGCAAAATAAAATCAGCTTCAGTCACTTCTTCCAAAGTCGAACGGAAAGCAGCGATCAGTGTTGTCGGCAGGTCTTGAATAAAACCTACTGTATCAGAAACAAGAGCTTGAAAACCTGACGGAAGACTCATCTGTCTTGTCAGTGGGTCAAGAGTGGCGAATAGGAGGTTTTCTTCGTAAGAATCACTTTCCGTCGCACGATTAAAAAATGTAGACTTTCCTGCGTTGGTATATCCTACTATCGCAATTTGAAAAGCACGATTCTCTTTACGGCGCTGGCGATATTGTTGCCTTTGCTTGACTACCGAGTTCAGGCGCTTTTTAATGTCATCAATTCTACGTCTGATGTGACGACGATCGGTTTCGAGCTTTGTCTCTCCGGGACCACGCGTCCCAATTCCTCCGCCCAGTCGGGAGAGCTCCGTCCCCTGTCCTGCGAGACGAGGCAGTAAGTACTGCAGCTGGGCTAATTCTACTTGAAGTTTACCTTCCTTAGTGCGTGCACGGCTGGCGAATATATCTAAAATAAGCTGACTTCTGTCAAGCACACGTCGTCCAACTTTATCTGAAATATTCCTAAGCTGCCCAGGGGTAAGCTCGTCATTAAAAATAATAAGCTCAGCTTCTGTTTCTAAAGCTGCAGCCTTTATCTCTTCTAACTTCCCTTCACCCAAATATGTAGCCGGGTGAACCCGGTCCCTTTTTTGCGTGATAACTCTGCACACATCTCCATCTGCAGTTTCCGTTAACGATTGGAGTTCTTCTAAAGAGGAATGAAAGCGTTCGTCTTCCTCGTTAGGATCTTTTCTGGCTACTAGGATCACTCGTTCTTTACCTTGCATAATTCCACCTTCTTTTCTATATACCTGAATGACTCCATCCCCATCATACCAAAAAGTACCGCGGATAGATAACGGTACCATTATGGAGAGGAAAGCGGGTTCGCTACTGAAAAATCTTCTGCTTCTATAGTCATCAATGCTGCTTTCTTTTGATTCGGGCTGCTAATTACACGCCAGGCATGCTTACGAATGGCTTCCTCTATTACATTACGCACATATCGAGCGTTAGAGAAATTAATGGCTCTACGGGAACAAACGTAGGAGAGATGCTGATACAATTTCCTTTCTGCGTCAGCAGTCAGACAATAGTCACGATCTCGGAGCATTCCTTGAGCGATAGCTGCTAACTCAGTGGCAGAATAATTCGAAAAAGACAACTGGATTGGAAAGCGGGAAGCTAAACCCGGATTAATTTGCAAAAAGTCATCCATTTCATCAGGGTAACCCGCTAGAATGATAATAAATTGATTATGATGATCCTCCATGCATTTCACTATCGTATCAATGGCCTCTTTCCCGAAATCTTTTTCCCCGCCTCTTGCAAGTGAATAGGCTTCATCTATAAAGAGAACGCCGCCGAGCGCCTTATGGATTAAGTCTTTTGTTTTTTTGGCAGTGTGGCCTATATATTCACCAACAAGGTCACTGCGGTCCACCTCTATAAAATGCCCCTTTTCCAGCACTTCAATTTCATAAAAAAGCTGAGCTACCATTCTGGCTATCGTTGTTTTCCCTGTACCGGGGTTACCTTTATAAATCATATGAAGTACTTGTTGATCAGATTTTAAACCTAGTTCTTTCCTTTTATGAGCAATTAATACTTGAGCATAGATTTCCTTTATACGGACTTTCAAATCCCCAAGGCCTACGATCGATGAAAAAAAGTCATCAATTCTACGAAAAGGTGTTAAAGGCTGCTCTTTAGGGCGAACGTGCTGGATGGGCACGGCTTTAGACTTCGTGTCATTAAGAACAATATTAATTGTTCCAGGTTTAGCAGTTTTTGCCTGCGTGTACACATGGATCCCTCCTCGTTTCCATTCATCATACGCAGTTTAGACTAAACCTGTGACAACAGCCTATATCCAGAAAAACAAAAAACGGACGCTTATACAGCGCCCGTTCTTTTAATATTCTATTCTTTCTCCAATGAAACGTTTTTCATCGGAGCAAACGTCGAAATTGCGTGTTTGAAAATTAACTGCTGCTTCCCATCGGTCTCGAGAAGGACAGTGAAATTATCAAATGCCTTAACAGTCCCGCGAAGCTGGAAGCCATTAAGCAGAAAGACAGTCACTTGCATACGATCTTTTCTCAGTTGGTTTAAGTAGTTATCTTGGATATTTACGGATTGAGCCATGGATTTTCCTCCTCTATTCTATCTGTATTAGTACCATTCTATTTCTCACTTCATCATTCCTGCTAAATCATTTAAAATTGTTTCAAATTTCTCCTCATACCCCTGTTCTGAAATCTGATACCACCGGACATTCATTTTATTACGAAAATAAGTGTACTGGCGCTTAGCATAACGCCTGGAATTTCTTTTCAGCAGCTCTATGGCACGATCCATATTGTATTCTCCATTAAAGTAAGGGATAAACTCCTTGTAACCAATGGCCTTCATCGCCTGGGTATGTTCGTACCCTTTTTCATATAAACGCTTTACCTCAGCAATTAACCCCTCTTCTACCATTTGATCGACCCTGCGATTAATTCGGTTATACAACTCTTCTCTTTCCATTTCAAGACCAATAATTACAGGGTGGAAAGGCGATTCATCGCTCTGTTGTTTCTGATAATCACTCATAACCTTGCCTGTAGTTTCGTAAACTTCCAGCGCTCTTAATACACGCCGCTCATTATTTGGATGCACTTTTTCTGCCTGCTCTGGATCGACTGATTGCAAGCGTCGGTATAAAGAATCCAACCTATAATCGGAAGCTTCCTTTTCCAGACGCTTGATAACCTGCTCGTCTCTTTTTTCCTCAGAAAAATTAAAATTAAAAAGCGTAGCTTGTATGTATAATCCAGTGCCACCAACTATCACCGGTAATTTCCCCTGTGAGCTGATCGTGCGTATAAGGTGTTGCACCGTACGCTGAAATTCAGCTACGGAAAAACTTTCGTCGGGTTCCTTTATATCGATCAAGTGATGAGGAACACCTTGCATTTCCTGTTCCGTAACCTTTGCCGTTCCAATATCCATCGATTTATAAACCTGCATTGAATCTCCACTGATGATTTCACCTTCAAAACGTTTCGCAATTTCAACTCCAAGTTTTGATTTACCAACAGCCGTCGGACCAACTACAGAAATGACTAATGGCTTCATTTTTTCACACCTCCATCACTGTTACCCATTATACATGAATCGCATAGGAATCATACCTCAGCGCATTAACTAACGGATTCCGTTACCACTACTAACGAATTCCGTTAGTATAATTCAAAATATTCGTTAGTTATACTATCGAGATTCGTTAGTTTGTGTTATAGTATAAAAAAGGAGGCGTCCACAGTGGTTCATGAAAGAATTCGTTCATTAAGAAAAAATCGAAGGTTAACCCAATCGAACTTGGCTGAAAAGGTCGGTGTCTCTCCGCAGGTCGTGTCAAACTGGGAAAGGAATTATACTTCCCCTGATTTGAGTGATTTAACAAAAATTGCTCACGCGCTTCAAACCACTGCCGATTACTTACTGGGTATGAGCGATGAAAAAGAAGATGAAATTAGAGAGATCAAGCAGCTGCTCGAAACAAAAGGATATGACAAACCGGTCTTTTTTGATAAAAAAGCCTGGTTCGGCATCCAGCCTGATGACATAAAACAAATCGACAATTACTTCCGATTTTTATTACAGCAAAAAAATATATCGTAAGTCCCCTCCCCTCTAGAGCGGACAAAAAGCCAACATTAATTGATCATAAATAGATTATGTCAATTAATGTTGGCTTTTTAATTTTCTCGAATCTTTATCCATAAACAGGTAATTATTAGTTTTTGTCGAATCCTAGAATTAAGGAGGAGATATAATTTATGGATGCTAAAGAAAAATTCAAAGGTCAAAAAGTGAATTTGCAGTGTCCTCATTGTAATGAAGAAATAGAAATTGGAACGAGCTCGGTTTTCGGACCTGACCAAACCCTTACCTGCCCAGCATGCCAGACTGAAATTCATCTGGAAAATTCTGAAGCCTTGAGTAAGCTTAGAAAACAATTGGACGGGTTGAAAAAATGGACTAGATCATAAATACTAAAAAAAGGTCAGCACCTGTTGTATAGGTACTGACCTTTTTTAAATTGTCCATCACATTACCCTTTTAAACATCTTCTCCATTTCATATTCTGAGAAGTGAACGATAATTGGGCGCCCGTGCGGACACGTAAATGGATCGGTAGACAATCTTAAATCCTCTAATAGCCTGGACATACCTGCCTGGTCCAAATAGTGATTCGCTTTAATGGATCGTTTGCAGGACATAAGAATAGCTGCCTCTTCCCTTAATTTAAGAACATCGATGCGATCTTCATTCATTAACTGATCGATCATTTCATGAATAACTTCTTCTTCAAAACCTTTCGGAAACCACTGAGGATGGCTGCGAATAATATAGCTGTTCTCCCCGAACATTTCAAAGAACAGACCGACTTTTTCGAGATCTTCTTTATATTCTTCAATTTTTAATGATTCCTGCTTACTAAAATCAAAAGTGAGAGGCACCAGTAATTCTTGAACCTCGTGATCTACTTCTGCTAATTTATCCCTGAAAAATTCATATTTAATTCTCTCTTGCGCGGCATGCTGATCGACAATGTACATCCCATCCTCATTTTGAGCAATGATATACGTTCCGTGCACCTGGCCAACAGGGTGCATAGCGGGCACACGGCTCGGTGTCTTTTCTTCTTTTTGAGGAATAACTTCGGGATCTTGTTCTTTATGGACAGGGCTTTCCTCAACTTCAAAAGCAGGAGTCATTTCTTTCAGCACAGTATCCTGCCGGGCGGAAAGATAAGCTTCATCCTCAGTTTTCTTAAGGTTTGAGATATCATTTGCAATATGATCCATTGAACGGCTTCCAGCATCCTGGGCTGCTTTTTGCTGATCCTCATAAAAATCAAAAGATTCCTGGGTGGATTTTTCTTTCTTATCTGTTTTAGGAGTGGCAGGCTGAACATCTGGAATTAGCGTTTGCTGACGGAAAGCTTTTGTAATTGCCTCCTGCAAAGCTTCAAACAGTTCTTTTTCCTTACTAAATCGTACCTCAAGCTTAGCAGGATGCACATTCACATCCACAAGTATTGGATCCATTTCAATATTAAGCACTACAATTGGACTTTTCCCGATCGGGAGCAATGTGTGGTAGCCTTGCAATACTGCTTTATTCAATGGAACGCTGCGAATAAAACGACCGTTAATAATCGTCGACATATAATTTCGAGAGGCTCGATACACTTCAGGCTTTGCAATGTATCCAGAGACTTTAAAGTCTAAAGTCTCTGTTTCAATGGGAATCATTTTTCTTGCTACATTCACTCCATAGATTTTTGCGATTACCTGTAGCAAGTCACCTCTGCCGTTGGTCTGAAATATTTCTTTTTCATTATGGGTGCACTTAAACTTTATTTCGGGATGAGCGAGAGCCATCCGGTTCAGTACATCCGTAATATGGCCGAGCTCTGTGTGAATTGTCTTCATATATTTCAAACGGGCCGGAGTATTAAAGAACAGCTCTTCTACGGTGATGTCTGTTCCCTGTCTAGCATCACTTTTGGTTTTACTCATTAACTTGCCGCCTTCCAAGTCGAGTTTTGTTCCCGCTTGGTCTCCTGTAGAAGTCTTCACACGCAGGCGGCTTACTGCTGCAATACTGGCTAAGGCTTCACCACGGAAGCCTAATGTACGCACGTGGAAAAGATCATTTTCATTACTAATTTTACTCGTCGCATGACGGTAAAAAGCTCTTTCACAATCTTCCTCTTCCATACCAGCACCATTATCTGTAATGCGGATCTTCTGTAAGCCAGCTTCCATTAGTTCGATAGTAACCCATGAAGCTTCGGCATCAATACTGTTTTCAACGAGTTCTTTAACTACAGAGGCTGGCCGCTCCACAACTTCTCCAGCAGCTATTTTATTGGATAAATGGTCAGGCATAAGTTGAATATGCGCCATCTCTGTTCCTCCTTTACGACTTAATCCGTTTTTGTAATTGATATAACTCATTCATAGCATCCATTGGTGTCATTTCCATTAAATCTAATCCCTTAAGATAGGATTCTATATTTGATTTTGATTTGGTTTCTTTTTTCTGGCTTGGTTTCCGTTCTTCAACAAACATCGTAAGCTGCTCCTCTTCCAAGGAAGCGCTCGACTCTTCAGCGGCCGAATTTGAACTCTCAAATTGGGTCAGAAGAGCAGTTGCGCGATTAATAAGAGAGGAAGGAAGATCAGCAAGCTTCGCTACATGAATACCGTAACTTTCATCTGCCGGTCCCTCTTTAATCTGATGAAGAAAAACCACATTACCTTCGTATTCTTCGGCACGTACGTGCACATTTTTCAATCGATTAAGCTGGTCTTCAAGTGAAGTTAACTCATGATAATGGGTGGAAAAGAGTGTTTTTGCATGAATATGCTCATGGATATGCTCCACAATCGACTGAGCAAGAGCCATCCCGTCGTAAGTGCTTGTCCCCCGGCCAATTTCATCAAGCAGGATCATACTGTGTTCTGTGGCGTTACTCAGAGCATGATTAGCTTCAAGCATTTCTACCATAAAGGTACTCTGACCGGAAACAAGATCATCTGCGGCTCCTATTCTTGTAAAGATTTGATCGAATATTGGAAGAGTTGCAGATTCACAAGGTATAAAGCTTCCCATTTGTCCAAGAATCGCAATCAACGCAAGCTGTCGCATATACGTACTTTTACCAGACATGTTCGGCCCCGTAATGAGAAGCACATCCGTTTCTTCATTCATATAAATATCATTAGGAACGAAGGTTTCATTCTTAAGTACGTTTTCTACAACTGGATGACGCCCCTGTTTAATATCTACTAATCTGGCTTCTCCATAGTCGGGACGGACGTATCCATTCGTCTCGGCAATTTGGGCAAAACCCTGGAGTACATCAATACGACTGATTTGTTCAGCTAATCGCTGCAGTTGCTGAACATACTTTTTTACTTTTTCTCTTACTTCAAGAAAAAGTTCATATTCTAAATCTACACTCTTTTCTTGAGCTTCCAGAATCATGGTTTCTTTTTCTTTTAATTCAGGGGTAATAAATCGCTCTGCATTCGTTAATGTCTGTTTCCGTTCGTATATCCCCTCAGGCAGGTGGCGTAAATTCGCCTTCGTTACTTCAATATAATATCCGAATACACGATTGTAGCCGATTTTAAGGGATCTTATTCCAGTGGCTTCTCTTTCTTTCTTTTCCAATTGAGCGATCCATTGCTTCCCGTTTTTTGAAGCATCTCGATATTCATCTAACTGCTGGTGGAAACCGTCTTGAATTAATCCACCTTCTTTGATTGTGATCGGCGGATCATCTGCTATGCTGCCTTCAAGTAAGTCTTTAAGATCCTGAAGCGGATCGATTGTTTCATAGAGGCTTTTCATGGACGGATGATCGAAAGACCTCAGTGTGTCCAGAATTTCAGGTATTTTTCGTAAAGAATTTCGCAGTTGAATTAGATCTCTGGCATTCACATTACCGTAGGCTACCCTGCCAGCAAGCCGTTCGAGGTCATAGACAGAGGTTAACTGATCCCTTAGAGTCTCCCGCTCGAAAAATTGGTTCAGTAAGCCTTCTACCTGATCATGCCGAGCTTCTATCGCCTGCTTTGTAAGAAGAGGCCGCTCCATCCATTTTTTTAACATCCGCGCTCCCATAGCCGTAATTGTTTTGTCTACGACTGATAATAAGCTGCCAGACTTCCCTTTCTTCAGCAGGGTTTCGACTAACTCTAGATTTCTTTTTGAGTACATATCAAGGGTCATATACTGATTCAACTCAATCACTCTAACAGGCTGTAAATGATCGAGGGAGCGTTTTTGAGTCAATTGAATATATTGTAGCAAACGGCCAAAGCCAATCAGAAGCTTGTCTTGATGAACCTCTTTTACTAAATCTTGAAACTCTTCGTGAATGGACGTCTCATCCTGATGAGAAATGGTGTAACCCAGTCGATCTTTAAGGATCTCCTGCTGTTCGTGATTGAAATCACTTGCTACCACAATTTCCTTAACAGGGCGGCTGTATAATTCACTGATTGCGGCATCGAACCCTCCAGTGATTAATGCCACGTTATTTTCTCCTGTAGTCAGGTCATTGTAGCTTACCGTATAAGTACCATCATCAAACGCACTAAGGGAAGCAAGGTAATTGTTCTCTTTTTCCTCAAGCATGCTGCCTTCCATAACTGTACCAGGAGTAATTAGCTGAACAACTTCTCGCCTCACTACTCCTTTGGCCACTTTTGGATCTTCCACTTGTTCACAAATCGCTACTTTAAATCCTTTTTCAACCAGTTGCTTTATGTAATTTTCAGCCGAATGATAAGGCACACCGCACATAGGTATCCGGTCTTCAGCTCCACCATCGCGGCTTGTTAATGTAATTTCAAGTTCTTTGGACGCGCGGAGCGCATCATTGAAAAACATTTCATAAAAATCCCCAAGACGAAAGAAAAGGAAAGCATCCTTATTTTCTGCTTTAATCTTTAAATATTGCTGCATCATAGGTGTGTATTGTGCCATAAAGTCAATCCTCCAAAACGTTCTGTGTTCATACTGTTCCAATTATAGCACACATCCTTAGCTCCCTTGAATGAAAGCACACTTGTTTTAAGAAAGGGAAGTAGTCACTTCGACCTTGTAAAAGTACTATTCCCTGCTTCTGTGTATGGTCATAAATAGTTATACCTCTATAGAATAGTATTCGAAAGACTGGGTTACACGGTTTTTGAATAGAGAAAGGTGTACAGAAAAGGTAGTTCTCCCCACCCTGATTACTCTTTCATAAACGAAATCGGATATGAAGGTATAGAAACTTAAAATAGAGATCTACGGTATGTAAAAAGAGTTCTAAAAAAAGAAAATCCTCGCTGAAGTCAGCAAGGAGTTTGTATCTAATCATGCTTATCGTCGTCACTACTGGAGGAAGGAAGAAAATCAGTTTCAATAGTTGAAAAATCATCAGATGATAGCTCATATTCATAATCGTCATCCTTATCACAACCATGAGGATCAACTTTTACGCAAAGTTTGGTTTCCCCGATAACATCCACGGTAAATTCCCTTTCCACTTCTACAACGATCTTTTGACCATTGGCGGTTATATTCGCTTCTAAACAATTAGGCTGCTGGACAACTTTAGCTATTACTTCCACGTCGTCATGAATACAGTTGTCATCTTTAATAGAGAGTTTTACAAGATCACAATAGTTCACTCGTTCTGTGACTACCTCGGTTTTCGTATTATCATTATACGAATACCAAACATTCACATCGTAGCTTCCTGAGACCTCCACATGCTCCCCTTTTTTCTTTGCATTGTAAATGTGGTTAATGACCCAACAACCCAGGATACTTGTCGGGCGGTGCGAGGGGCTGATCGTATGCGTGGATTCTGTAAACTTTTTACCTTTCCCAATTACAGCTTTTGTAATAATCTCCCTGTAATCACGCTCAAAAAAAGACATAGGGTTTCACTCCTCCTTATTCTACCGCCCATCCTATGCAGGGGTTGGGCGAATGGTTACTAACATGATAAAGATCTAAGGACGTGTTTAATTCATTCTATGCAAGAGCCCAAAAAAACTGCACGAAAAAAATCCGCCAAAGGGATAAACCCTATGGCGGACATGTATTTGAGCGAAAAAAATATTTTTTTGGGACATCGATTTAAGGAATTAACTGCAGCTGCTCCCTTTAGTTTTTGAACCCGTTTCGCCCTTGAGTAAGTCTCCACCTGTGGAGCGGATTACTTCATTTGTGACTTCTCGCGAGATCGTGCTAGAAACCATCTGAAGGATATCGTTAATGACTGTTTGACTCTCTTTAAATTCAGCTACTACAGGTATTTCATCGAGCTCATCCTGCAGTCGGTCAATTTCTTTTTCAACACGCTCTAACGCTTCTGATTTTCCATAAGCTTGAAAGTTTACAGCTTGTTTCTGCAAAGCTTTAATCTTCTTAATATGAGATTGTACTTTCTGGTTATCATTCAGCTTTGCTTCCAACTGCTTAAAGCGGTCGATTTCTTCTATATTTGCCATCATATTAGCCAGTTTATGAGCTTCATCTATAACTTGCTTTCTCGTGTACTCTGCCATTTACTTCACCTCTACGCTTGCTTCCACCATTTCTCCATCTAGAGACCAGGTTTTCGCTTTAGTTATTTTCACCGGTACAATTTGACCGATGGAAGATCTTGGAGCACGGAAGTTAACTAGTTTATTACGCTTCGTGTATCCAGCTAGCACTTCCTCATTATTCTTACTTTCTCCTTCTACAAGCACATCCACAATCTCGCCTTCATATTGCTTCATTGCCTGTGCTGACTGTTCATTAACCAGCTTATTTAGGCGCTGAAGACGATCTTTTTTCTCTTCCATAGAAACGTTATCCTGCATTTTAGCAGCTGGTGTGTTTTCCCGTGGAGAGTAGATAAATGTATAGGCCGCTTCAAATCCGACTTCTTCCACAAGCGACAAGGTATCCTGGAACTGTTCTTCTGTTTCATTTGGAAAACCAACGATAATATCCGTAGTAAGAGTAGCTTCCGGCATCGCTTTGCGAATCTTCTGGACAAGCTCTAAATATTCTTCTCTTGAATATTTACGTCCCATGATCTTAAGAACATCCGTATTACCAGATTGGACAGGCAGGTGAATATGGTCGAGCATATTGCCGCCCTTAGAAAGTACTTCAATGAGCCTGTCATCGAAGTCACGGGGATGGGAGGTCGTAAATCGAACACGCGGAATATCGATGCTTCGAAGCTCATCCATCAAGTCGCCAAGTCCATAATCTAATTCAAGATCCTTACCATAAGCGTTCACGTTTTGACCAAGCAAGGTGATTTCTTTATACCCCTGGGCAGCCAGATGCCTCACTTCCTGAATAATATCAGCTGGCAGTCGGCTTCGTTCCTTGCCTCGTGTATATGGAACGATGCAATAGGTGCAGAACTTATCACAGCCGTACATGATATTAACCCACGCTTTAATCTTTCCTTTACGGGAACGTGGAAGGTTTTCAATGATGTCCCCTTCTTTAGACCATACATCGATAACCATTTCTTTTCCAAACATAGCTTCTTTCACAAGCTGAGGCAGCCGGTGAATGTTATGCGTTCCAAAAATTAAATCGATAAAAGGGTGCTTCTTAAGAATGCGATTCACTACGGATTCTTCCTGAGACATACATCCACACACACCGATAATTAAATTTGGGTTTTCCATTTTTAATGGTTTTAAGTGACCAATTTCACCGAAAACCTTGTTTTCAGCGTTCTCTCTTATCGCACAAGTATTAAGGAGGATGATATCCGCTTCTTTCGTATCCGAAGTGGACTCATATCCCATTTCTTCAAAGATACCGGCCATAACCTCTGTGTCATGTTCGTTCATCTGACATCCGTATGTACGGATCATATATTTCTTTCCTTTACCAGACTGATCCATATCTTCAGGTATTGTAAAATCATAATGCACGTCTGTTTCCTTTTTCTTTCTGCGCTGTGCATCCCTCATATTTGGAGGCTGGTAAGTAGTTTCAAAATATTTCATGAAATCTTCACTTGATTTCTCTTTCAGACGGTCCAAATTATCTTTATCTGACGCCGTATCTTCAGGATTAACCTGACGAATACGGGACATGTCATTTCGCTGTTGTTCGTTCATTGCGATCTCCTTTCAAGCCGAGCCTTCTAACTGTCTTATTATATCAATTTTTTCTCTGAATTTTAAGTAGAATTGAGAATTTATCTCCATACTCCAAAATAGTATCAGTTTTCACAAAAAAAAGCCACCATGACTAATGGTCACAGCGGCTTAACATGAACTTTAAATGATCCCTAGTTTTTTACCAACAGCTTCAAAAGCATCTAAGGCCTCTTTAAGCTCTTCCTTTGAATGTTCAGCTGTTACAATCGTACGAACCCTTCCCTTTCCACGCTGTACCGTCGGGAAGACAATTCCTTGAGCGAAAACGCCATGCTCAAATAACGCATCAGAGAACTTATGGGTTAAGGCATCGTCGCCAATCATAACAGGTGTCACTGGTGTTTCACTGATTCCTGTATCAAACCCAAGAGAAGATAGACCGTCTTTGAAATATTTCGTATTGTCCCAAAGTTTTTCAATTAACTCAGGTTCATTCAGAAGTACATCGATAGCTGCATCGTTAGCTGCTGTAACTGCAGGGGGATGAGAAGTGCTGAACAAAAATGGACGTCCTTTATGAATTAGGTATTCTCTAAGTGTTTGCGTACTGGCCACATATCCGCCGAGGACACCAATAGCTTTACTTAACGTACCCACCTGGATATGAACACGACCATCCAAATTAAAATGATTAACCGTGCCACGTCCATTATCGCCTAGCACTCCGCTGGCATGAGCATCATCAACCATAATTAAGGCATTATACTTTTCTGCAAGTTCTACAATTTCCGGGAGCGGAGCAATATTCCCATCCATGGAAAAGACTCCGTCCGTTACAACTAAACGCGTTCGGTACTCTGAGCTTGCCTGCAAGGCTTCCTCTAATGAATTCATATCCACATGCTTATAAATTTTTCGATCCGCCTTCGTTAAGCGAATGCCGTCGATAATGGAGGCGTGGTTTAATTCATCAGAAATAACTACATCCTCTTTTCCTAAAATAGAAGAAAGCACACCCTGGTTGGTTGTGAATCCGGATTGAAAAACAAGAGCTGCTTCCGTGTGCTTGAATTTAGCAAGTTTCTTTTCAAATTCTTCGTGCATTTGCAATGTTCCCGCAATAGTACGAACCGATCCTGTTCCAACACCAAATTCTTCGTTTGCTATTTCCGCCGCTTTTTTCATCTTTGGGTGAGATGTTAACCCCAAATAATTATTGGATGACAGCTGGATAACTTCTTTACCTTTAATAGTCACTCTTGACCCTTGAGCTGACTCCAGAGGAATCAAACTCCTGAATGTCCCTTCACCCTTCATTTCTTCTAATTGTTCCTGCAAGTATTCAAAACCTTTCATATGGTATCTCCTCCTTAACAATTATGGATGCAATACAACTTTTCCACATGCACCTTGATTCATTAAATCAAATCCCTTTTCATACTCTTCCAGTTTCAGGTGATGAGTAATTATTGGTTTAACATCCACCTGTCCTGATTGAAGCAGCCGGGAAACCTGCTGCCACGTTTCATACATCTTGCGCCCCGTAATTCCTTGCACTTCTATCCCTTTAAAAACAATATCATTCGTTACATCAAGGCTTACTCTTTTCGTGGGGAGGCTTAATATCGACACACGCCCTCCATTTGTGATCATTTTAAACCCTTGATCCATGGCTACAGGATGTCCGCTCATTTCACAAACCACATCTACCCCGTGTCTATCAGTAAGATCTTTAGCTTTGACTACAGGGTCTTCTTCACTTGAATTAATCGTTTTAGTAGCACCCATTTGTTTCGCTAACTCTAAACGATAGGGATTTAGATCAAAAGCCAATACCTGGGAAGCTCCCGCTGCTTTAGCTACACCAACAGCCATTAAACCGATAGGGCCGCACCCAATCACAGCCACAGACTTACCAGCCACATCGCCATTTAGGACGGTATGTACAGCATTTCCCATCGGCTCCTGTATGGAAGCTATATCTGTTGGTAGGTCACTCGGGTTGCGCCATAAGTTACTAGCAGGAAGAGCTACATACTCGGCGAAGCACCCTTGCGTATCAACACCTATAATCTTAGTATTTTCACAAATATGGGATTTACCCGTCAGGCATTGAGGGCAGTGTCCGCATACTAAATGTGTTTCTGCACTCACATAGTCACCTTCTGTGAAGTTACTTACTTTTTCTCCGACTTCAACAATTTCACCTGCAAATTCATGGCCGAAAACATAAGGTGGTTTCACTCGGCTCTCAGACCACTCATCCCAGTTATAAATGTGCACATCTGTTCCACATATGGACGTTGCCTGGACTCGTATTAGTACTTCATCATCACGAATGGAAGGAATAGCTACTTCCTTGAGCTCTGCTCCTTTACCGCGATGGTGTTTAACAATTGCTTTCATTGTTCCATTCACAGTGAACACCCCTAATCATTTATACGAGGCATAAAACCTCTATATAAAACAATTTTAACATGAATAGTTTTATTATCAACTATTACTGTCCACTCTGAAAACACATATGCACACAAAAAAAGCCGCACTCTGAGGAGTACGACTTCGGCTTGTATGAAGGTAAGCTTTATATTAATTCTATCGAGGTTCGACAATCAATTTGATCGCCGTACGTTCTTCCTCGTCGATCATAATGTCAGTAAAGGCTGGAATGCAAATCAAATCTAATCCACTAGGGGCTACAAACCCTCTAGCAATTGCCACCGCTTTAACTGCTTGATTCAATGCACCTGCACCAATGGCTTGAATTTCAGCAGTGCCGCGCTCTCTAACAACGTTGGCTAAAGCCCCTGCTACTGAATTAGGTACGGATTTAGCTGATACTTTTAATACTTCCATTACTAGCTCCTCCTTCAATCACTATAGTTGTTCCATAACTACTATATTCTTGGAGATGTAGAATATTACCTTTTCATTATGAATCAATTTGTCACAAAATTCAAATAATCATTCGAAGAAAGGATGATCATCATTGATCTGAATTCGATTTACCTTTTTTGCTTTGCCTGTCCGTTCGTCCACATCTACCAAAAATCCGCTTAATTGTGATCTTCCCTTTTTTGGAACTTCGAAACGTACAGGTAAGTTTGTTAGAAAGCGTTTAAGTACAGCCTCCCGCTCCATACCAAGAATCCCATCGTAAGGTCCGGTCATACCCACATCCGATATATAAGCCGTACCACCGGGGAGGATCCTCTCATCTGCGGTTTGAATATGAGTGTGTGTACCCACATTTATACTTACTCTTCCATCCACATACCAGCCCATCGCTTGCTTTTCACTGGTGGCTTCAGCATGAAAATCAAGAAAGATGATAGATGTTCTTTTCTTGGCTTCTTCTATTAATTCATCCACTTTTCTGAAAGGGTCGTCATTAGGGGAAAGGAAGGTGCGTCCTTGCAAATTAATGACAGCTACCTCAGCTTTCGGAGTTTTAACGAAGGTTAAACCTTTCCCAGGAGTCCCTTCCGGGAAGTTGGCAGGACGCACGAGATACTCTGCATCGTCTATAAAGTCAAAAATTTCTTTTTTATCCCAAGCATGGTTTCCAAGAGTTACAGCCTGTGCCCCTTTTTCCAGGAAACGACGATAGATTTTTTCTGTAATCCCTTTACCTGAAGCAGCATTTTCTCCATTAATTATTGTTGCGGTCGGCTGGTATTTCTGTTTTAATTTCGGCAAATACTCATCCACCATATCCCGGCCTGGTGATCCTACAACATCTCCTATAAATAATATCTTCATCATTAATCCCTCTCTGTTTCTATTATCATTTTATTTTAAACATAAATGAAGCGGCCGCGCGGGCCGCTTCATATCTTTTATTTCGCATACTCCACTGAACGTGTTTCACGAATAACTGTTACTTTAATATGACCTGGATAATCGAGTTCTCCCTCGATTCGGTTGCGAATATCTCGGGCTAATCTAGTAGCTTCAAGATCATCAATTTCATCAGGACGAACCATTATGCGTACTTCACGGCCAGCTTGAATGGCAAATGATTTTTCGACCCCTTCGTAGGACTCAGAGATTTCTTCAAGTTTTTCAAGACGCTTAATATAATTCTCAAGTGTCTCGCTTCTTGCACCCGGACGAGCTGCTGAAAGAGCATCCGCGGCTGCTACCAGTACAGAAATGATTGAGGTAGGTTCTTCATCACCGTGGTGTGAAGCAATCGCATTAATTACCGTTTCATTTTCTTTATACTTAGTAGCCAATTCTTTCCCAATCTCTACGTGGCTTCCTTCGACTTCATGGTCAATCGCTTTACCTATGTCGTGAAGTAAACCTGCTCGACGGGCAAGCACTTCATCTTCACCTAACTCTGCAGCAAGTAAACCAGATAAGTAAGCAACCTCTGTGGAGTGTTTAAGGACATTTTGCCCGTAACTTGTACGATATTTCAAGCGACCAAGAATTTTAACAAGGTCAGGATGTAAACCATGCACTCCAACCTCAAAAGTGGTTTCTTCCCCTACTTCACGAATGTAGTCATCTACTTCTCGGCGTGACTTGTCCACCATTTCTTCAATACGAGCCGGGTGGATTCGTCCATCCTGCACAAGTTTTTCAAGAGCCATTCTTGCAGTTTCACGGCGGATTGGGTCAAACCCTGAGAGAATGACAGCTTCCGGTGTATCATCGATAATCAAGTCAATACCTGTTAATGTTTCTAAAGTACGGATATTACGACCTTCACGGCCGATAATACGTCCTTTCATCTCATCGTTCGGCAAGTTGACTACTGACACCGTTGTTTCTGCCACGTGATCGGCAGCACATCGCTGTAAGGCAAGTGAAAGAATGCTTTTCGCTTTTTTATCAGCTTCTTCTTTGGCACGGTTTTCTGCTTCTTTAATCATAAGAGCTGACTCGTGGGATACTTCTTGCTCAACTCGTTCTAAAATAACCTGTTTCGCCTGGTCTGATGTCAAGCCTGATATGCGTTCAAGCTCTGTTTGCTGTTCTTGAAGCATAGCATTCACTTTGCTTTCCATTTCTTCAATTTGTTGTTGTCTCTCGGCAAGAGTTCCTTCTTTCTTTTCGAGTGAAAGATCACGCTGGTCAAGCATATCACTCTTACGATCGAGATTCTCTTCTTTCTGTGTTAAACGATTTTCAGTTTTCTGCAGTTCCATGCGGCGTTCGCGGTTTTCACTTTCCGCTTCCTGGCGAAGTTTCTGGTTCTCTTCTTTAGCTTCCAGAAGAGCCTCTTTTTTGGCTGAATCTGCATTACGACGACCTTCTTCTACAATCTGTTTTGCAAGTTCTTCAGCACTTGAAATTTTCGCCTCCGCAATCGATTTCCGAATAAGATAACCAACAACAGAACCGACGATAAGGGCAAGCAAAATGAAGATGAGCGAGGATATTATACCCATGTTTTCACCTCCTCTTGCTATGAACTTGGTCCGTTTGTCGGTAGTACAAACGTTTCATTTTCAATGTGTGATTAAGTTTAAATAAGGTTATAAAGATGAAAATGATACACATTCATTTTATGCCTGCCACTATGGAATGTCAAGGAAACGTCAAATCTATCCTGTAGATTAGTTGAAATATTTCAAACAGTCAGTCTTTATACTCCGAATCTGACATTACCTCTATCAAGCATAACTTTATGTAAAAAAAGACAGAAGCAGTGCATGAGAGCCACTGCTTCTATTTGAAAAATCTCTGTGATGGTGGAATGAATCCAAATTAGCTCAGAAAATCAAACATTTACACATCAAGGGTTTCCTGACTGTCCGATTTACTTCCTTTACTTCCTTTACTTCCTTTACTTTCTTTACTTTCTTCACTTTCCTCTTCTTTAGGTTCCATGTTGTAATGGTCACGAATAAGACGCTTAACATCTTCATAAACCTTACTATTTTCTTTAAGGAACTGTTTGGCATTCTCTCTTCCTTGACCTAACCGTTCACCTTCGTAAGAGTACCAGGAACCGCTCTTCTGTATTAAGTCAAGATCTGTTCCGATATCCAGTAACTCTCCTTCTCTGGAGATCCCTTCCCCATACATGATGTCGACTTCTGCTTGTTTGAAAGGCGGAGCCACTTTATTCTTTACAACTTTAAGCCTCGTCTTATTACCGACCATCTCATTTCCTTGTTTCAGAGTTTCGGCACGGCGCACCTCTAAACGGACAGAAGAGTAGAATTTAAGAGCACGGCCGCCCGGGGTCGTTTCAGGATTACCAAACATAACCCCAACCTTTTCACGAATCTGGTTAATGAAGATTGCAGTTGTTTTTGACTTGCTGATTGCTCCTGATAGTTTACGAAGAGCTTGAGACATTAAACGGGCCTGCAATCCTACATGGGCGTCACCCATTTCCCCTTCAATTTCTGCTTTCGGAACCAGGGCAGCTACGGAGTCAATAACAACCATATCTACTGCACCGCTACGTACGAGCGCTTCTGCTATTTCCAGAGCTTGCTCCCCTGTATCAGGTTGGGATAATAGAAGCTCTTCGATATCCACCCCTAGACGACGGGCGTAAACAGGATCAAGCGCGTGCTCTGCATCGATGAAAGCTGCCGTTCCGCCTTTTCTCTGGGCTTCTGCAATAGCGTGAAGAGCTACTGTTGTTTTACCGGAAGATTCTGGTCCATATATTTCTACAATTCTGCCTCGAGGATAGCCGCCTACCCCCAGCGCAACATCCAACGCCAGTGACCCGCTGGGTACTGTGTTTACTTTCTGTTCACTTCCATCTCCCATTTTCATGATTGAACCTTTACCAAATTGCTTCTCTATTTGACGCAAAGCTGAATCCAATGCTTGTTTACGATCACTCATATAAATATACCGCCTTTCAAAATTTCTATCCCTATCATAACTTGTTTTTCATAGTTTGCCAACTAAAAAGCGAATAAATGTTCCCTTTTTTGAAATGTATGTCTATCAGAAATTCTATTTCTTCTTACGAAAAAAGGAATTATTCCATAAGATCATCGGGAGAATTATAAATCTTTGATATGGTGAAAAATTAATTCGTATCCTTTTTTAACAGCACGAGAACGAATCTTATCTCTGCCTCCCTGAAATTGAAAGTGATATACATACGGGCGCTTATCCTCTATTTGCAGTCCTATGAACACGGTTCCCGGTTCATGTCCTTCACTAGAATCCGGTCCAGCAACCCCTGTAAAGCTGACCGCCACATCAGCATCTAAAATCCTTTGAGCATTCAGTACCATATTTTCTGCACATTCATAACTGATCGTTCCATACTGCTCAATTAGGGATGGCGGCACCCCAATCACTTTCTCCTTCATGAGAGGAGTGTAAGCTACAAGGCTTCCCTGCGTAACAGCAGAAGCGCCAGGCAGGGTAATTAGCTGCTCTATGAATTGGCCGCCTGTAAGGCTTTCTGCTGCACCGAGACGGTAACCTCGTTCTTTTAGTAAATCGCGCACTGTAGACTCAATCGAGACATCATCACTTCCATAGTAATAGGAGCCCACGATCTGTAATATGGTCTCTTTCATTTTAGAAATTTTTTGTCTTGCCTCTGCTCCTGTTTCTCCAGTTGCGGTAATTCTGAGCCCCACTTCCCCTTCACTTGCCAGTGGAGCAAGTGTGGGGTTCGTCTGGTTTAAGATTAACGCAGAGAGCTTATTTTCCAAGGTTGATTCACCAATACCTATAAAGTACATCATTTCAGAAACGATATCAGACTGCAGGTTATAAGTACGCTGAAGGTAAGGAACAACTCCGCTTTTCATAAGCGATTTCATTTCAGAGGGAACTCCTGGAAGAAAGATCCATACTCTCCCCTCATGTTCTACAATTTGGCCCGGCGCCATTCCTTCTTCGTTAGGAAGTACCCTGCCTTTTTCGAAAACTAGTGCTTGTTTTCGATTGTTAGCTGTCATCGTTTGTTTGTTCTTTTCGTAAAATTGAGCTATTTTCTTCATCGCATCCTGGTCTTCTATGAGTTTCTGCCCAATTACGCCATGGGCAGCTTCTCTGGTTAAGTCATCCTCGGTGGGTCCAAGACCGCCTGTGACGACTATAACATCCGACCGGCTATGAGCAGTGTGAAAAACATCTTCTACTCTTTTCATGTTGTCACCTACGACACTATGCTGAAAAACTGGTATGCCTATGCTTGCAAATTCTTGAGAAATCCACTGTCCATTCGTATTAGATATTTGGCCAAGTAACAGTTCAGTGCCTACAGCTATAATTTCCGCCTTCATTTGGAATCCCTCATAACATGCCAGTTCTTCTGGAAGTATTCATAACCCGAATAGAATGTAATAATAAGTGCTAAGTAAAGAGTTATTATTCCTAAAGGCAGGTTCAGGTAAGCAAAAGGCCAATTGTGAAGCAGTAATAGAGAAATGGAAATAATTTGTATCCAAGTTTTCAATTTCCCCATTTGACTCGCTGCTAAAACGCTCCCGTCACCTGCTGCAACAAGCCTCAGACCTGTAACTGCAAATTCCCGGCTAATAATCACAATTACAATCCAAGCTGGAGCAAGACCGATCTCTACGAGTACAATTAGAGCTGCACTTACTAAAAGTTTATCCGCGAGAGGATCTAAGAATTTTCCAAGATTTGTTACCAGATTATATTTTCTTGCAATATAGCCATCAATCCAGTCAGTCGTTGAAGCTAAAATAAATAGTATGGCTCCTGCCAGGTGAGCCACGGGTAATTCACGATCCCCCATTTGAATAGAACCCCATTCGAAAGGAACACTCATTAAAATGATAAAAATGGGGATGAGTAATATTCTTGAAATCGTAATTTTGTTTGGTAAGTTCATTTTGTCACACTCCTAAAATACACTAAAATAAAAGGCTGTCCCTTTAATGATAGAAGGTGATCATTCCCTCTATGATCTACCTCCAGGACAGCCTTTTTGAAAAATTTCACTTAATTAAAGTTAAGCAAAAGCTTTTGGGTAGCCTGCTCGGTTTGAAAATCTACTTGTTGCCCATTGATTTTCACAATGGTTCCAAGGGCGTTCCCCGTTTTAATAAACACTTGTTTCTTATCCGAAACATCAACTTTAACTGGTGAATCCTCCGGACTATATTCAATAGGTGAGATTAAATTTTCTCCATTTTTTTCACCTTGTACCTCCAAATAGGCCGTACCTTCCAGTTCAATAGTCAAAGATTTTTCTTCTCCAGTTGCGATGTTATACGTATGTTCTGGAAAATTGCCCGTTCCTTTTTCAGCGAGGGAAACTTCAGAAGACTCGTTTTCTTCAGATTCTTCTGAAGAAGCCTCCTCACTTGAAGAAGTCTCCTCTCCACCGGCTTGATCTTCTGATTCTTCCTCATCACTAACCGTGCCTTCATCTGTTGATTCTGAACTGACGGGAGTACTTTCGCTGTCTTCTGTATCAGAGGCTTCTGGAACATTGATATCGTTACTTGAAGCTTCCTGCTCAGCGGCTCCGCTTCCCAGGTCATTATTACCACCCATTATAAAAATATAAGCGACAAACAATATACCAACAACAAGGACAAACGTCATGACAGTCGGTAAGTATTTGTAAACGTTTGTCCTCTTCGCAGAGGGTTCTTTCTGTTGCTGGACCCGTTTATACTGAGCTGCTTCCTCTTTCTCGAATGTCGGCATCTCATTTTTATGCTCTTCCATTATCTGTTCAGGATCAAGACCTACAGCAGAGGCATATTCTCTTACAAAAGCCCGTGTATAAAACTTGCCCGGTAGCACACTAAAGTCATTTTCTTCAATAGCATGAAGGTAGCGCGTCTTAATTTTAGTTATGTCCTGTACTTGCTCAAGAGACATATCCTTAGACTCGCGCGCGCTCCTTAACCGAGCTCCAATCTCCTTCTCCATGTAAAACACCATCCATTATGTTAAAAATCAAACATGGAAAACCCATCACCCATCGACATGTCTGGCTTTTCCACCGTTTCGTAAGTGATTTCCTCATCATCGTTATTTCTTAATTCAATAATGTAGTCGAAATCATCGAGTTTATACTCTGTTTCCTGTACAAAAATGTCTGGATGTTCAATCACTTTGGTAGCCGGAAGCCTCATGATCTCCCTTACAAGCTGCCAGTGCTGTTCACTTGCACGTCTAGCAGAAACAATTCCATCAATAATATAAAGATTATCTTCCCTGTACTCTTCATCAATTAACTGGTTTCTGACCGTCTGCTTTAACAGAGTACTGGAGACAAAAAGCCATCTTTTATTTGCACATACGCTTGCCGCTACTACAGACTCCGTTTTACCAACTCGGGGCATTCCGCGAATACCGACAAGTTTATGCCCTTCTTTCATAAACAGCTCAGCCATGAAATCGACGAGCACCCCTAAGTCTTCACGGTTAAATCGGAAGGTTTTACGGTCATCCACATCGCTATGTATGTATCTTCCGTGCCTGACAGCAAGACGATCTCTTAATTTGGGACGGCGTAATTTTGTAACTTTAATGGTATCCATCGTATCTAAAATTGATTTTAAACGGATAATCTGCTCTTCATCTTTGCATAAGAGCAGCATTCCCCGGTGGGAATTCTCTACACCATTTATTGTAACAATGTTAATCGCCATCATCCCAAGCAAAGAAGAAATATCTCCAAGCAGACCTGGCCGATTATACTGTATTTCGTATTCTAAGTACCATTCTTTTTTCTCCATGACAAAGCTCCTCTGGAAAATGTCATTTTTTGTCCTTTAAGAACATGCACAACTCACTATCTATCATAAAGGATTTTTATTGAATAAGAAAGCCAGGAAATGGATTATCTTTGAAAAATAGCAAAAACCGCACAATGCATGTGCGGTTTTTGACGAATTAAGCTTGAGTTCCTTCGTTACGTACGAGTTTCACCATCATATTAGCAATAGCGTGTTGTTCCTTTTGGTCAGCTACGTTCCAAAGATCACGCAGAACAGCTTCCTGATCATTTTCTGCATCTACTGAATTAGCAAGATATCCACCAATTTCGAAAGCAAGTTCTGATACAGCTTGTTGATCCATCCCTTGCCCTTGTGCTTGATGCAAACGATCGCCAAGAAAGTCTTTCCAAGAGTCAAAATTTTCAAGAACAGACATTGTTGTTACCTCCTCTAAGTTTTTCATACTTAGTATGAGAGGAAACAAACATTTTATGCACACATTTTATTACCAACCGCCATTTACTCGCAGTACATGTCCTGTGACATAACTGGATTGATCACTCAATAAATAGCTGATGGCATCAGCTATTTCATAGGGCTGCCCAGCTCTTCCAAGAGGAATTTCATCTTCCAGAGTATTCCATTCTTCAGGGGAAAGCATGTCATTCATTTTTGTTGCGATAACACCTGGCGTTACTGCATTTACTCGAACTCCGCTAGGCGCAACTTCTTTAGACAAAGCTTTCACAAAGCTTATTTGCGCACCTTTTACAGAGCTGTATGCTACTTCCATACTTGCTCCTTCTTCGCCAAATACGGAAGAAACGATCACTATATTTCCTGCTTTATTATGGATCATAAAGGGAAGGACATGCCGGGAAATCATCCAGGGAGCTTTAAGATGGACATGATACAATTCATCCATTTCCACGTCGGTCATGTCCTGGAAAAGGCCTTTCCATAGATGTCCCCCACAAAATACAATAGCCTCCCACTCCTTAGATACGAGTTGCAAAAAAGCTTTAATCCCCACCGTAGTTGTTAAATCCGCTTGTAGGGCTCCAAGCCATTGGCTTTCAGGAGTCTGGTTTTTCAAATTTTCTATTATGCGCCAATTCGAGTGGTATTGCAGGCCGACAAGATACCCTTTTTCTACAAGAGTCTGGGTGACACTAGATCCAATTTCACCGCTTGCTCCAACGATTAGACAACGTTTACTCATTTTCCTGAGGCTTGACCTGGAAGACCGAAATAGCTTCTTCATTAATCCAGTGCTGCAAGTATTCCTCAGCATCTTTGGAAGTAAGAGATTCAATAACCGGCAGAACGTCAAACAGATCTACGCCAAGCGTGTGGTAATGAGTAAACTGGTTAGCAATGAATTCCAGGGAATTTAATGCCCGCATGAACTGACCGATTTTTTTACGCTTCATTCGGGTGAAGTCTTCATCAGAGATGTTATTTTCTTTTAGTTTATGAAGCATCTCTTTCACACGTTTAGTCATTTCTTCCGGCTTTCTTGTATCTCCACCAAGAATCGTAAATCCGAATTGACGATCCAGCTCTGTTTCAAACTGAAAGCTGTCATCAATTAAATCATTTCGATATAACTCTTCATAAAAAGCACCGCTCTTAGAAAAGTAGTAATCAAGAATCATGCTGGAAAGGAGCTCGGCTCGAAGTAATTCCTTACCTGTTAAATGAGTAACTTTTTCCTTCACCCCGACCATTGCTTTTGCGGTCGTAACCGGCATCGTGATGGAGTTATTGGCTTTTGCAACTTCCGCCGGCTCATCAGGATAAGAGCGATTAATTTCCGGAGCAGCCGGAAACTCTTTACTATCCTGATTGTTACGAATTTGCTCCATCATTGCTTCTGGTTGTATATTTCCAGCTACAAATAAAACCATGTTGGAAGGATGATAAAATGTTTCATAACAAGTATAAAGGTCATCTTTTGTGATGTTTTGGATGGAATCTACTGTGCCTGCGATGTCTACCTTGACAGGATGATGGTGATACAGACTTTGAATGGTTCCAAAAAAGGAACGCCAGTCCGGTTGGTCATCATACATCCGGATTTCCTGAGCGATGATACCTTTTTCTTTTTCCACAGATTCCTCTGAGAAGTATGGATCCTGAACGAAATTAAGCAAGGTCTCCACGTTCTTTTCTATTTGACTGGTCGCTGTAAATAAATAAGCAGTTTTTGTAAAAGAAGTAAAAGCATTTGCGGACGCCCCAAGCTTCGTAAAGTCTTGAAACACATCACGATCTTCTTTTTCAAACAGCTTATGTTCCAGGAAGTGTGCAATCCCCTCAGGAACGGTCACTTTCTCTTCCTGACCAATAGGCGTGAACGTCTGGTCAATGGATCCATAATTCGTAGTAAAAATTCCGAATGTTTTAGCCATTTCCGGTTTGGCAAGCAGGAACACTTTCAATCCATTATCCATTGTTTCTGTATAGACGGTTTCATTGATCTGGTCATAGACTAGTTCTTCCACAGTTATTCCCCTCCCTCAAGGCTGGTTAAGAAGTAAATCGTATCAAGTTTAATCTTATTTGCCATAGATACAACATCCTGTTTCGTTACTTTTCGGATGTGTTCGATTAGATCATTTACAGGCATTTCAGCTCCGGAGAGCATTTGATGGTAAAGGATCTCTATAATTCCATTGGCATTATCCATGGTCTCTTGAAGCTGATGGATCACTTGTTCCTTCGTTTCTTCAACCTGATCTTCGGTGAAATCTCCGTTTTGCATCGCATCCATCTGTTCTAAAATAATGGATTTCGCTTGTTGGTAGTCTTTTGGATCCACACCACTGAATACAAGAAGCAACCCTTTATGACTTTCAAAACGAGAAGCAGCAT
This sequence comes from Halobacillus sp. K22, assembly GCF_052246795.1. Taxonomy (NCBI): domain Bacteria; kingdom Bacillati; phylum Bacillota; class Bacilli; order Caryophanales; family Bacillaceae; genus Halobacillus; species Halobacillus sp. K22. Next base: position 20,749 of record NZ_JBQQCN010000004.1, on the reverse strand, counting down.
AATAAGCAAGACTGTGCTTCTCACGAACATTCATAAATAATTTAGAACTTGGAAATCCTCCGAATAATCCGTTAAAAATTTGCAGGGCATAATAATCTGAATCACCGAATTTGGTGTACGTACGGTATCCAATATGAAGTTTACCCTGGTTCACTTCCTCACGTTCAACGACTTCATTTACTTCTTTTACGTCTTTGGAAGTAGATACCTGATCGTTATCCTGATTGCTGCTGTGCTCACGGGAGAAGTACTGATCAGTCATTTTCTCAATATCAGCTTGATCTATATCTCCAATTACATAAACATCAAGCAAATCATTTTTTATCATCGAACGATAATAAGTGTAAAGACTTTCCGGAGTGATTGAAGAGATATCCTCTTGATAACCGCTTACATGTAAAGAATAAGGTTCATCTTTACACATGTGATCCATTAAACGCATATTGGCATAACTCATTTTATCGTCTTTTACTGAAGTAATCTTTTGCTCGAGCGTCTGTTTTTCACGTTCTACAATGGACGAATCGAAGCCTTCTCCTTCAATTTTAGGTGCATAGAGAACTTCATTGAACAGTTTCAAAGCTTCTTCCAATATAGGCTCTTGATCATTAAGGTAGGCTTCGTTAACAACTTCCATACGGAAACTGATGACGTGATTTTCCCCTTTTTTCGTTCCATCGCTCGATAACACCGTTCCATATAAATTTTCAAAAGATGATTGGAATTCTCTTACATTCGGATGATTATTCGTAGCTTTCTGCAGTACGTGAGGCAGCAAAGCCCGCTCTGTAATTCCTTCTCTTTTTAATGGGGTTTTAAATTTAGCCACGATTGATATGGTCTTGTATTTTTTACTAGGTAGAATATGTAATCGATATCCTTGTTTTTCAAGCAGTACTTCTTCCTTAATCTTCATTTCCCATCCTCCTTGTCGTTTCTCTACTATTATAGACTCACTCCACGTAATTCATCCATAGAAAGCTACGTCCTATGCTAAGGTATATGTTTCAAAATGTAAAAAATTAAGCCCGGTGTGTGGACCGGGCTTAATTTATTCTAACGGTTTCCTTTAACATATGCCTCACCCAGAGACTTAGGAGCTTCCGCTCGTCCTATAAATCCAGCAAGAGCCAGAATCGTCAGGACGTAAGGAGCAATTAATAAAAATATTTGAGGAACGTCTTCTAATAAAGGCAAACTGGATCCAACAATACTTAAACTTTGGGCAAGTCCAAAGAAAATAGCCGCTCCTAATGCTCCCAATGGGTGCCACTTTCCGAAAATAACGGCTGCAAGAGACATAAACCCTTGACCTACAATAGTAGCATGGGAAAAGTTAAGTGCTATGGTTAAAGCGTAAACGGAACCACCGAGACCACCAAGCGCTCCTGAGATCATAACTGCTACGTAACGCATAGCATAGACATTTATACCATTGGTGTCTGCAGCCATTGGATGCTCCCCGACAGACCGCAGACGCAGGCCAAATGGAGTTTTATAAATGACGAACCAGGCAGCGAAAGCTAAAATAATCGCTAAATAAGAAGTTAGGTACCATCCCGAGAAAAACAGGTCACCCAGGATTGGAATTTTATTCAGCACAGGAATATCAATGGTGTAGAAAGGGCGGTCCACCATGTCAGTTTGTCCTTTATCATACCATTGCTTTGTGAGAAACAGACCGACTCCTAAGGCAAGAAAGTTTATGGCCACTCCACTAACCACCTGGTCGGCACGGAAGGTGATTGATGCTACCGCGTGAACAAGTGCAAAAACAGCGGATACTACCATTGCTACAAATATCGAAACCCAAGGGGTGGCATCACCTAAAACCTCATGAAAGGTCAAATTAAAAACAATACCTACAAAGGCTCCCATTACCATAAGACCTTCAAGTCCTATATTAATGATCCCCGAACGTTCACTAAATACACCTCCGAGGGCTGTAAAAATCAGAGGGGATGCAAAGAAAATGGCAGGTGGAATAATTCGTGCCAGAATATCTAAAAATTCCATTTTATTTCCCCTCCTTTTTGAAGCGTAAAATAATCCAGCGAATCATATAACTTGATGCTACAAAGATTATGATGAGTGCGATGACTATTTCCACTAACTCTGTAGGAACCCCAGCTACGGTCGGCATGTTAAGGGCCCCAATTTTAAGAGTACCAAACAAAAAGGCAGCAAGAACCACTCCAAGGGCAGTGTTCGCTCCAAGAAGAGCCACAGCGATCCCGTCAAAACCAATATTCGTAAATCCTGATTTAACAGACATGTAACCAAAGGTTCCCAGTCCTTCCATCGCGCCCGCCAGGCCCGCAAAAGCTCCCGAGATAACCATAGCAAGTACTATATTCTTCCCTACACTCATGCCCGCATAGTTTGATGCGTGCTGATTAAAACCCACTGAGCGTAATTCAAATCCTCGCGTGGTTTTATTTAGAAGAAACCACATGACTAGAGCCATGAATAATGCAATCAATAATCCCCAATGAAGGCGTGAAAAAAAAGTCAGTTCAGCCAGCCATTCAGAGGCAAGTGAAGCCGTAGGAGCGATAGAATCGGTGCGATCTTTGCCATCTGTAATAACATTTCTTACAATCTCATTAGATAAGTACAATGCAATGTAGTTCATCATAATTGTGACAATAACTTCATGAACGCCAAGTTTAGCTTTTAAAATTCCGGGAATAAACCCCCAAAAAGCACCGGCAAAAGCAGCGGCCAGAACAGCTAGTGGAAGATGGATAATCATAGGTAATTCAAAAGCTACCCCCACCCATACGGATGCCACCCAGCCGACAAAGACCTGGCCTTCGACTCCAATATTCAAGAGTCCTGTACGAAGTGCAAAGGCGACAGCGAGTCCTGAAAGAATGTAAGGCGTAACCTGTCTCAGTGTTTCTCCGAAGAAATAAGCGTCCCCAAAAGCGCCTGTCCATAAAGCAGCGTAGCCTTTCAAGGGGTTGTAACCAAAAACAAGCATAATAACAGCCCCTGATAATAATCCGAGCAGTACGGATATTATAGGAATAAGAATATTAACTGTTCGATTGGCAAACATTTAGCTCCCACCTGCTTTCTGTGGAGTATTCCCTGCCATCATAAGACCGAGATCCTGTTCATTTGTGTCTTCCGGTTTAACCTCTGAAATGATTTTTCCATCAAACATGACCGCAATTCGATCACTTAAATTCATGATCTCTTCCAGTTCAAAAGATAGCAGCAGCACGGCTCTCCCTTTATCACGTTCTTCAATCAATTTCTTATGGATGAATTCAATTGCCCCAACATCAAGCCCGCGTGTAGGCTGCGCAGCTATAATTAAATCTGGAGAACGGTCAACTTCACGTCCTATAATGGCTTTTTGCTGATTTCCGCCTGACAGCGATCTAGCTTTCGTATAGGCATTCGGGGTACGCACATCATATTCTTCAATCAATTCCTGTGCTTTTTTGTATATATTCTTAAAATTCATGACTCCTTTTTTGGAAAAAGGCTGCTGATAGTAACTCTGCAGCACCATGTTTTCACCAACCGGGAAGTCTAGTATGAGCCCAAATTTGTGACGATCCTGAGGAATATGAGAAACTCCGGACTGAGTAACCTTTCTAGGTGATAAGTTCGTAATCACTTGATCATGAAGTTTAATGCTTCCTGATTCACTTTTTCGCAAACCCGCAATTGCTTCAATTAGCTCCGATTGGCCATTCCCGTCAATACCAGCAATTCCTACAATCTCCCCTGCTTTAACTTCGAGGTTTAATCCTTTAACCATGTCCACTCCGCGCACATCTTTTACATATAAGTCCTTGATGGATAAGAAGGTTTCCTTAGGATTAGCCGGGGTTTTTTCTGTAGAGAAGCTTACTTCACGTCCAACCATCAGCGAGGCTAATTCAGTTGGATTAGTATCAGCCACATTAACGGTTCCGATTCCTTCCCCTTTTCTAATTACCGTACATCGGTCGCAGACTTCCATAATTTCCTTCAGCTTATGAGTAATGAGGATGATGGATTTTCCTTCTTTCACAAGGCTGTGCATGATCCCTATTAATTCTTTGATCTCTTGAGGGGTTAAAACGGCTGTAGGTTCATCCAGAATTAATATCTCAGCACCCCGATAAAGAGTTTTTAATATTTCTACCCGCTGCTGCATCCCAACGGAGATATCACGAACCTTAGCACTTGGATCTACATTTAAACCATATCGCTCAGAGAGCTCTTTTACTTCCTTTTCAGCTTTCTTTATATCTACAGTCCCACCCTTTTTAGGTTCACTTCCTAAAACGATATTCTCAGTTACCGTAAATGTATCAACCAGCATAAAATGCTGGTGAACCATTCCAATGCCGAGCTTATTGGCTACATTGGGATCTGTAATTTTTACTTTCTTGCCTTTTACCTTTATTTCGCCTTTTTCAGGCTGATAAAGACCAAATAAAACATTCATTAATGTGGACTTTCCTGCTCCATTTTCACCAAGCAGAGCATGGATTTCACCTTTCTCAACTTGAAGGTTAATATTATCATTAGCCACAATCCCTGGAAATTCTTTACGAATGTTAAGCATTTCAATAACGTATTCCATTTGCTGCCCTCACTCCCTTTTTGTCTAAGATGAATCCATCTAAGCTTAAGTCCCAGTCATGCTCTTTAAAAATCATCAAATGAAGAGGGCCGGGTATGATAACTCTTCATTTGATGATTTTTGTTCCATACAGTAAAAAAAGGCCGGCTTACACCAGCCTTTTTCCAGTCATCCTTATAAGGAATTCACATAAGTTTCTAATTCTTCACGAGTGCTAGGTACTTCGACATCGCCGTTGATGATTTTCTCTTTCCAATCTTCAATCGCTGTAATAATGTCGTCTGTTAAAGCTTCTTCATTTGTACGAGCCAGGCTGATGGCTTCATCGTCCAAGCCGTATTCAATAGTTTCTCCAGCTGGGAATTCTCCGTTCATAGCTTGATTAGCTACATCCTGTACGGCAATATCCACACGCTTCACCATAGAAGTAAGCGTTACGTTATTGTCTCCAATAGCGCCTTCTTCATGCTGGTCACGGTCTACACCGATTACCCATACATCTTCATCTGGGTTATTTTTCTTAAGGTCTTTGGCTTGAGCAAAAACACCATTTCCCGTGGCACCTGAAGCATGATAAATAACATCAATACCTTTTGAATACATATCTGATGCGATCAGTTTTCCATCATCAGGGGCGTCGAAAGCTTCTGCATATTGTACATCAACTGTAATATCAGCATTTACAGATTTAACACCGGCCTCAAACCCAGCTTCAAACTTGTTGATTAAGGCTCCGTCTACTCCACCTACAAATCCAACTTTATTAGACTGGGTTTTCTTTGCTGCGGCCACACCCGCAAGGAAAGATCCCTGGTGTTCTTTAAATAGGATACTTGCCACGTTGTCACCCTCTGCGCCAGAATCAACGATAGCAAAGTTTGTATCCGGATATTGTGCGGCAACCTCTTCAATAGCTGGCTGTAATAAGTATCCAATTCCATAAATTAAGTTATAATCCTGACGGACAAGACGGTTAAGGTTTGTTGTATAATCGGCATCACTTTCTGATTGCGCATAGTCGTAACCTTCACCTTTAGACATTCCATTTTCTTCGCCAAATGCTTGCAAACCTTCCCATGCAGACTGGTTGAACGATTTATCGTCTACGCCGCCTACATCAGTAACCATGGCTACTGAAAAATCTTCGTTGCCAGCGTTCTCAGAAGAGTTTTCATTGTTATTCTCACTATCTCCTCCTGAGTCCTCTGCTGAGTCTCCGCCCCCATCAGAACTACCACACGCTCCAAGAACTAAAACAATGGCTAATAATAGTGAAAAAACTAAAAGAAAACGACGATTTTTAAACAAAATAACTCCCCCTAATTTATTAAGTTTGACCCCTGAACCACATCAAAAGTGTTACTTTTCCTCTTTTTCAGCAAGCCTCACCTCCCAATATTTTCATTGGTACACACTATTGAAAACGCTTACACTCTTTTTCTTAAAACGTGGAAGCTGAATTTATCAGCTCTAAAGTAATTGGAAGACAGAAGCATTGGTTCATCATCCGCTGTATAATGCATTTGTTTCAATAACAGCAGAGCTTGTTCGGGTTCGCAATTCAAGATTGGTGAAATTTTTTCATGATAGCCAATAGGTTCGATATGGGTGACCGCATAGCTGATTGATTTACCTGTATAGGCTTCCAAAATTCCGAACATGGAGTCTGCTTCGCGAATTTGGTCAATAGGCAGAAGTCCCTCAGGAATTTTGTCAATGCAATAAACTACCGGTTCCTGATCTGCTGTTCGGACACGTTCCACTTTTGCTAAATTATGTAGATCCAGCACAGCAAAGCGTTTGCGGTCTTCTGCAGTAGCTTCCACAAGCTCAGCCGTTAAGTACTGCGTTCCAGGACTCATGCCCGACTTCGCAATCATCCCTGTTACACTATCAAGTTCCTCTATTCCAGATGTGAAAAGCGGCTTCGGATTTACAAATGTCCCTACGCCATGTCTTCTAGTCACAACTCCTTCTTCTTCCAGGAGTCGAAGTGCTTCTCTTAATGTCGCCCTTGAAACCCCAAGAGATTTGGATAGTTGAAACTCAGAAGGTAATTTCTGTTTCTCGATAAAGATACCGTTTTCAATATCTTTTTTTATCTGCTCAATCACCTGCAAGTACAGGTGACGCGTATCATGCTTTATGGACATTATCTACACCTCAAGTCTATTAAACTGCAATTGAGTGATCTGACCTCTGACGTTTGACACATCACAATTTTTAATTAATATAACACTATTCTGTAAATAAATAAATAGAGTTAGGACATTTTTCTGTTTTGTCCTAACTCTATTTATGACTTTATGACTATAGCAGCTGGTGCTGAATTTAGATCAGCTAATAAACAATTAAGAGGACTGCTCTTCTGAAACTTGCGAGACAAGTACAGACCTTGGCTTACTTCCTTCATAAGGTCCTACGATTCCATTACCCTCCATCGCATCTATTAAGCGGGCAGCCCGCGTATAACCCACCCTGAACCTGCGCTGAATCATGGATACACTGGCACTCTGCATTTCAATAACCATTTGTACCGCTTCAGGATAAAGATCATCATCTACCTCTTGCTTCACTTCATTTTCTTCCTCAGGAATCATTTCTTCCTGATATTGAGCTTTCTGTTGCTCCACGCAGAAATTGACCACTCGTTCCACTTCTTCATCTGACAGAAAAGCTCCCTGTACCCTGGTTGGCTTATTGGATCCTACCGGAGTAAAGAGCATATCCCCTCGTCCTAACAGTTTTTCAGCACCACCGGAATCTAAAATGGTTCTGGAGTCTGTTTGAGAGGACACACTGAACGCAATGCGCGAAGGAATGTTTGCCTTAATGACCCCTGTAATAACATCTACTGAAGGGCGCTGGGTTGCAATAATCAGGTGAATACCCGCCGCACGTGCCATTTGGGCAAGCCGGGTGATCGCATCTTCCACTTCATTGGAAGCAACCATCATTAAGTCTGCCAATTCATCCACTAATACCACGATATAAGGAAGCTGAGGCTGGGTGTCGTCACTTTCTTTATTGTGTTTTTTAATATATTCGTTATAACTTTCTATATTTCTGGTACCTGTATCTGAAAACAAATCATAGCGGCGTTCCATTTCTGAGACGACTTTTTTAAGAGCCCGAGATGCTTTTTTTGGATCAGTTACGACTGGAGCCAGTAAATGAGGAATACCATTGTAAACATTCAACTCAACTTTTTTTGGATCGATCATCATCATTTTTACCTCGTGAGGTTTAGCCCTCATTAAAATGCTAGTAATAATTCCATTGATACACACACTTTTACCACTGCCTGTGGCTCCAGCTACAAGCAGGTGTGGCATCTTGTTTAACTCTGACATAACTGCCTCACCGGATATATCTCTGCCCAGAGCAAAACCTAATTTCGCTTCTGTGTTGGACTTCCCTGTTTCCAAAACTTCCCTTAAGGAAACCATGGATATTTCCTGGTTAGGAACTTCAATTCCAACTGCAGACTTTCCGGGAATAGGGGCTTCAATTCGAATATCCTTGGCTGCCAGCGCAAGAGCCAGGTCATCATTTAAATTAACTATTTTACTTACTTTAACTCCTGTATCTGGATACACCTCATACTTCGTAACAGCAGGTCCCACGTGAACTTTGGTCACTTTTGCTTTTACACCGAAACTCTGAAACGTTTTCTCGAGTTTGCGAACCGTCGCCTGAATGTGGGAACGCCCCTGACTCTGAGGGCTGGAGGTCGGTTCATCTAAAAGCTCCATACTAGGCAATTGATAATCGAAATTCTCCAATTCAGCTGTAGGCATGGATTTTTCCAGACTGGGTTCCTCTCTCTCATACTCTTCTTTAGGAGATATTTGTTCGGACGAATGAGGTTCTGGCTTCTCCTCATTCGCATAAGCGTGATCTGTAAAGTCCTGGATAATCGGTTCAGCCGAATTTTCATACTCCTGAGTCTCCGGCTCATTTATTTCAAGGACCGTAGTTTCTTCTGGTTGTTTGGAAAGAGATTTTTTCTCTTTGGAATGAGTTCTGGATTCTTTTAGACGCTTCACCTGGTCCTGCATAATCTCTTTCCCTTTGTTTCCAACCACACCTACAAAGTTGCCTATCGACCATTCACTAATAAAAATGATCCCAATTAAAAATAGAAAGAACGATAGTATGGCCGCTCCGGTCCCTGAGAATAGAAAATAGGTTATGGACAAGAGGAAAGCGCCTGAAAGACCGCCGCCGATGCTATAAAAAGACAGCTCTCCCCTCATCATGCCAGTGATACGTTCCCAGGTCATAGCTAAAATTGAACCTTCACCTGCAGCAAGTTCATCGGATAGAGTTTCTAAGTGAGTGAACAATAAAAGCGAGACAAATACAATATATACTCCAATTAAACGTTTATGTAGAAAAGACGGCCAACGCCTCTTAACCATTAAGAAAATCCCGAGTATAAGAAAAAATAATGAAGCCACAAAATACCATACACCGAAGAAAAACTGCCAGATACGCTCCAGTCCACCGGGTACAGCTCCGTCGCTGATCGCTGATGCTCCGCTTCCAAACACAGAAATTAAGATAAAGAGCAATCCCACCAATTCAAACTTAACCTGCTGTTTTAATCCAGATTGTTTTTTCTTAGATTTTGAAGAAGCTTTTCTTTTTCTAGCCATTAAAATAGACACCTCCATATAAAATGTTTGTACTTTTGCGCGCTGGAGCAGCCTGTAAGTAGATATATACACATCCAATAGGTTGAGAGAATAATAGACACAGTTTGAAAAGAGAAGGATGCCGATTGTCTCTTCTAAGAAGGAGAAGAAAACATGCTCGACATCCTGACTAGCCAGTGTAACCATTATACCACAGGAAATGATTGGGTTACGAGTCCAACCATTGTCCTGGCTGTAAGGCTGGATCCATATAATGCGCTGGATCCGTAGATAAAACCTGTACAATTTGTTTTTTTCCATCACCCATATCTTGACATTTTACAGAACACTTTTTGTCCTGATTATAAACAATTTGATGTTCTTTTTCATTGGAAGGAAAAATATCGTATTCACTTAGGGGTGTATAGTGAATCATTGTACGACCTTCTTCCCGTCAACTTTGTTCTGATCGATCAATTCATTCAGTTTACTCATGGCTTCTTTAACTCCACCTACAGCATTGATAAGGCCGTGGTCTACGGCTTGTTGACCGACAACATTTGTGCCTATATCACGGGTCAGGTTTCCTTTGGCGAACATTAATTCTTTGAATTTTTCCTCGTCTACATTAGAATGTCTGGTCACAAAATTAACCACTCGATCCTGCATCTTATCCATATATTCAAACGTTTGCGGAACGCCTATGACCAGTCCGGTCATGCGAATTGGATGAATAGTCATAGTTGCAGTTTCAGCAATAAATGAATAATTCGAAGAAACGGCAATAGGAACACCAATGGAGTGCCCTCCACCGAGAACAATAGAAACAGTAGGTTTGGACAAAGAAGCAATCATTTCAGAAATTGCGAGTCCAGCTTCCACATCTCCACCTACAGTATTTAACAGTACGACTAATCCTTCAATCTTAGGATTCTGCTCAATTGCTATAAGCTGAGGAATCATATGTTCATATTTCGTTGTTTTGTTTTGAGAAGGCAGTTGAACATGACCCTCGATTTGCCCAATAATCGGGAGCACGTGAATATTGGAATCAGCAGGCTGAGGTACATTGGATTGACCAAGCTGCTGGATCTTATCCACAATGGACGATTGTCCTTTGGATTTATCCTTTTCATGTTCTTGAGGAGATTCTTTCATAAGGCAGGGCTCCTTTCGCTCTTTTCACGTAGTATGACTCAAGAAAGCTGCTATCATACATGCAAGTCACTCGAAAGAAACAGCCGTTTTCCTGCCAAAAATGAAACCGAAAAGGGACTACACTCCCTTTTCGGTTTCATAAGGCTTTACCTGCCTCAATATATGCTGTATTGTCGCATGGTCTTTATCGGATAATGGTACTAACGGTAATCGCACCCCTCCGGTATCGATTCCAATCATCTTTAAAGCTGCTTTCACCGGTGTAGGGGAGGGAGCACTAAACATCCCTTTCATCAGCGGCAGAAGTTTTCGATGAAGAGCCGCGGCTTCTTTATCCTTTCCTTCTTTATAAAGCTTAAGCATCGTCTGCATTTCATTTCCAATGATGTGGCTTGATACAGAGATAATACCATGAGCTCCAATCGCGTAAGCAGGGAGTGTAAGATTGTCATCACCGCTGTATAAGGAGAAAGAATCCTCTGTACGGGAAATGATTTCTGACATTCCATCTAAATCTCCTGTTGCTTCTTTGACAGATACTATATTTTTAATATGGGATAAGGAAACGATTGTATCAGGGGTCAGCTGCACAACGGATCTTCCTGGGACGTTATAAATCATTACGGGTAACTTAATAGCTTCTGCAATTGTCTTAAAATGTTGATACAGACCTCTTTGGTCCGGTTTATTGTAATAAGGAGCTACCAGCATTACAGCATCTACCCCTGCTTTTTCTGCACGTTTGGATAGATGAATGGAATTATCTGTACTATTGCTCCCGGACCCTGCAATTACCGGAACACGTCCATTTACCACCTTAACCACATGTTCCCAGAGTTCCACTTTTTCTTCAGGTGAAAGAGTTGGTGATTCACCAGTTGTACCAGCGATCACTAATCCATCGGTTCCATTGGCTAATAAATAGTCGATAAGTTCCGTTGTTTTCTTTAAATCCATCTTTCCATGATTATCAAAAGGGGTAACCATGGCTGTTAAGACTTTCCCGAAATTCATGATGTTCTTTCCCCTTTCACCGTTTCTACGTTGAGCTGGAAAGATTCGTGAAGCGCATTAACAGCCTGAACTAGATCCTCTTCTTTAATCAGCACCCATATCGTTGTATGGGAGTCAGCTGATTGGAGAATCTGGATACCGGAATCTGTTAGAGACTGAACGATTTTAGCCGTAACGCCAGGGAAGCCGGCGATTCCCGCTCCTACAGTAGAAACTTTAGCACACTTTTCTTTTATTTCAGGTTCGTACCCTAAATCCTCAAGAATGCTGACCGCTTTTTTTGTATAAATATGATTGATGGTATAAATGACGCCACTTGGAGAAATATTGATGAAGTCAACCGAAATGTTGGCAGCAGCCATAGACTTAAAAACATCGGATTGTAATTTTGAGGGATCTTCTTTTGAGAGAACTTTTATTTGAGTCAGCCCCATCATATGGGCAATTCCTGTTACGACACGATCGGAAATGTCTTTCCCAGCAGGAGGTTCTTTTATTCCAGTTACCAACGTTCCTGGCAGCTCTGAATAAGTTGAACGGACACGAATAGGCACCTTAGCGTACATTGCTATTTCAACTGCTCTTGGATGAATAACCTTCGCACCTTGATAGGCTAAATTACAGATTTCATTATACGTAATCACATTTAATGGTCGAGCTGATGTAACCACTCGTGGGTCCGCCGTCATGATTCCTTCTACGTCTGTAAAAATATCAATGAACTCAGCTGATAATGCCGCTCCGAGTGCTGCAGCGGATGTGTCACTGCCTCCTCGGCCAATCGTAGTCGTTTCACCTTTTTCCGTCTGCCCCTGAAAACCAGCTACTACTACCACGTCATGAGTTTCAAGCTCTTTATAGATTCTTGCCGGATTCATCCGAATAATTTTAGCTCTTGTAAAATCGTCATTCGTTAAAAATCCAGCCTGTGCTCCTGTTAAAGAAACAGTTGAAACCCCTTCCCTCGTTAACTCATGGGTAAAAACAATGGAGGAGATGGTCTCCCCGCAAGACATAAGAAGATCCTGTTCTCGTTCTGACACCAACGTATCTGGATAATTAATTAAACCTAAGATCGTATCGGTCGCATAGGGGCTTCCTTTCCTTCCCATTGCCGACACGGTAACCACTACTTTATACCCTTCATGAAGGGCTTTTTTGACATGAGTGATTGCCCGGGATCTGCTTTCCCGATCCCGGACCGATGTTCCTCCAAATTTTTGTACAAGCAGCTTCATTCGGCCACCTCAACTCATAAAAAGTTTACAGCCATTGATTAGCAACTATTCGCTCTGCAATTTGAACTGAATTCCATGCGGCCCCTTTTAAGAGGTTATCGGAGACCACCCATAAATGGAATCCGCGGTCTTCATCCAAATCTTTACGGATGCGTCCAACAAATACATCCTTTTTTTCAGCCGAACTTAATGGAGTAGGATAGGTTTGTGTAGCAGGATCATCCTGCAGAACAATACCTGGAGCTTCCGCTAATAGACGCTGGATTTCTTCCACTGATACACCGTCTTGTTCAACCTCAATATACACACTTTCCGCATGAGATGTAAAAATCGGTAAACGAACGCATGTGGCTGCAACAGATAACTCTGGCATATGCATAATTTTCTTGGTTTCATTAATCATTTTCATTTCTTCAAATGTATATCCATTATCTTGAAAAACATCAATTTGCGGCAGGGCGTTAAAGGCAATTGGGTAATGCTTTTCATCTCCTTTAACAGGAAGCAGATTAGCTTCAAGGTCCTCTCCGTTCAAAAACGCCTGAGATTGTTCTCTCAGTTCATCTGCAGCTTCATTCCCAGCACCTGAAACGGCCTGATAGGTGGAAACGATTACTCGATTTATTCCTAATGATTTTCTGATCGGTTCAAGGGCTGCTACCATTTGAATCGTGGAACAGTTCGGATTGGCTATGATACCTTTGTGATTTTTAATATCTGCTTCATTCACCTCTGGTACGACAAGAGGTACGTCTTCAGCCATACGGTATGCACTAGTATTATCGATGACAACAGCGCCTTTTTTCACGGCTTCTGGAGCTAGTTTTTTTGAAACGGATCCACCAGCAGAAAATAATGCAATGTCTATATCTGTGAAACTTTCAGGAGAAGCTTCTTCTACTACGTACTCTTTTCCTTTAAATGTCGTCTTCAGACCGGCTGAACGACTGGAGGATAAAAGTTTTAATTGATTAATTGGAAAGTTTCGATCTTCAAGTGTTTCAAGCATCTTTTGACCGACAGCTCCTGTAGCACCTACTACAGCAACGTTATATGTGTTGGATTGGCTCATAATTAGTAACCCCTTTTCTTTATTTATTGTTAGAATAGTTGAATTTGTCACTATTTTTGTTATTTTATCATATTACCACAGCCAGTTGGTCCTTAACAGGAAATTTACTCTTTATAACGTTCAATTAAAACAGGCTGAAGCTGTTTCCCTTCAATCGCTTTCTCAATCGTCTTCGGAATAAGCGTCATGTCAGCTACCAAAGAATTCGGTTTCTTGTATGGATGATCCTGACCAAGCGGTACAAAATAAATATTCTTCGTGGCCATCAGCCTCATCACATTTACACCATTTAACCCCAGCGCATCATTTGTTGAAATGGCTAAAACTACTGGATTTTCATTTCTAAGAGTAGCTTTTGCAGCCATTAAAACTGGAGAATCCGTCAGTGCATTAGCAAACTTACTGGTGGAATTCCCCGTCATAGGGGCAATTACCATACAGTCCAGTGGACGTTTAGGCCCCAGGGGTTCAGCATCCGGAATGGTCATGATCGGTTTCTCCCCCGTAATCTTCTCAATGGTCTTCAAGTGATCGGCAGCATCCCCAAAACGAGTATCCGTTTTTTGCACGGTATAAGATAAGATCGGAACTACAATCGCTCCCATATTTACAAGTTCCCGCATAACAGGAAACACTTCATGATAGGTACAATGAGAACCGGTAAGACCAAATCCTATTGTTTTTCCTTTTAAACTATGCGTCATGATCGATCTCCTTCCTAATATTCTTACTTAATAAGCGATAGACAACATCAGCAATGATCTGCCCCGCTGTTTTTGGCGCTACAATACCGGGGAGACCCGGAGCAAGAATAGCCTTAATCCCCCTTTTATCTGCGTAGCCGAAGTCTGTTCCTCCTGGCTTAGAAGCAAGGTCTAGAATTAATGCATGTGAGGGAAGCTGTTTAATCATGGAAGAGTCAACCACAAGCTGAGGAACAGTATTCAAAAGTATATCGCATTCCAGGTCAGCGTCCTCAAGGTTTGTCATGTCAATTGGAGTCAATCCCATTTCATATACTCTTGCAGCACTCTTAGAAGATCTTACCCCCACAGACACCTCTGCTCCAAGATGATCAAATGTCCTGGCGAGCCCCATCCCTACGCGCCCTAATCCAAGAACGATTACTTTTGATCCATGAATCGTAAAATCCGTATGCTGGATTACCAGCATAAGCGTCCCTTCCACAGTGGGTATGGAATTAAATATGGCAACATCGTCACGATCCATCAAAGGAATAAGAGATCGGTTTACACGTTTGGTTAAATCATTTAAATAATTATTTGAAATCCCTGTAAAGATCAAGCAATGTTCAGGGGTCTTTTTAAGCCAATCTTCCGTTATTGATATCAGACGGTTAGAAAAAATTCCGTCCACGTTCCCGTCTTCATCCATTCCTGGAATAGGAAGGATAATCGCATCCAATTGTTTTACCTGATCACTGTCAAAGTCAAGGTCGATGGCCTCAGTAAAACTTTCATTCAACTGATTGAAGCCGGCTATATAAACAGTTGCACCCCAACCATTCAGTCTTCGAATGATTTCGATCTGCCGGGCATCGCCCCCTATAACCGCTACATGAAATCCTGTCAGCATGCCGGATGTCTCCTTTTTCTATGATCTAATCTCCTTGTATCCTATGCCGTACCAGACAGTTAGTGAAAGCAAATGAACGGGTCCCATTCAAAGAAATAAAAATTCATTAAAAAACCATCTTATGGATTCCATAGGATGGTTTCTTTAAACTTCTATTTTTTCTTTCTGTTACATCAATAGGTTAATTTATCCCTTATCTTGAAATGATCCCAACATGAAGATCGTTCAGGTTTTGGGGTTCGCCTGCTCTCCTTTTTATCCGTCCTGATTTACATTAAGAACTAAGGGGAAGTGAAATAAGCCTCACATTGGAGCTTGAATGAAATATAAACCCTATAATTAATCTGAACTATTTTTTAGTAAAATCGTATCTTCTCCTATGGTCTGAATCTGTTCCCAGTCTATGATTAATTCTTTTCTTGCAGGTCCAATCCCTGTCATTCCATTGTTTTGAATAACGATAGATTCAATTTTTCCTGTACTTGGCTCAAATATGACATCAGCTCTGCCGAGCACACCGAGTTTCTGGCCATTTTCCACATCAATTACTTCCTTTTTAGCTAGTGATTTTAACCTCATTATGGTCCACCCTTTCCTTAACGTTCTTCACTGAGCAGCGTTGGAAGAGAACCGATCCGATAATTTTCTTTTTTAATCGACTGAATAAGCTCCGGCAGACTGCCGGCTGTAACTTCTGTAGGATGCATTAGAATGGTAGCTCCGTTATGAATGCGTCCCATCACTCGGTTCATCAGTACGTCTTGAGTCGGCTTTTTCCAGTCCACCGTATCCACAGTCCATAGCACGGTTTCCATTCCCATCTCGTGAGCTGCTTCGACCGCAGCCATGTTATAACTCCCTGATGGAGGCGCAAAGTATTTAACCTGAGTCTTTGTCAGAGCGAATAACCATTCATTTGCTTGTTCCAGATTTTTTCTGGCTTCCTCCTTCGACATCCGCCCCATATCTTTATGGTTATAACCATGAGTACCGATGGTGTGCCCTTCCTCTTCAATCATCTGAACCAGTTCGTTAAATTTTTGTGCAAACGCTCCGTCAATAAAGAACGTTGCTTTTACCTGATGTTCATTGAAGGTTTCTATCATATCAGGAATGTATTCTTCTCCCCAGGATACATTGATTAAAAACGCAACCATCGGCTTTTCTGGATGCCCTCTGTAAATAGGAGAAGGAGGAAGATCACTAAGGGAAACTTTAGGCTTAATCAGTTTAAATACGAGCAGTTTCGGGTCAAACTTACCTTTTTCCTTCATCTTTAAATAAGAGGCTTCTACATCAACAGAGCGTCCGATAATTCCAGGTGTTTTTTTCCACACAGAATCAATCCGTGCATCTTCAGCTTTCCATTCATAATTAACTTTTTTCTTCTCAATCTCCTGATATAGAGCATCACTACCTGAAACCGGAGCTTCCGGTAGACCAACTGTCAGGTAGGCCAGTCCAACTCCTACAGTAAAAAAAATCACCATAAAAAAAAGTCCAACTTTTCTTACTTTCATACAATCCACTCCTAAAAAAGTGTATGAAAGTAAAAAACTAGTTAGACCCTTACACGAAAAAAAGAAACTGGCAGGCCAGCATCTTTATTTCATTTAAGTTGAAGCTACTGTTCTGTATTAGCTTCCTGTTTTTTCTTCTCTTCTACGAGAATAGCTTTACGGGAAAGATTGATTCGTCCCTGATTGTCAATTTCTTTGACTTTCACCTTAATAGTATCCCCAATAGATACAACGTCCTCAACTTTACCGATACGTTCTTCAGCCATTTCAGAAATGTGTACAAGACCTTCTTTTCCTTTGAATAACTCAACAAAGGCTCCGAATTTCTCAATACGTTTCACTTTACCATCGTAAACTTCCCCTGCTTCTACTTCGCGCACGATGTCTTCAATTATCTTTTGAGCGTTAGCATTCATGTCAGCATCCGTAGAAGAAATAAAGACGGTTCCATCTTGTTCAATGTCGATTTTAACGCCAGTATCATCGATGATTTGATTAATTTGTTTCCCGCTTGGTCCAATAACATCACGGATTTTATCAGGATTAATCTTCATGGTCATAATCTTCGGAGCGTACTGGGAAAGTCCGCTTCGGGTTTCTGGAAGTGTTTCAAGCATATGACCCAAAATTTCCATACGGCCTTTTTTAGCTTGATCTAGTGCTTCTTCAAGAATTTCTCGGGATAACCCTTCGATTTTTATATCCATTTGAAGAGCAGTTACACCTGTTTCAGTTCCTGCTACTTTAAAGTCCATGTCTCCAAGGGCATCTTCCATTCCCTGAATATCAGTCAGTATCGTATAATCATCGCCTGATTTCACGAGCCCCATTGCAATTCCGGCGACTGGAGCTTTAATAGGTACACCAGCATCCATCATGGCCAATGTACTCGCGCAAATACTTGCCTGAGAAGTAGAACCATTGGATTCCAGAACTTCTGATACAAGACGAATCGTGTAAGGAAATTCAGTTTCTGATGGAATCACTACTTCGAGAGCACGCTCCCCTAATGCGCCATGTCCAATTTCCCGTCTGCCAGGTCCACGTATTGGCCCAGTTTCTCCGACTGAGAATTTCGGGAAATTGTAGTGGTGCATGAAACGTTTAGATTCTTCCAAGTCCAGTCCATCTAAAATTTGAACATCGCCTAAGGCACCTAATGTACAAACACTAAGAGCTTGGGTTTGTCCTCTTGTAAACAACCCTGAACCATGCGTCCGCGGAAGTAGACCTACACGAGAAGTTAAGGAACGGATTTCATCTACACCTCTTCCGTCTGGTCGAACTTTATCTTTCGTAATCAAACGGCGCACTTCGGTCTTAACGATATTTTCTAGAATAGCTCCAACTTGTTTGATCGTTTCCTCATCTGCTTCTTGTTCTTCATATGAAGCAATCACGTCATTTTTAGCTTGCTCAATCGCATCTTCTCTTGCTTTTTTCTCTTCTGTTTTAATGGCAGAAACGATGGAAGTTGTAGCTTCTTCTTCAACTTTTTGTTTCAGTTCTGCTTCAAGATCGAACAACTGTACTTCCATTTTCTCACGGCCGACAGCCGCGATGATTTCTTCCTGGAATGCAACCAGACGTTTAATCTCTTCGTGCCCAAACATAATTGCTTCTAACATGTCTGCTTCCGGAACTTCCTCAGCTCCAGCTTCTACCATGTTGATCGCATCTTTCGTTCCGGCTACTGTTAAATCAATATCACTTTTCTCTTGCTCTTCTACAGTTGGATTAATCACGAATTCACCGTTTACCCGTCCAACAATTACGCCGGCGATAGGCCCCTCAAAAGGAATGTTGGATATGCCAAGGGAAATAGAGGAACCCAGCATCGCTGCCATTTCTGATGAGCAATTTTGATCCACACTCATCACAGAACTTATAACTTGAACATCATTACGGAATCCTTCAGGAAAAAGAGGTCGGATTGGGCGGTCGATCAGGCGGGAAGCCAGGACTGCTTTATCACTAGGACGGCCTTCTCGCTTAATGAAACCTCCAGGAATTTTACCTACTGCGTATAAACGCTCTTCATAATTAATTGTTAAAGGGAAAAATGGAAGGTCCTTCGGTTCTTTGGACCCCGTTGCTGTAGAAAGAACGGTTGTATCTCCATAATGGATAAGTGCAGCACCATTAGCTTGTTTTGCTAATTCGCCTACTTCTACAGAAAAAGTACGGCCGGCCACATCAATTGAAAACACTTGCTTTTCATCTGCCATATAAAACTTAACTCCTCTCAAAATAACTCATTAGTACAATTAAGGGTTTAATCTCAGTTTACACCCTTATGTATGTAAACATACAGAAAAAGCGGGAATACTCCCGCTTTTTCTACCATCATTAACGACGCAAGCCAAGACTTTTAATTAAATCACGGTAACGTGTAATGTCATTATTACGCAGGTAGTTCAATAGGTTACGGCGTCTACCTACCATTTTAAGCAAGCCACGACGAGAGTGGTGGTCCTGCTTGTGAGTACGCAAATGCTCATTCAATGCATTAATCTTAGCTGTAAGTACAGCAATTTGTACTTCAGAAGATCCAGTGTCAGTGTCATGAGTCTTGTACTCATTGATTAGTTCCTGTTTACGTTCTTGTGTGATAGCCATTATAGCTACACCTCCTGTAAAAATTTAAAATTCCCTTTCCCCGAGCGGACGTCGGAGTTACGTGCCGCCAAGCGAAGGTTCCATAGTAAAGATTACAATTTTTGAAGACAAAATGCAAGGATAACCTTTAACCTATGCGAAAAAAATGCCGGATATCCGCTTTATCTTTTTCCCTTTGACTACTGAGTTCACTCATCTGACCAGAGAGGTTTTCTTCTCTGATCAATTGATGAAAATAAACGATAAACTCTGCAGGGAGTTCAGAGTGTGGAGCTTCAAGAAAATGAAGAAATAGCTTTCGGTTCGTTTTTTCATTTCCAGTAAGCTCACTGTTCTTTAGAACCGCCATTCCTTTATAGTGCCTTTGTTGATACGAGATCATTACAGCGTAAACGCCAGAATGAGGAAGATAATAAGAAGGGCTCACATCGATGGTAAAACACTTCTCCGAGCTCTTTTCACTGATTTCTCCTCGCACCGCGAACTTTCGCCCTAAAAGCTTTTGAACCTCAGAAACCCTTCCTTCATCAAGTAAGGCACGAATTCTTGTAGAACTAACTTTATCCTCGTCCTGGGCAACTTTCTTAACGACAGTATGAGTGAATCTCCCTTTAGCATGTTCAGGAAGTGTTTTCATGGAGCCCTTCCCCTTGTGCCCATAACTGAAGTCATATCCTGCTACGACATGCTCTACTTTTAAACTAGCAAAATATTCATCTACAAATGCTTGAGGAGATAAAGCAGCCAGGTCAGTATCAAAATGAATGACGAATAAATAATCTACTCCCATATTCTCAAGAATTTCCTGTTTTTCTTTAAGGGGAGTAATGTAGTGCGCATGCTGCTTTTCCTTTTTTAAAACTACAGAAGGATGAGGGTCAAAAGTCATTACGGCACTTTTCAAGTTCCATTCCTGAGCTTTCTCTATAGCCGTGCTGATCACTTGCTGATGACCTTTATGAACCCCGTCAAAGAAACCTACAGCTGTTACGTTTGGTTTCAAGTCTACTGAGGCCGATGACGATTGCGACAGACGAAACGTTTTCAATTCACTCACCTGCTTTATTACTTTTTATTAGATCCTGTTAATCCCCCGCTTCAATCTTACAAAAAAGCTCCCTTTTCTGGAAGACTCAGTTTCGAGACAATTGGGCCCGTTGCTCTAGATAGAAAGGGGTTGGTGGGGAAATAACTCGTCTTGTTCCATCACCCAGACACTCGAGACATAAGCCGCTCATCAACGGATGGAAAAAGCACAATCCTTTTGATGGTCGGCTTATGCTGGTCGTGTCTATCGGGGT